>MUIB01000107.1 GCA_002084135.1 Spirochaeta sp. LUC14_002_19_P3 | reverse complement strand
GTTTATGCATCTCTATTGCTTTACGGTAGAAAACTAATAAAAATTGAAAATAAATTAACCGATTTTGATTTAACAGTATGTGGTAAATTTTTTTTTAAAATAAGCATAACAGATATTTCAAAACGGTGACGACAAACATGGTTTTACTGAATATTTCAGGTATTTTTAGTGTCCGTTATTGGTATTGGTTTCACCAAAGAGCAGTCTCAGTCACTTTCATGCCTAAATTAGATCTTATTCAACTTCTGTTAACTGAAACAAGTATGTTTTGGATGTAGTTTAACAAAATATTAGATCGATATGTATTGTGTTTACTGCTCTGGGCATGATTAAAGGTGGGTCAGATAATTTCACATCGTTGCGGGTCTCAGAACAAAAATGCTATTCTTTTTACTACAAACCCTAAATGGGAAAAATCATTCAAGCATGGAACATATATGCATAGACAGCAGCTTGCGCTAGTATTATTTTTAGCACATGTAACTACTGGCATTTTACCAACTTAAAAGTCGTAACTGAATTTAAGCTATTTTATACTCCAATTTTTAGGAAAAACCTGACATCCATTTATCTCATAAGTAATGCCAAAATATTTGGCTCCTATAAAGATATAACGGTTATTATAAATTCATGACAGAATTATTGTAGGCTGGATTATCTGCCCTTGAATTAAGTCATTTTTATGTAGAAAACGCTAAAAAGTCCAATTCATGGCTACGCCAGATTTTCTTCAAACTGCAGTTACTCAATGTAGTATGTGTTGGCAGAAATGTGATGAAATATAAAACTGATTAGTAATATTCTTTGCTCTGTGCCTGATAAAAAAGTGGTAGGTTAACTGTGTATGATTTAGGGCCTTATTACCTATCTGCCACCAGTTTTTATATATCTAATTAAATGCAGTCACTTATAAAGCATGCAGCATGTATTCATAGAAACAGATGATGGTGCTTATCTTTTGTGGAACTTAATAAATGCTGGCCAAATACTCCCTTGTAAGACATACCTTAATTAAGCTAGTTTTATGCTCCATTTTTTAAAATCTACAATGTCTTTATTATCTAGAAAGAGTTTCTGAAGATGTATGAGATCTATTTAGTAGATAAATAACTATTCCCAAAAAACATGACAAAATTATAATAGCCCCGCTTTGAAAAACTGGGGCTATATTGGATTTGCCATGTCCTTCCGTCATTCCGTAATTCCGTAATTCCGTTATTCCGTTATTCCGTATTTCCGTGACTTCACATTTTGTAATATTTTTATTGGGGACTATGAAAGCCAACAAGCTGAAACTTGGTATAAACATGGACAATGGATGGATGCATCGTGCTTACGGAAGCAGAGGCCAAGGGTCCATAACTCACAGAGTTATGTTTCTTTGTAGGTTTTCATATTTATGTATTTACATGTATTGGTCATTAATGAAAAAAATTCTCAGGAAGATAGCGCTCTAGCGGGGCTATATTCAGATCCTCTGACAATTCTAGTTTTAAGTTGAATATCTTCACAGAAGTGTGCTTTGGATTCATTTTCTGTTGTTATTCTTCTTCTTCCTCCTCCACAAAGCCGTCTCTAAATGGCATTAAATAGCATTTGAATAGAATATTTGCACTGGACTATCATATATTGATGAAAATATGATATTTTGATAATGTAGGGTTGATCTGGAAAGAGCACATGCTATTGGCTATTGTGCACATATAGCTTCAAAGCATTCCGTGTTACCTTGTTATATAGGGTTTTTCTACCATCAGCCCGATAAAAGTGAAATCGAATCCAACAGAGACGTCATTTGAAAGTTGTCCAAGATGCTACCATTGACATCCAGAGTAACGTATCGGCTGATGAAAGGCAAATAACAACTTCGACATCAAGTGCTAGAACAAAATCTTGGAAAGAGCAGTAAACAATCAAACCTGATAGGAATTAAGCAAATCTAGTATGCTGTTCCACAGAATGAGTCGTAAAATAATAAAATTATCAGTTTCACAGGAAAGAAATTGAGCACAATCATCCGCGGATTCCATGAAAGAAAGGTTATCCTGATCACTTTGTAGCGTTTGTAGTGGTAATCTATGAAGTCTAGTTACTGAGCAAGAGTTTGAAGTCAGAAGAAAAACTACAAATGTCTATTAACCCAAACACGTATGCTGATAACGTTGGGTGAATTCGATTATTCCGTCGATCTAGAAAACCATGGACGTAAATGAGGTACACTCGTGTGGCAGCAATAGTAAGCATCTTCGGCCTTGTTAGTTGTACCTGCTGGGTTCCCAGGAAAAGTTTCTATTCAGTGTCTAGCCTGGTAAAGAAAGCTACATATTACTTATCACATTTGTAGCTGCAAACAAGTTAGCTATGACTCTTACTGAACATACTTTATGCAGACACCTGTTTTGAATTAAACTAGATAATAAAGTAGCGGTGTCAAGAGCTCTTAAGCAGCCGTCCTTTTGAAGTAAATTGTTTGAAAAGCTGAACCATTTCTAGTCCTTGTAATGAGTTGTGATACATACACCCACTATGCTGGAGAGTGAGGAATTGTGTCTCAAAGAAGTGGAAATCTAACAAAAGGGAAGTTGAAGTCGTTATATTGATAACAACCAGTGACATTAATTCATGCAAGAAGAGGGATAATGCAAGACAGTGATAAATTTCTTCAAATTCATCTATATGAAGATGAGAAAAGTGATTGAAGTATCACTACATATTTCGCCGTGTACAAATATTAAACACAGCACTAACCACACAACGATTAAAGTCTGGTGTTAGCTTCATTGAAAAGAAGTCACCCAGTAGCTGTCACAGTCAAAACAATATCTCACTCTGGCCATCATGAATCGTTTTATAACAGTTGTTCATTCCTTTATCAATCTAAATGCTGTTCATCCGCAAATTTTGATGTCATATAAGCATGGACTATTCAGGACATGCAAGAGAAGATCAAATCCCCGCGACCCCCACCCCCACTCCCCGCACCCCCTCCCCGCACCCGCTACCTTATTGCCTCTTTGCCACCCACTTTGATCAATCTATTGTATATTTCATTCCATAACGGTTACCCCTAATAAAAAGCATTCTGATTAAGCACAGTTTAAAACTTGAAAAATATCTGAGTTATGGGCACACAACTCTGGAAGAATTCAGCTTGCAATTAATGATTTTACAGTACCCATTTTATCTAGTAATACTGCCAAATATTTATGTTATCACTTATATGATAAAGACTTGATGCGGGTTTTTATTATTATTATTATTATTATTGTCTTTTGTTGTATACAGAAGATGTGGCTGTACGATAGTATGACCCTCAACAGCACCTATATATACCCCACCCCTTATTAATCAGGCACACAGCGAAATCCACTGTCAATTGATATAAGTTTATATCAGAATACTGCCAACACATACCTGATTGAGTTATCACGGTCTAAAGAATATATAGTATAGCAATTAAATGGGCTTTATAACGTGCGCTACATTTGAAAATATCTTAATTCAGGAGCAGTTACCTCTGGGATTATTCAGCTAACAATAGTTTAATCATGATTTTATAATGAACACCATATCTACTTTATAGGAGCCAATTATCTTAGGTAGCACTTGTGCGATAGAGATGCTGAGAAAGTTCAGAAAGTTGGAGCATCAAAATACTTAAATTTTAATTACGACTTTCAAGCGAGTAAGAAGCCAGCACTTATTAAATTCCAGAAATCATATAAGCATCAGATGCTATATCTATACATATATATTGCATGCTTGCATCAGTTATTTCTTATCTTGGGTTGTAGTTAAAATGATAGCATTTTAGAACTGTGACCCTCAACAATGTGAAATCACCCACAAACTTTTAATCATGCCCACTTCAATGAATCGTATATGTCATCAAACTACAGCCAAAACATACAAGTATTTGTTTACAAAGGTTGAACAAAATCTATTATAGCCATGAAATGGGCAAAACAAATACTACTACTTTTCGCTAATTATAATAATATGTCAAGATCCACCGTTGAAGACATAATCATCGTTTGGGTTGCTTTCCTTTTAACTAAAATGGCAGTGTATGCTATTTCAAGAAACAATTGTCCTCTCTGGAAAGTTGTATAAGTATATTGCCGCAATACACGATAAGTAATTCGAAACATAGAAAGTGCTATCAAGCTTCTTTACCTCAGCATACAACGTATAGCGTGTACAGTTTTTCGATTCCTGGACATTCAACTTTGCTGGTCATACTTTTTTGGTCATTCTTTAACGAAGAAAACGCTATTAAACGTTTTTTCCTCAGCATACGAGGTAAATTGCATACTCTGTTTTTCGTCACCTGGACATCCAGCTTTGTTCGTCATACATTTTCTATAATTCTCTAATTCTAGGATTGTTTATCATTCCTATTAATAACGCATATAACCTTATTTAGCCCTCTTTTTTATGTTGATTAAGTTTTATATCTTTTCGATTCGAATATTTTTTTTCTACTCAGATGTCTATGAATTTTTTTCTCCATGAACTGTTAAATAGTTGATGGTATCTTTACGGAATGGGCGCAGTGGAGCGAATGTTCAGTTACCTGTGCAAACGGAACACGCTTTAGGAGCCGAGAATGCGTAGGACCTTATTTTGGAGGGGCAAACTGTACAGGAAACTGGGATGAGGAGGAGGTCTGTCAAGCAGCTGCTTGCCCGGGTAAATAGTTTTAGATGGTTCTTTACGTGAGCAAACCCAATTTTACCGTAAAATTACTAACAAAAAACCATTGTTGCTTCTGGATGATGTTTTATTGGAATTAGACCCAGGAAGACAGCAGCTTTTTTGCGAGAGACTTCCAGAAGCGGAGCAAATATTTTATACGTTTTTACCAAAAGAAAATATAATTCGGTCTGAAAATGATTCGCAGACATTCGAAGTTATAGATGGTGAATTTCATGAACGAAGATAGCCCGTTTGTACAAGCAGGAGAAGTACTTAATGGCTTATTTGAAAAATATATTCCTTCAGCTACAGGGGAATATACAACGCTGACATCAGGATGGAGTCAAATTGCCGGAAATGAGTTGTCATTCCATGTTATTCCCAAGGATGTTGTAAATGGAATCCTTGTATTAGAAGCCGATCATCCCGGTTGGATTCAAAAGTTCAGAATGGAAGAAAGAAAAATTCTAAAAATAATCAAAAAGAAATATCCTGTTTTAAATATAAATAAAATTAAGATATATACCATTAAATGAATAAAACTCTCTATCTGCTGTTAATCCCGCTTATCAAATTTTCCGATAATCAGATAGAGGAGACCTTATTTAATGCCTAAACGTTTATATTATATATACTTCTTTTCAGCGGCGTATCTTTTTTTAGCGATTCCGTTTGCTGCCTTAAAAGCCGTAACAGCCCTTACGCTACCCGGGGCTTTTCTCTTTGAAAAATTTCATTTGGCAGCACTGTACATACCAGCTATTCTTCTTTCTGGCGGTATACTGTTAAGATATAAAAAATTAACAAAAAAAATACAATTGATATTCTGGGTTTCTCCAATACCGTTTCTTACATTTGCCATAACACTTCAAATTATGGCAGGCAATACAAATTTACTGGCTGTGAACGCTATTATAAACAGTATGGGAGTTTTTCCGGCAGGAATCATCTTTTCACTGCTGTTTGTTCTTGAATGTGCAGGAATCATAAAATTTATTGTTCTTAGAGGAGCACATAATAGAGTATTGGATTTTAATGTTATAAAATCCAGGGCATGGAACGTACTTGAATTGCTCGGTCTTGTGGAAGTTCGAGTAAAACAGTCGGCGGAGCTTGAGATGCAAGAGCAGCCATTTCAAAATAATTCTTCAGAAGATAACAGTTTAAACACTTCTCCAGTAGAGGAAATTCTTTATCGTGTTCTCAAACCAGAAGAAAACAAGATGGAACTTAAGGAACAAGAACAGGAAGAAGAGCAGGAAGAACACGGTGAATTCTCGTCACAGAAACCTGCTCAGGAAGAAATTCCCCAGGATGATTATCACGCGGAATACGAATATTCACGTGTCCCGGAAGAACAGTTTATTTCTAAGCATTTTGAAGTAATGGAAGATCAATTTATAGAAAACCAGGACGAAAATCCAGACTATAATGTCCTGCCGGAGGAATTAGAGGCTGAAAAAGAACCCGAATACCATTATCCTTTCGGCAAGAGATATGAAGTTCCGGTTAATGGAATTCTAACAGATTATCCCGATGAAGATTTTTCGGGTATTGATGAGTACACCCGCAATGGAGCGGATATTCTTGAACAAACGTTGAGTGAATTTAAAATCAAGGCCCATGTTACAGGTATACGCAGGGGGCCGGTAATTACAATGTATGAATTACTTCCCTCGCCGGGTGTAAAGATAAGCAGTATCGTTAATCTACAGGATAACATTGCCCTTCGTCTTGCTGCCAGCCGGGTAAGGATTGTTGCGCCGATACCTGGCAAACACGCCATAGGCATCGAAGTTCCAAACAAAAAAAGATCCATTGTATCCTTTAGTAGCGTAATACAATCCGAAGAATTTCAGGACTCCAAAGCAAAGATACCGGTAATTCTTGGTAAAGACATCAGCGGCGACAATCAGATTATCGATCTTACCCGAACCCCCCATCTCCTTATTGCAGGCGCTACCGGTTCAGGCAAATCCGTAAGCGTTAATTCACTCATTGCATCTATTCTTTACTCCCGCAGTCACCAGGAAGTAAAAATGATTATGGTGGATCCTAAAATTGTAGAACTTAAACTTTACAATGACATACCCCATTTGCTCACACCGGTTATTACAGAACCGAAAAAAGCGCTTCAGGCTCTTCAGTGGGGGCTATACGAAATGGAACGGCGCTATTCACTGCTGGATTCCCAGGGAGTCCGGGATATGAATTCCTATAACAAAAGAATAAAAGATCGAAATTTGGCCACAATGCCGCTACCTTACATTGTAATTATCATTGATGAATTTGCCGATCTCATGGCAACCAGCGGCAAAGAATTGGAAGGAATTGTGGCTCGATTGGCAGCAATGAGCCGGGCTGTCGGTATACACCTGGTTCTGGCAACGCAGCGGCCATCGGTTGATGTTATTACCGGACTGATTAAAGCGAACTTTCCCAGCCGCATTGCCTTTATGGTTGCCGGTAAAACCGATAGCCGCATTATTATGGATGCCATGGGGGCGGAAAAACTGTTAGGCAGAGGTGATTTGCTTTTTACCTCCGCATGGAATCCCTTTCCTTCACGTATGCAGGGTGCATATTTGGCTGAAGAGGAAGTGGAACGCATGGTGGCACATATAAAAACTCTTGGCGAACCGGATTATATAGATGAAGAGATGTTTTTTGATGATGACGATGGAGACGACTTTCAACTGGAGTCTGACAGTGGCGATGATCCGGTCTATGACAAGGCATTAGAAATAGTTATCAGTACCCGTAAGGCCTCGGCTTCCTATTTGCAACGGCGGCTTAAAATTGGCTATAACCGGGCAGCGCGTCTGGTGGAAAAAATGGAACAGCGGGGCATTGTTGGACCGGCAAACGGTTCAAAACCCAGGGATCTTGTCCACATTCCCGATCTGCCTGCGCAAGGAAGGTCTTCAGCGTGAGAATGGCGTATTCTTGTCAACGCCATAAAAGATCAGGATATTTTCAATATTTATAGGAAGTGTATGAAAATCAAAATATTTTTGACGGGGGGAACTTTCGATAAAGAATACAATGAACTGGACGGTACCCTCTTCTTCAAGGATACCCACCTGCCTGAAATGCTTACACTTGGGCGGAACCGTGTTCCGGTGGATATACGCACTCTAATGATGATCGACAGTCTGGATATGACGGAGGCCGATCGCCAATCAATCGCTCAAAATATAGCCAAAACGGAAAGTGATAAAATTATTATCACACACGGCACTGATACAATGGTGGAAACCGCCCGGACAATAGCGGAAAATTGCAGCGGCAAAACCATTATTTTGGTTGGAGCCATGATTCCATACAAATTTGGAAGTTCGGATGGTCTTTTCAACCTTGGCGCGGCTATCGCCTTTGTTCAAACTTTACCGGTGGGTGTGTATATTGCTATGAATGGACAGTATTTTATGCACGATAACTGCCGTAAAAACAGGCAAACAGGATTCTTTGAAACTATAAAGTAAGATTAGTTTTCGCACCGGGCACTGGAAAAATAGTCTTTTACACACAATACTGTATGTAGCTGTATATCCACAGTATTCCATTATATGGGAAAGAGATATTCTATGAGTAAAATACCCCCTTCAAGGGTTTATTTGCTGGATAAGCCGCCGGGAATTTCCAGCTTCGCGGCTTTGGGTGAATTGAAGCGACGAATCGGAACAAAAAAGGTTGGCCATGCCGGTACTCTCGATCCGTTTGCGTCCGGCCTGCTTATTGCGTTGTCGGGGAAAATGACCCGGGCGGCTTTTCTGGCGGAGGGGCTGCCAAAGGAGTATGAGGCTATTTTTCGTTTTGGGGAGGAAACGGATACGCTGGATACCGAGGGGAAAGTTATTGCGGCAGCCGCAGTGCCCGAATATGAAACGATTGCCGATGCGGCTTCCCTCTTTCGCGGCGAGATAAAGCAGGTGCCGCCAGTCTATTCAGCGATTAAGGTTAAGGGGAAGCGGGCCTATCAGAGTGCCCGGCAAGGGCAGACTGTGGAGCTGCCGCCCCGCGGAGTTTTTATCCACACATTTGAAATACTTTCATGGCAGCCGCCGGATCTTGCTGTACGTATTAAATGCTCCAAGGGCACATACATACGGTCTATTGCACGGGATATGGGCATAGCCTGCGGCAGCCGCGCTCATTGCCTGCGGCTTTGCCGAACAGCCATAGATCCTTTTCGGGTTGATGAAGCAGCCGAAAACGGTATAGCGCCCCGGGACTTTTTCCACAGGATTGGCATAGTGGAATATTCCGCCGATTCGAAAACAGCTTCAGCCTTAAGGGAGGGAAAACCGCCGGAAGAGACAACCGTTCACTATCCGCCCTTAGCGGAAATTCTTTTTGTTACAGATGAACACGGAGAAGAAACCGCATTGCTTACCAGGCAGAATGGGCACTGGCGGTATCGCATTGTGTTTTAATTTTTTGGTGTTGACCTGAAAAACCGTATCGACAGTCTTCCTTGAAGAAGTTCAACCGTTTTCATCCCCCCATCCGGGCAATCTCCGCCGCCATGTAAAATGAACCAGTAACCAGAACAGGCCGTGCGCTACCAGCCAATTCCAGCACCCTCGCCCAGGCCAGCACCGGATTGGGAACAAGCTCCACCCTTGCCCCGGTTCGCTTGAAAGACTCCGCTACCGCCGCCGGATCGGACGGCTTAAATGTTCCAGGCGTACTTACAATAACATGCTTAAACTGACCCTTTCCCGGCCCCGCAAGTACCCGCGCCATCTGTTTATGATTTTTCCCTTCCGCGCAGCCGAATAGCAGTATGGCTTCCGCAAAGGAACAATCCCCCGCCAGAGCCGCGAAGGCCGCCGCCGTCCCTCCCACCGACCTGGGAGTATGCGCCCCATCGAGAACCATCAGCGGACTCCTCCGAAAAATCTGAAATCGGCCGGGCAACCTTACATCGGCCAACAAGCCTAAGTCAATATTGCTTGAAGCAGGTATTATCCCCCGCATCGCGGCAATCGCAAGTGCCGCATTCAGAGCCTGAAATTTTCCCCCCATACCTAGCATAATTATTTCAGGCGGCGCATCCCGCCACTCCAGCCGCCAGTGGAACACCCCCGAAGTACACCCACAAACCCGGCGCAGAGAATCACCCAAACCGTAAAAAGCCGCCCCCATCGCCTTCGCCCGCCTTCGAAGCACCTTCATCACCGCCGGAGACTGCCGCGCACACCAAACCGGCACACCCGGCTTGAAAATCCCCGCTTTTTCACCGGCAATATCAGTCAGCCTGGACCCCAGAATCTCCGCATGCTCCATCTCAACCGGAGTAATAAGCACAGCCAGCGGCCTGCTTACAACATTTGTCGCATCCAGCCTTCCCCCCAAACCGCATTCCAGCACTGTGAACTGACATTCCAGGCGGCGGAAAAGCATAAATCCGAACAAGGTGAGCAACTCAAACGTTGTCGCCGGACTCCTTCCGCTCAAACACTTTTCCGCCTCAGGCAAGCCCTGCAGCAACTCATGGGCCGTCTCCAAAGCCGCCCTTTCGGGAAACTTTTCCCCCATCAGGGTAAACCTCTCCCGGTAGTCCCTTAAATGGGGCGAGGAATACACCCCCACCCGCGCACCGCCTGCCTCCAGCAGCGCAGCAATATACGCAGCCGTAGAACCCTTGCCCTTTGAACCAGCCAGATGAATAACCCCGCAGGCATCCTGAGGGTTTCCAAAAAATGCGCAGAGCTCCCGCATCCGGTCTAAACGGTATTCCCGCATCTTTCCGCTAACCCCCTTCTCCAGATTGGTGCGGGCTTCAAAAAGAGAAAAAACTTCATCGAGTGAAGCAGGCATGTTTATCTCTTGATAAGCGAAGCTATTCAAATTTTGCCTGTCATTCCCTGGCTTCTTTGGCTTTTTCCCGGCTTTCCAGGGTTCGGCCCAAGAATTCATGGACAGTTTCAGCAACGCTGTCGGCTATGCCGGCGGTTTTGGCTATGTCTTCTATGCTGTGTTGATATATGCCGTCGAGGGATTTGTAGGAAGTAAGGAGTTTGGCACTTTTTGAGGGACCTATGCCGGGAACGCTTTCGAGGGTGGAAAGGATAAGGTCTTTGGAGCGCAGGCGGCGGCTGTGAGTGGTAGCGAAGCGGTGAGTTTCATCGCGCACGTGCTGAAGGATGCGCAGGCTGGGGTGTCCAGCCGGGAGGCGGACGGGCTCGGAGGAATGGGGAAGCCATATTTCTTCTTCCCGTTTGGCGAGGCCGATAAGGGATATTTTTTCATCGAGTTCCAGAAGCTTCAGAATTTTCAGAGCGGAGGATACCTGGCCGCGGCCTCCATCGACGAGAATTAAATCCGGCAGGGTTTTATTTTCGTTCACCAGCCGCTGATAACGTCTGGCCACGGCCTCGGCGATGGATTTGAAGTCGTCTATGGCACCGCCGGTGCTCCGTATTCGGTAATGGCGGTAGCCAGCCTTATCGGGTTTGCCATCGAGAAAGGATATCAGTGATGCGGCGGCGTGTTTACCGTGGAGCTGAGCAATGTCGAAGCCTTCGATGCGCCGGGGTACTTTGGGCAGCAAGAGCAGGGATTTCAGCTCCTGAAGGGCAGGAATATCCCCCTCTTCTTTGATTATCCTGTCTAACTCCGCCCCGGCGTTCTGCTGCACCATCGCCGCTATGGATTTATCGCGTTTGCTTTCTGGCATGAGAATCTGAGGACACACACCATCGTTTTCGCTGAAAAACCTCTCAATCAGCGGATCGGGGGGGGTGGAAAGCAACAGGCTTTCAGGGCGTTCCCGCCCGCTTTCGGAGTAGTACTGGAGCAGGAATTCCGGCAGAGCCTCCGCGGGCGTACCGGCATATTCGCTGCTGAATATCTGGCGGTCGATAACCTTGCCGCCGCGCATCTGCATAACAGCGAATACAACATAGCGCCCGGAGGCGGCGAAGTCAATATAATCCCGGGATTTTTCCTGAAAATCCATCAGGGCGGTTTCAGAATCCACCATCTCCAGCGACTTCAAGGCATCCCTGAGTTTCGCGGCATGCTCAAAGTTAAGCTCATCCGCCGCCGCCCGCATCTGTTTTTCCAGCTCCCGGCGGAATGTGCCCGAGCGGCCAGCAAGCAGATTCTTGATACGGCGGATATGCTTCCCGTACTCCGCCTCGTCCACCGCGCCAGTGCAGGGCGCAGGGCAGCGCTCAATATGGTGGTACAGACAGGGCTTCTCCCGCCGCCGCAGAATTTTGCAGCGCCGCAGGGGGTACAGCCGATGAATAAGGTCGATATAAACATCCACAGCCTTCACGTTGGGATAAGGGCCGTAGTATTCCGAGCCATCGCGGATAATACGCCGAGTGCGAAATACGCGGGGAAATTGTTCCGCACTAATTTTAATAACGGGGTAGCTTTTGCCGTCTTTAAGGTTTATATTGTAGCGGGGGCTGTGCTTCTTGATGAGAGTGTTTTCCAGCACTAGAGCCTCGTACTCCGACTGGGTAAGGATGGCTTCAATGTTCGCCGCTTTTTTCACCAGGAAGCTGGTTTTTATATCCTTCTCTCCGCTGAAATAGGACGAAGCGCGGGCTTTCAAACTAACAGCCTTGCCGACATAGATAATCCTGCCGCGGCTGTCCCGGAACATGTACACCCCTGGCGCGGCGGGAAAGGCGGCGGCTCTGGCCTTTAAATCGACAGCAGTTTCAGCCGTTGTGGTTTTATCAGTCATGGCTACTACCGATAATAACGATAAGCGGATGAAGTGAGAATATCTCCAGCTCAACTTTTTCGTATATTTCAGAAAGGAGTTTTCGGCAGCAGTGAATCACCTGAATTTCGGGAGTCTTTTGGCGCGAAGGCAGTCCCGCACAGCCTCATCCATCGTCTGTTTGGCCATTTTTTTGCTGACCTCTTCCCTGAGCTGGGCTGAGAGTGTCCGTTTCGGGGCCGAAGAGGGCTGGAAACGGGTTATTACCAGCAGCCTGCGGGAAGTAAGCAGCTGGAAAGGCTACAAGGCCCTCACCCTGGCCCCACCGGGACGCGATCCCTTCTCCAGCAGTGAAGATACCTCCGCCATCGACCTGCTACTTCTCGCCGAGCCGGAGGGCCTGCGGAATCCTGCCGTCCGCTACAGACTGGAAGGCCAATACAGCATCGTTGAAACCGTATCCGCTCGCGGCAGTGCCTCCATACGTCCCGGCAAAGGCGGCATACTCCTCTACCCCTCGCCGGGAGCTTTATGGAGTGCCGGGAGGGAATGGAACGATTTCACCATCGACTTCTTCCTTCGCCCCTCGGTACTCCTGGACGGAGAAGTTTTTTTCTCCTGGGAAGGCCGCGACGAATTCGGGAAACCCCAGTCCGTAACCGCCCGGCTGGAAAAACGGCGGCTGGTATGGCATTTTACCCGCTTCTTCAGGCTGGATATTGACAGAGCCCTCACCCTTACCCTTAGTAGCTCGCCGCTGGTGCCCGACGAGTGGCAGCATCACCGGATACGCTATAAGCGGGATGCCTTCCCGCCCACCCCGGACGGCGCTTCTCCGGGATTCCTGGAATATCTGGTGGACGGAAAGCCAGTCGATGCGCTTCACACCACCCAAAATGGCCGGGAAGGCGGCGATATTTTTGCTCCCCGGATAGGAAAACTCTCCGATCAGCCTATTCGCCTCGCGCCGCAATTCAGCGGCTATATCGACGAATTCCGCCTCAGCACCGCGGCCCTCAGCCGCTTTTCCATAGCACATTATACCGATCAGGAAAAAACCATTTCCGGCTATGCCCGTACCGAAGCGATAAATACCGGTTCCCCAAACGCCTGGTTGCGGGAAATAAAAGTCCGAATGGATACGCCGAATCTATCCCGAATCGATTTTTATGCCCGCTCCTTCGCCACCCAGGAAGAATCCTGGACGGCAGGCCCCCCCAATCCCGAAAACCCGGCCTGGATTAAAATTCCCCTGAAAAGAGAAACCGAAGACCCTCTCGGCCACGGCCTCTGGTACGCAGGCAAACCCGAAAGTCTGGTTAAAGGGCAATTTATCATGGCAGGCTTCATACTCCATCCCGATTCCGATGCCGACAATGCACCCCTTATTTCCCTTTTGGATATGGAGTACGAACTGCGCCCCCAACTGTAAGGCTCCCAGCGGCAAGTCTGTATGTTTTTGGTTCAATAAGCTGTTTTTTAGAGGTACCCAGGGCTTTACCCAAAATCTTGTTTCGTTTATAGTAAAAACATGGAAAAACGAACAAACTATATCTTTACTTCTGAAAGTGTCGGAGAAGGGCATCCCGATAAAATTTGCGATCTTATTTCCGATGCGGTTTTGGATAAGGCATTGGGAAACGATCCCGAATCGCGAGTTGGCTGTGAATGCTTTACGACAACGGGCTTAGTGCTGGTAGGCGGGGAAATAACAACCGAGCACTATATCGACGTGGTTAAAACCGCCCGGGATGTGCTGGCCGATATTGGCTATGACAACCCTGAAGACGGAATTGACTGCAAGTCCTGTTCCATTCTTACCCTGATTCAGCCCCAATCGGCTGATATTTCTCAGGGAGTTACCGCAGGTGCGGGCCTGTATAAGGAACAGGGCGCCGGAGACCAGGGCATGATGTTCGGCTATGCCTGCCGACAGACCGATGAGCTGATGCCCGCACCGGTCGAATTTTCCCACAACATTATGCGCCGGGCTGCCGAGGTAAGAAAATCCCGTATTCTGGACTTTCTGCGCCCCGACGGCAAGTGCCAGGTTACCGTTCGCTACGAGAATAACAAACCGGCGGCGATTGAAACCGTCGTGCTGTCTCATCAGCACACAGAGCAGGCTTCCTACGAGCAGGTAAGGGATGGGCTGATTGAAGAGGTAATCCGTCCCGCTCTTCCAAAAGAGTTGCTTACACCCCGTACTGTATACCACATCAATCCCACCGGGCGCTTTGTAACAGGCGGCCCCAAAGGGGATTCCGGACTTACAGGCCGGAAAATTATTGTCGATACCTACGGCGGCTGGGGCAAGCACGGTGGCGGAGCCTTTTCCGGCAAGGATCCTTCCAAAGTGGACAGATCGGCCGCCTACATGGCACGCTATCTGGCCAAGAACCTTGTCGCTACCGGCCTGATAGACGAGGCCGAGGTGCAGTTAGCCTACGCCATCGGAGTAGCCGAACCAGTATCCGTCTATGTAAACACCTTCGGCTCAGGCAAAGTGGCTGCCGAGAAGATTGAAACCGTGCTGCCAAAGCTCTTCAATCTCACACCGGCAGGAATTATTGACACCTTCAAGCTCAAGCGTCCCATCTACTATCCCACTGCGGCCTATGGCCATTTCGGCAGGCCTGAATTTCCCTGGGAGCGTACTGACCGCGCCGATGATTTGCGAAGTGCTTTAAGCTGATGCGTCGGGGACGCTGGTTTCGGCAGGAGGGCGGCAGGACAACCTGCCTCCTTTGTGCGCACCAGTGTTCCCTACGCGAAGGCGCATTCGGCTTCTGCGGAATGCGCCGCGGTACGGCAGAGGGTATTGAGCTCCCCGCCTGGGGCAGGCTTACCGCAGGTGCTCTGGATCCGATTGAAAAGAAACCGCTCTACCATTTTTATCCCGGAAGCCCGGTATGGTCGATTGGATTCGCTGGATGCAGCATGGACTGCCCCTACTGCCAGAACGCCCATATTGCTCGCGCCACTGCCACCGATGGAAAAGAAACCGATCCTGCCGCGGTGGTACGGCGAGCCATGGACCTTGGGGTTCGGCTGTTGGCCTTTACCTACTCGGAGCCAAGCATCCACGCCGAATATCTCATCGAAACCGCCGAAGAATCCCATCGAAACGGCCTGCATACCGTACTGGTAAGCAACGGCATGGTGAACCCCGAGCCTGCGGAGGAACTCGTCCAGCAAATAGACGGAATCAACATAGACCTCAAGTCCTGGAATCCCGATTACTACCGGCGCACTCTCCGCGGCAATCTTGAAACCGTGAAGCGCTTCATACAAATTGCCCACGAACATACCTGGATTGAACTGACCACTCTTGTTGTTCCCGGCGACAATGACAGCAACGACGAAATGCGGGGGCTTTGTTCCTGGGTTGCTGGTTTATCCCCGGACATTCCCCTTCACCTTTCGGCCTATTACCCCTCCCATAAGTACACCCGTCCTCCTACCGAAGCCGCCGTACTTACCGCTCTGGCCGAAACAGCCCGCGAATATTTAAACTTTGTCTACCTTGGAAACCTTGGCGGCTCAAACCATACCCGCTGTCCCGGCTGCCATCGGGATGTAATCCGCCGTTTGGGCTATAGCACGGAATGCCTGGCCACCGATGGCCGGTGTCCGGGGTGCGGGGAAAAAATAGCCGGAGTTTTTCGCTGATTTATGGGATACATATAAAAAACTGGCTTGTCAATCCTTGATCCAGGAAAAATATCTTTTGCCCTTTTGTCAGAGCATCCCTTGCGCTTCCAGGCACTCAATAGACTACGGGTCTGTCTTGTTTACGGGTTCCTCTAAAAAATCGCTTTAGGAAATTGACGAAGAAATTTTTTGTCGGGCGGCAAAAGTGGAGCGTAGCCGGGCTACGTGAGCATTTTGACAACGCAGTAGCGGCGAAAAAGATCGAGTCAAGAACTAAATGGGTTTTTTAGAGGTGCCCTTATATTATCGGGGAAGTCCAGCTATTGGGCTTCCTGCTGTACCTCTTACTGGACTTCAAATGCGCCAGCGTCTGGCTTGGCGCTTCTAGCGGTGCCGCGAGCATCGGTAGCGATAGGGTTAGTCGCATCCGCAGGCAAGGTTGCCGCTGTGCTTAAAGCCAGGTTGCTGTACCAAGTGCTGGCATCGCTACTGTAGTAGAAAGTTGTTCCTTTTTGGCGGATATACAAGCCGATATCCGCTGCCGAGCTACCCGTAGGGATAGCCATTGTTTGTACATAGCCGCCATTGTCAGCGAGTGCCACAAGGTTAGGATTAGTGTTAATAGTGGCGTTGGTGTTAAGGGTTAAGGCATCAGCAGGGCTGCCATTTTGTAGTCTAATACCTGTAGCAGTGGTGCTTGCTGTGGTGCCACCTTCCAGGATGCTGTTGTAGAGATTGATAGTTTCAAAATCACTATCATCTAATACATAAATATTACCAGCACCGCTGTTACCCCAAACTATGCTATTAACAAGGGTTAGAGTGCTGTTATCAAGGTATATTCCGCCGCCGCTGGTGGCTGTATTGCCAG
>MUIB01000176.1 GCA_002084135.1 Spirochaeta sp. LUC14_002_19_P3 | reverse complement strand
ACAGCGCAGGACATGAATCATTCCAGACATCGGAAAAGGAGGACGAAATGTCTCAGTTATTTATCAGCGACATGATCCAGAAAAGCATGGCGCAGGGCAGAGAGGAAGGCATAATGCAAGGCATAATACAAGGAAGAGAGGAAGGCATAGAGCAAGGCATGGAGAGGGGGATGGAGAAAGGCATCCATCAGACAGCAAAGAACCTCAGGGATACAGGGATAAGCATGGACATTATCAGTAGGTCCACCGGTCTTACGGCGGAAGAAATACAAAGGCTGTAAGAGTTATTAGTGGGTAGTCTTGTCCGCACTTATTATCTTTCGTGGTTCAATTCTTTGGAACCACCTACCGAAGCCTCGGCGCAGGCAGGTGGACAGAAATTAGTGTCCATTCGTGGTTCCTGTTCCAGTAAAGCAGAGCTGGAGGAAAATCTTCGCGATATTTGCCATAATTTTGCCACAAATGTCATACCTGCCTGTCGGCGTATTGGCGAACTTGTTTTAGAGGTGCCCTTCAAATAAAAATCTGTGCATATCTGTGGTTCACCCCCTTCGGTCTCTCCCGTCCCTCCACTCACAATTAGCGTGCTCCAAGAGCCCCCACACTTAACGCCGCCGCAACATGGCCCGCAATTTCCTTGAATGCGGATGAATCCTCTTCCAGCAGGTAGGGTACGCCCCTTTCCCCGGCCGCGGCGATGGCGGCATTCAGCGGCAGGCGCCCCAGAAAGTTTACATTCATTTCTTTGGCCGCCGCTTCACCAGCACCGGAACCAAATATGTCTCCCGCCATGTTTTCCACCACCCCCAGCACCGGCACTTCCAGCTTTACAAAAGCATCTATGCCCCGGCGGGTATCGCTGATGGACACCCCCTGCGGCGTGGTAACCACAACCGCGCCGGTAATGGGAATCTGCTGGGCAAGGCTCATCTGCGCATCGCCGGTGCCCGGAGGCAAATCCACCACCAGGTAGTCCAAATCACCCCAATCCACCTGAGTTAAAAGCTGATTGATTGTGCTGTGTATCATGGGGCCGCGCCATACCAGTGCCTTGTCGGGAGGAATGAGAAAGCCCATGCTCATCAGCTTCAGGCCGTGCTTTTCCACTGGCAGCAGTATGTTATTCACCTGCTGCGGAGCTTCCTCCGCGCCAAGCATGGAAGGCAGGTTCGGGCCGTAAATATCGGCATCCAGCAAACCCACCGCAGCGCCGGAAGCCGCCAGCGATACGGCAAGATTCACCGCAACGGTGGACTTCCCCACGCCGCCCTTGCCCGCGCCAACCGCGATAACATTCTTGAAGGGAAAATTGGCCTTGCCTTTCAAGCGGCTGTCCTGACGAACCCGGGCATCGAATTTCAAATCGATGCTCCCGATTCCGGGAATCCTCTGGAGGGCATCAACGCAGTCCCGGCGGATACGCTCCTTCATTGGGCAGGCTGGAGTGGTGAGCATTACCGTAAAGGAAACATCGGCACCGGAAATCTGCAGGTTCTCAATAAAGCCCAAAGATACCAAATCCTTGTGCAGATCGGGATCGTTTACCGTGGCCAGAGCGGCCATAACATCTTTTTCCGTTATTGTATTGTTCAAAATTATAATGACCTCTTTTCAAATCCATTCTATACTGAATAAAAGGACAGGGCAAGTGAGCGATTATAAATGACCAGCAAACTCATGCAGATTGACAAGATTACCGTAAAAAGAGGAGGGCAAACCGTACTTCGCCATCTCTCTCTCTCGGTGAATCCTGGCGAACGGGTGGTAATCCGCGGAGTAAACGGCGCGGGGAAAACAACGCTGCTGAGGGCATGCCTCGGCCTGCTTCCCCTGGAAAGCGGACGCATTAAATTTCATGGCATCGAGGTAGGAAGCCGTGAATGGCTTAATATGAAGCGCACAGCCGCCTGGGTGCCTCAGGAAAGGGTGCTCCATAATTTTCCGGTTTCCTGTCGGGAAGTCGTGGCTGTTGGGCTGGCCGGGTATAAAATAAAACGCCGGAAAATAAAAGAAGCCGTCGATAGTGCACTGAGAGCCGTGGGCGTTCAGCATCTGGCGGATTGCAGCTTTCACCGTGTTTCCGGCGGTGAGCGGCAAAAAGTTTCCCTGGCGCGATGCATCGTTCAGGGCGCGGATATTCTGCTGCTCGATGAACCCACCTCCTCCCTGGACGGCGACTCCCGGCTACGCCTTGTAACCCTCACCGAACAGCTATCCCGATCCGGCCGGGCCGTTGTCGTTGTAACCCACGAACAGAGCCTCTTTCCTCCAGAGCACTGGCGGGAGTACAATCTCGCGGGAGGCATACTGTGTTAACCCTGTTTCATTTGTTCACCTATCCGCCCATTATCCGCGGATTTCTGGTCCTCATCGTTATGGCATCGGTTATCCCCATTACCGGTGTGTGGGTACTGCGCATGAATTTGCTCCCCTACCGCTTCATGCTTATGCACGGGGCACTTCTCGGCGGTGTCATCGCCCTGGCACTCAATATCTCCCCGGTACCCATGCTCATCGTTATCCTGATAAGCCTCATTCTTCTCGCCGACTTCCTAACTCAGCGCAGCGGCCTGGATGCCGGTATTATTACCATTTTTTTAATGACCACCTGCCTCGGCACTGCCATGGCATTAATTTACAGCACAAAAATACCGGCTCAGAACGCCTTAATCCTGCTGTGGGGCAATCTCTTTGCCATATCGCTAAGAGAAGCGATTGCCGCAATATTATTCTGCCTGGGCCTGCTACTCTTTTCCCGAACCTGGCATCTTCAGATTCAAGCCCTTATCTTCGACCGGGACGTGGCCCATACCTGTGGAGTGGATGAAAAAAACCTGTTCAGAATTTTGCTAATGCTAACAGGAGTAACCATTGCATTTACCATGCGCATCGCCGGGGCACTGCTCATGGATTCCCTGCTGCTCATACCGGTTATCCTTGCCTCCCTCAACTCCCAGAGTTTAGCGAGTATTTACAAACGTTCCGCCTATTATGGATTTTGTCTTGGAGTAACAGGTTTTTTCACTTCCCTGGCAACCGATCTCCCCGTCGGTGCCTCCACCTCAATAATAGGTGCCCTGATGCTGGCCGTGAGTATGATCCTCCGCCATATTATATTTACCGCACCTCTAAAAAACCCATTTAGTTCTTGAATCAATCTTTTCCGCCGCTCTTAAGTTGTCAAAATGCTCACGTAGCTTATCACTTTTCATTTTTCATTTTTCACTTTTCCCCATTCATCCTTCATCCTTCATCCTTTCCCTTTGCCGGCCGACAAAAATTTCTTCGTCAATTTCCTAAAGCTGTTTTTAGAGGTAGCCCTTCAAAGCGTCTCGATAAAGTGCACATATTCCTGCAAAATCGATTCACTGCTGAATTTCTCCCAGGGAATATTATAGCGCAAACGCGGCCTTTCCTGAACCATGCGCCCCAGAGCCCTTGAAAATTCAGCACTATCGGCACAAAAATTGATAAACATCCCCTCAAACTCCTCTGCCGGTCCCATGGGAAAACTGATAATGGGCAGCCCGAAGCGCATAGCCGTTAAATGCTTTGAAGTAAGCCCAACATTGTTCATCCTTTCTGAACGCTTAAATGGAAAAATATAAACATCGGCATTGGCCAGATAGGGCAAAAAAGTATCCTGGGAAACAAACCCGTAATGAACAATGTTCGGACACCGCCTCAGCCAGTGCCGGGAACCGCGGATTCCCGTACCAAAAAGATGAAATGTAACTCCAGGAAAATCCCCGCCAAGAACCCTCAGACAGTCCGTATCCAGCGGTGCCAGTCCCGCATAAACCACATTTATCGTTCCCGGCAGATAGGGAGTAGGGAAGGAAATGTTTTCCGGTATTCTAAAGCCGTTATGAATAACCCGGATTTTATCCCTGTATCGCGGCGGTACCGTTTGGATGAAGCGTTCTTTTACCAGCAGCAAATACCGCCCGCGCTCAAATACCCCATCCTCAAGAGCCAGATAGTGCGGATTGCGGCCCAGAAAAAGCCGCATGGGATCCGATTGCCGGTAAATTACAGGTATTTGAGCTGGAATCATATCCAGAAGGAACAGTGGCTTGCCGCTTTCCAGCACCACCGTATCGTACTGCCGCCAGTCAACAGTGGATACACTGCGGCGGTGAGCCGCCATAATCCGGTTAAAAACAAAGCGCGGCCAGCGGTGCATAAGGGCATCAATGTACGGCAGAAGAGTGCGCCTGGCCGAAAGCTGTTCAACGTTGACCGAAGATGATTCAGCGCGGACACTGTAAAACACACTGGGAAAGCGTAGATGGTGAACCCGCCAGCCGGATAATTCAAAACCCTGAGTAAGCATATCCATACCCCGATTACTCGGCGTATAGGGATAGGGACTAACCAGCAGAACGGATTTCATGCCTCAACCCCGCAACTTCCATTAGCCGTAAAATTCCCTCATAGCCATGCCCACCGCGCGAACCATGTCCTGAGTCATCTCAGGCCAGAACGGCAGCGAAAGAATCTTACCCGCCAAATCTTCCGTAACCGGAAGAAAGGGCATTGCCCCCCTGTCCCTAAAAGCCGGCTGCCTATGCAGGGGCAGCGGATAATAAATACCAGTCGCAATGCCCCTATCCTTCAAATAAGCGGCCAGCTCGTCCCGGCGTTCTGCCGTAATTGTATAAACATACCAAACCGGCTCCGAACCCGCCGCCGTTATTGGCCGTGCAATCCCCTCTATATCGGCCAGAACTTCACCGTACATTTGAGCCAGCCCGCGGCGCTTTTCAGCCCAGGCATCAAGGTAAAGCAGCTTATGGCAGAGCACCGTGGCCTGAATAGCATCCATCCGATGATTATGCCCCAAAATCAGATGGAGGTATTTCCCCCCCTTCTCCCGCCCATGATCGCGTATCATTTTTATTTTGCAAAGAAGCTCCTCATGGCGGCTTACCACCGCCCCCGCATCCCCCCAGGCACCCAAATTTTTTCCGGGATAAAAAGAGAACGTCGCCGCATCGCTTATCTGACCGGGACCAAGCCCGTTCCGCCTGGCACCATGAGCCTGCGCCGCATCTTCAATAACCTTCAAACCATTTTCGGCGGCAATTTGAACAATAGCCTCAATATCCGCCATCTGGCCGTACAAATGCACAGGAATAACCGCACCCGGCTTACCCGATTTTTTAACAGCCTCGGCAAAATAAGCCGCATCCATAAGCCCGGTAGCTTCCTCCACATCGCAGAAAACCGGCTTTGCACTAACACGGCACACAGCCTCCGCCGTAGCGATAAAACTATTCGCTGGCAGAAACACCTCGTCTCCCGCCCCTATCCCCAAAGCCTCCAGAGCAAGCACAAGCGCATCTGTGCCATTCGAGCAGCCCGCCGCCCAGGGAAGCCCGCAGTAGGCCGCCCAGGCCGCTTCAAACCGGGCCACAGCAGTCCCGCCGATAAAGCGGCATTCATCAATTTGCGCATTCAGCTCCTCCATCAGAGCGCCGCGGTAATCCGCATAAGCATCGGCCAGATTCATCAGGGGAATATTCAGTTTCTTCATAGCAGTTCCTTTAACTCTTTTTGGGCGTAACCCCGCCGATGAGTCGGCGGGGTCGGGCTTTGCGGGGGTACCGCCTGCCTTCGGCAGGCCGCTTTGCGCCCCTCCAATCCCTTACGCAGCCCGCCCCAAACCGCGCACTTCAAACCGGAGCACCTTGCTCCCCTTCCTTACCAGCCCCGAAATGGGAGCCGTCAATACACAAGGATTAAGCCGCCATAGCTGAAATATCTGTAACATAAGGTTACCTCTAAAAACCAGCTTTAGGAAATTGACGAAGAAATTTTTACCTCGGGCGGCAAAAGCTTAAGCCAGCCTAAGCTACGTGAGCATTTTGACAACTTAAGAGCGGCGGAAAAGTTCGAGTCAAGAACTAAATGG
>MUIB01000053.1 GCA_002084135.1 Spirochaeta sp. LUC14_002_19_P3 | reverse complement strand
CTGTATGTGGGCGATTGGGTACTGGCCGCCGGTAGTCCGTTCGGGTACGAGAATTCGGTTACCCTGGGCATAGTAAGTGCCGTGGAGCGGTATTCCGGCCCAAAGGGGAATATTAACGGCTTCATTCAAACGGATGCCGCTATCAATCAGGGCAATTCAGGCGGTCCGCTGGTTAATCTGAAAGGGGAAATAATAGGCATTAACACCTTTATCACAACGCCTAACAGCGGCAGTATCGGCTTGGGCTTCGCGATTCCATCCAATAACGTTCAGCGATTTGTCCAGCGACTCATCGAATTCGGCGAAGTGCGCTACGGCTGGCTGGGAGCAAGTTTGGGATTGTATGATGATACCGCCGCTGAAGCTCTGGGGTATCCGATGAATTACGGCGTTATGGTTTATCAGGTGTTCATCGGCTCTCCCGCGGAAAAGGCCAAACTTCAGCCCGGTGATTTAATTCTCAGCCTGGATGGACAGCGCTATACGGATGATTCAAAACTCATCTATCAGATAGGGGACAAGGCACCGGGGAGTAAGGCTGTTTTCCGCATTGAACGCTTTGGTGAAGAGCTGGACATTACGGTTACTCTTGGAGAGCGTCAGAAGGAAGAGGAGGTGTATGCCATGCATGGACTCTCCTGGCCTGGATTTGTGCCCGCGCCGCTTAACGACAGGCTGAGAGAGCTGCTGGAACTGCCAGACAGCCTTAGGGGAGTGCCGGTAGCCATAATTTACCCCCATTCCCCATCTCAAGCGGTTGATTTGAGAGCGGGAGATGTTATAATCCGGGTAGGGAGTACAGTTATTGATTCCATTCAGGACTGTTATCTTGCCCTGGGTACAGTGCCCAAAGATAAACTGGAATTGACAGTTTACAGGGACGGCGAAGAAATTAACCTTAGAGGTGCCCCTTAAATAAAGGAACTTTTGAAGAGGCTTGAAAGAATGAAAAAAGATTTTATTTCCGCGGATACCGTGCGCAACAACGCGCTCCAGCTTGCCAAGCGCATCTATGACGATGGATTTATTCCCGATATTATCTACGTATCCCTGCGTGGCGGTGCCTTTCTGGGCAATATTATCAGCGAATTTTTCAAAATAATAAACCCTAACGAAAAACCCGTTTTTTATGCGGCCGTTGTAGCACGCTCATACATGAATATTCAGCAGCAGGAGTGTGTACAGATTGATGGATGGACTTACAGCCCGAATTATCTGCGCAGCGGCGACCGAGTGCTTTTTGTCGATGATATTTATGATACGGGAAAAACAATATCCTATCTGGCCGATTGCGTTATGGCGAAGGGTCTTCCGAGAGAGCATATCAAAATTGCTGTCCATGATTACAAACGCTCCGCAATAGAGAAGCAGACTCCTATACAGCCCGATTACTGGTGCCGGGAACTCAAAACTGACGGTACCTGGATTCACTACCTAAGCCATGAGCTGGAAGGCTTAAGCGCTGAGGAAATTCAGCAGTACTATCTGAATCCGTATCCTGAACTGAATGAGGTATTTTCGGCACTGTTTCCTTAGGATGGGGGAAGGCTGGAGGGGGGAGATTTGAGAATTGGGAATGATGAGGGATGAATTGGGAATTGGGGATGGGGGATTGGATGTGGTCTTCTTAAAAAAGATTGTCACTTGAAGCATTTCGTGCCTTTCGCCTGCCTGCCGAAGCCTCGGCGCAGGCAGGTGGCTCCAAACCGCAAAAGGAAACCCCATCCCCCGAACCTAAAACCTCCAGTCTCCAGCTTAAATGCAGTCTATCCTATGGACTTTTCGCTCTTGGCCACGATGAGGGTACCGGTCATGTCGCCAGTAACGTTTACGCTGGTTCGTCCCATGTCCAGGATTGCGTCTATGCCCAGTATCATCGCGTAAGCGGCGGCCACCGGGGAACCGGCCTCCATAGGCAGGCCAATGGAATTGAGTATCATCAGCAGCATTATGGCCCCGGCAGCGGGAACACCCGCAGTGCCGATGGAAGCCAGAACCGCAGTAAGGATAACCGTAAGCTGCTGGCTAATGCTCAGCGGCATGCCGATGGCAAAGCCGATGAATATTGCGCATACACCCTGATAAATGGCCGTGCCGTCCATGTTGATAGTTGCTCCAACGGGCAGGGTGAAGGAGTAGATGTTGCGGCTAACGCCAAAATTTTTCTCCATCGTTTCCATGGTAACCGGAAGGGTACCGCTGGAAGAACGGGTTACAAAGGCGGTAATTATAGGGGTTCTGGCTCTTTTAAAAAATGAAGCCGGATTCATTTTGAACAGCAGAAGAAGACCACTGTAAACAAAGACTGTATGGAGAATATAACCGGAAAAGGCCGCTATTGTAACCTTACCCAGCGGCCCGATTACTTCCGCGCCCTGCGCTCCAAATACTACCGCGATGAGCGCGAAAACTCCAATGGGAGCGTACTGCAGAACCCAGTTTACGATAAGGTACATGGTTTCGGCGAGAGCTTCGAAAACACTGTAAAGAACTTCGACACTCTTTTTTATCCGCTTGTCTTTGTTTTCTCGCAGGATCGATATGGTTATACCCAATAATAATGCGAAAAAGATAGTAGGCAGAACCTCGCCAGAGGAAATGGCACCAAATGGATTGCTGGGAATAATGTTCACCAGGGTTTCAGACAGTTTGGGAGCTTCTATAACCTTACCAGCAATATCCGCGCTTCCCTGCAAGTTCAGGCCCATTCCGGGTTTGAAAATATTTCCCATCAGCAGGCCAATGCCAACTGCGAAGACAGAGGTTAAAATATAATAAATAAGTATCTTTACTCCTAACTTTCCAAGAGATGAGGGCTGAATACTGGCGGCTCCAAGAACCAGTGTCGATAGAACAACCGGCATAACAATCATCTTCAGCAGGCTCACCAAAACAGTCCCCAGCGGCTGTAGCCAGGCAATCTGATTTCCAAAAATTATCCCGGTAAATATACCGGCCAGTAAACCAATAAATATTCTGATTAGCAGATTTGACTTAAAGTACCAATCAAATAATCCTTTTTTTTTAGCTATTTCCGTACTCATTATTTCTCCTTTATTGATGTCGAATCAATATAAAATTTATCGTTTGGTTTATATATAACACCACAGCCGAGGACAGTCAAGCGGTTGCTATACTGAAAATGTCAATTTTATGAATCTTTTTGGGACAGTCTTTTATCCTGATACCTCTCAGTGAGTTTTACAGGCTTCCTTTGAAACATAAATTCCTGGCCTTCCTATTGAGGTGCGGCTATCTGCGGAACAGTCCAGAAACTCTTATAGCTGTGCAGATTGCCGGAAACTTCCTCCCATACTTCCTGCAAAGAATAAAAACTGCCGGGAGTTTTGTAGTTTGCGGCGGGCTGAGCGGGTTTGGATACCATTAGCCCCCTTGAAAAGGCTATATGCCGCTCGTCCAGGCCGCCAAAGTAATATTCGGCTGGTTTTACTTTCCGTGTCCAGCCATCGTCCGGCTCCATATCTCCCAGTGCCGGATCGGCAGGAACCCAGCCAAAGCCTTCAATCCAAAATTCCGTCCACCACCAGCGCCGAGTTTTTCCATTCGCATCGACCAATATCCCCCCAACCGGACGCGCCGGAACCCGGGCTGCCCGTGCCAGGGAACAGAAAAGAAAACTGTAGCCCTCGCTGTCGGCAAGTCCGCCAACAAGATATTCCCTGATATTTTGTACAGGCGGATTATCAGACCAGTTCAGTATAGACAGAACATAATTATAAATGTTTTGAGCCTTGTTCCAGTCGCTGTAGGCACCGCCGGCAGCACGAACTGCTGCCTGGCTTACCATATCCGGTCTTATCCATTCATCTGCCGCCAATGAAGCGGCAATTTCCGGATGGGCCGCATCGTAGGGCCGAAGCCCCGCTGGATTTACCGTAATTCTAACTTCCGCCGTAAACACATTAATAAACCGGGAGAATCCCCAGGTTTGGCCTGTTTGCAGCTCTTGCACCCGATAGATGTCCAGTGAATTTTCCCGATAAAGCAGGCCGTCTTCCAGGCTATCCTCTGTAATAACAGCATCTCCCTGGTTCAAGCCGTTTTCCACCGGCATGGGAATTCTTAAATAGAGAGCATTGCCTGGAAAAGCACCAATTTGTTTAACGGCAATCTCCTGCTGGAGAGACCAATAAACTTTTTCGCCAATTTGATAAGTACCCGGCCCTGGGGGCACTTCAAGATGAATCGGATTACTGAAGACATTTCCCCTGCGCACATAGATATTGCCGGAAGCGACATTGGGGGGAACCCAGAAGCGCAGCATGGAGTCCCCCCATAAATCGAAGGCAGCAACTTTTACATAATGCCCGGCATCAGGCATCTCTCCGCCCAGTAATTCCGTGGTATCAGTGCTGTTTACCCACACCTCTCCGCTGCCCCGGCGTTCTCCGAACCCATTTCCCAGCAGGGTAAGCAGAGTGCCCGTGCCGCCGGTTCCGGGATCGATATACTCTATAAACGGACTCCCCGGAAGCCATGGACCATATTCTACCTGAGGGAAGCGGGACGCATCGCCGAGAACAACACTGTTTGAAGTTCCCGAATGATTCTTTACCTTTATCAGTATTGAACCGCTAATCCGGGGAACCCGGGCAACAATATGGTTATTTTCCCAGGCAATAATACTCGCGGAGTTAAGAACCTGCTCCCCAGCTATAAGTTTTGCCCCTTCGGCCTTACTGCCGAAAAAACGTCCCGTTAGTTCAATACGGTCTCCCGAAACGGCCGTTGCTTTGTCTATGGACTCAATAAAAGGCTTGCGGTTATAGGGAATTAAAAACAGCAGTGCCACAACCAGGGTGAGAAGGAAGAGCAGCAGCGGAAGCCTGCGGAGAAAAGGGCCGTGATTATCCATTAACGCTGCTGTTCTCCAGTTAGCTTGAACTTGGCTGCGGAATCGAGCAGGGATTTCAAATCGGCCTTGGCATTTTTATCCAGTGAATCCAGATAAGGACTCACTTCAATTTCTACCGCTATCTCGGCGGGATTTGTATCAAACCTTTCACTAGCCCGCCCCAGCGGATAGTAGTACACCGGACTGCCATAAATAACAGGAAACGTGGTTAATGCGCTGTTGTAACTCTCACCAAACCAGGTTTCACTCCTTGCCGCAAGCATGGAACGCTTGTTATCAGTGGGATAGAGAGTGAGATGAATATTCAGTTTTGCATCATGTTTTTCCAGAGTAATGATAACTTCGCGGCCTGGTATGGTAATTTTCTTAACCTGGGCACTCCAGAGCACCTCCATAGTATCCAGTGAACTGATTGTAACCTCGGCACGGATAAAAAGTGAATCGTTGAGCAGCTGATTCACACTCAAAGCACTGTTTCCGCCTTCTTCCTGCTGGGCACAGACTGTCGCAGCCAAAAACGTTATTCCCGCTAAAAACAGCGGCCTTATTTCAGTGAATCGGATCAAGGTTTATTCTCATGAACCGCGGCGTTTTGAACTTGCGGATTTCCCAGCCAGGCAACCGGCAGCTCAGCGGGCAGAACATAGGTCGTTGCATGCCCATCGAAGCCCTGGCGGCCTTCCATAAGGTGTATCAGATTCTCTACATCATTTGGGGTAAGGCTTAAGGAAACAACCGTGGTAGGGTAAATGTTCC
The DNA here is from genome assembly GCA_002084135.1 of Spirochaeta sp. LUC14_002_19_P3. GTDB lineage: Bacteria > Spirochaetota > Spirochaetia > DSM-2461 > DSM-2461 > UBA2779. Next base: position 11,367 of record MUIB01000053.1, on the reverse strand, counting down.
GCTGCAAACGGGCACTCTGCGGAAAGCGCCTTTCAATCGGCATGAAATTCAAAACCGTCAAAACGAGCAACACAGCCAGAACCGCAGCAGCCAGAGGAAGGGGAACCGCAACAAACCGGACAGAGGGAATACGCCGCAGCCTTGCCCTGTTTACACAGCGCCGGAACTTACTCAGTTCGCCGCCATCCAAACAAAGCGCACTGGCATCAGCGTGAAACCCTGTACGATGAATTTCTAACCGACTCAGAAAATTCGTGCAAAAAGAACAGCCTTTGAGATGAGACTCCACCTCTTTGAAACTGTTCTCCGTGAGCTCTCGATCAAAATACGCCGATAGAGTTATCAAGTCAGGGCACATAAAGTTCCTCCCCGGACAGAAGTTTAATAAGGTGCTGTCTAGCACGAAATACCCTAATTTTTACATTATTTTCCGTGATATGCAGAATCTTTGCAATGGCTGAATAAGGATAATCAGCATATTCTTTCAAAATTAATACTATCCGCAACTTATAGGGCACCATAGAAAGAGCCTTCTGAACCGCTTTGAGGGATTCATCCGCTAAAACCTCATGCTCCCCATCATTCCGAACAGTTTTTGATGCTTGAAGAGAATACTGCCTGTAAACCTCATTCTCCCTTCGCCTGCGCTTTTCATAGTTCAATGCCAAATTCTTCGCCACCCGAATAAGCCAGTAACAGGCCTCATCGCCTCCTGGAAGCCTGTCGCGGCGTTCATAATAGCGCAAAAACGCTTCCTGACAAATTTCTTCCGCCGCTTCTCCCTGCCCGCATATACCCCATACAATCCGGTACAATTTGGCATAGAAGCCATTAAAAAGCTCTATAAACTCTGCTTCACTTTCAGCACTGCTACTCATTATAACAGCCACCGCACAAAAAGGTTACTAACTTATTCACTTTTTTCCAATCTTGAACCATCTGAAGTATCGACAACCTTCCAGCCCCGTGATAGCAATTCATCCCGAATCCTGTCCGCAGCCGCCCAGTCCTTTGAAGCGCGGGCCTTCCCCCGCTGTTCCAGCAGCAATGAAAGCTCGCCGTCTGCTGCAACCTGCCTGCTCTCCCTGCCGGCAGAAGCCAAACCGAGAGCCAGCACCTCATCCATACTGAACAGGGCAGCCAGCTTCTCCCCCGGCTCAATAGAATCATCCTTCACAAGAGACCACACCTCTGCGAGAGCTCGCGGAGTATTCATATCCTCCCCGAGGGCGGTATCAAACGCCTCCAAACGAGCCCGCACCGCCAGCCCGAGGTCGTCCTTTGAACATGGAAAAGCCTCCCTCAGCAAATCCGCCATCCGCCCCATGAGCGACCTCCGCGCCGAACGAGCCGCATTCAGAGACTCCGAAGAAAATATCAGCTGGGAACGGTAATGCCCCCCAAGAAGGAAATAGCGGTAATCCAGAGCCTCATAGCCCTCCTCAAGCAAGTCGTTCAGAGTAATAAAACTTCCCTTGCTCTTGGCCATTTTGCCGCCCTTCATAATAAGAAACTCGTTGTGTACCCAATAGTGTACCCACTTATGGCCAAAAGCCCCCTCGCTCTGGGCTATCTCATTCGTATGGTGAACCGGAATATGATCCATCCCCCCCGCATGAATATCGAAACACTCGCCCAGATATTTTGAACTCATAGCCGAACATTCCAAATGCCAGCCCGGATAGCCCCGGCCCCACGGCGAATCCCAAATCATCGCCTGATTGGCAAACTTGCTGTTGGTAAACCAGAGCACAAAATCAGTCGGATTCCTCTTCTGCGCATCTACTTGTGTCCGCGCCCCGTGCCGCAGCTCCTGGCGCTCCAGCAGAGCCATGCGCCCGTAATCCGCTAACTTTTTGGTATCAAAATAAATATTACCCCCGCCCTCATAAGTAAAACCCCGCTCTTCCAGCCTCTTTACCAAATCAATCATTACATCAATATGTTCCGTAGCCCTGCAAACCACATCGGGCACAAGAATATTCAGCCGCTTCATGTCGTCAAAAAAAGCCTGAGTAAAGAATTCGGCAATCTCCCACACCGACATGCCCCGTTCACGGGCCCCCTTAATCATCTTGTCCTCCCCATCGTCGCCATCATCAGTAAGATGCCCCACATCCGTAACATTCATAACGTGCTTCACCTTATAACCGAAGCGCTTCAGGACACGGCGGAGAACATCCCAGTGCGTGTAAGGACGCAGATTGCCGATATGGGCATAGTTGTACACCGTAGGCCCGCAGCAGTAGAAACCCGCCTCGCCTTCCTTCAGAGGAACAAACTTCCGCAGTTCCCTCCCATCCGAATTATACAGAATAAGAGATTTCACACCGTCCTCCGCTTGCCGCAAACCGCAGCTTGGGGATAAAATACCATACACCTATGACTATAACCCATAAAGCGGACAGCTTCAACATCAATATCAATGGCCCCATCCTCTGCGGCTACCCCCTCTGGCATCGCTGCACCCTGCAAATCGGCGGCCCGGCCGATTATTACTGCATCCCCGAAAACGAACAGGATTTAAAAATTTTGCTGACCTCTGGTGCCGCAAGTGGCATCCCCTTCCTTACCCTCGGCAGCGGTTCCAACATCCTTCTGGCGGACAAAGGCGTAAGAGGCATGGTAATTGATACCCGGAATTTTACCGATTCCCGCATGGAGGGCCATACCCTCATACTCGGTGCCGGCCTGGAAGCATCCGCCGCCGCCTGGACATCCGCTTCATCCGGCCTGCAAGGCCTGGAATTCCTTTTCGGTATGCCCGGCACCATAGGCGGCGCACTATGGATGAATGCCCGCTGTTACGGTGCCGAAATAGCGGACATATTCGAATGGGCCGACATAATAAACCCAAACGGCACAGTTCAACGGCTCCCCTTCAACGCCGCCCAGTGGAGCTATAAGCGTTCCCCCTTCCAGAACAGCGATGCCGTTATCCTTCGCGGCGCCTTCCGCACCACTGCGGGAAATCCCGCACAACTGCGCCAAACCATGCTCCACCACTACCAGAACCGCCTGTCCAAAGGCCATTACAGTGCCCCCTGCGCCGGAAGCGCCTTCAAAAACAACCGGGATTTTGGCAGCCCATCCGGCAAAATTATCGAAGACTGCGGCCTCAAAGGCTTACAGATAGGCCGTGCCGCCATATCCCACCAACATGCCAACATCTTTATCAACACCGGCGGCGCATCCGCATCCGACTTCCTCCAACTTTTAAACACTACCGCAGACAAAGTGGAACAGAACACCGGTTTCCGCCTGGAACCGGAAATTGTTCTTGCGGGAGAATGGCAAACCACGGATCAAAGGGCAGGTAAATGACGTTAAAAAAAGAAATTATAAGAAAAGCCATGCATTGCAGCATAGCCTTTGTCCCCGCCCTGGCAAACTGGAATCCATACCTTACCGTTATCCTTCTGTGCACGGGAATACTTCTCTACCTAACAAGTGAAAATGCCAGAGTAAACGGATATAACTTTGGTTTTATCAGCCGGATAACCACCGCTGTATCCCGCCCCACCGAAACCAGCCTTGTATGGGGCCCGGCTACCCTGGGACTCGGTGCCCTTGCCGCCATGTTTTTCTACCCCGGCCCAGCCTTTGTACTGGCCATATACGCACTGGCCTTTGGAGACAGCGCGGCCAGTCTTGTTGGCCGTAAATGGGGACGAAAAAACATACCCTGGCCGGGCGATAAAACCTTTATCGGTTCGCTTTCCTGCTTTGCCGCGGTTTGGATAAGTGCATATCTCTACACCAAAACAGTATCGACAGCCCTGCTCACCGCCGCCCTCACAACAGCCCTTGAACTCATACCCTTCAAAAATCTGGACAATCTGCTTATTCCATCTTTTACAGGACTGGTTCTCCACTGGGTATTATAAGGAGGTACCCCAAGGATTGTTTCATCCCCTCATCGTTTGAAATTTAAGCCCGACAGGCTTCCAGCAGCGTCTTAAGTTTTTTAGCATCCGGCACCATACCAACGGCCTTAACTTCCCCATCCACCGCCAGGGCAGGTGTCATCATTACTCCGAAAGCTGTAATTTCGTTAATATCCGTTACCTTTTCCAGCTCGTAATCCAAGTTCAATTCTTTGGCCGCAACCTCCGTAGCCTCAGCCAACTTTATGCATTTTGGGCATCCGGTACCCAGAATCTGAATTTTCATTTCATCCTCCGTAACATAGTATGGTTATTAAAGTGCCTTCTAAAAAGCACTAAACAGTGTTCCATAGACTACACCACTAAAAGCCGCCATAACAACCACCAAAACAATAAATACCAGGGTTTTCCGCCAGCCCAGCACACTGCTGATTACCAGCATATTAGGCAAACTCAGCGCAGGCCCCGCCAGTAGCAGTGCCAGCGCCGGTCCCTTGCCCATACCGTTCCCCAGCAGCCCCTGCAGGATAGGCACCTCCGTTAGTGTCGCGAAATACATAAAAGCCCCAATAACAGAAGCAGAAAAATTAGCCGAAAGCGAATTGCCGCCCACCGCCCTGGAAATCCAGCCCGCAGGAATAAGCCCCTCTCCGCCCGGTCTCCCCAGCAGGGCACCCGCAATCAGAATACCCCCAAGCAGTAGCGGAGCAAGCTGTTTCGCAAAGCCCCAGGAAGAAGAAAGCCACTCCGCCCCCTCGCCCCCGTCCGTACCGATAACAACAGTAAAGCCGAGAAGACCCGCCGCAAAAACCACCGTGGGCCGTTCCGGCATCAGCACCGCCAGAACAAGGGCAGGCAGTGCCGCCAGCAGCACCTTCCACCAGTTAAGGCCAAACCAGAAAATGAGCATAAGCCCTAGAAATGCCGCCATGAGTCCGGTAAGCTGCCATTTCAAAGCAAAAACCCCGGCACCAAAACCCGCCGCGGCATCCGGTGCCCCCCAGTTAGCGAAAATTAAAATCCCAAGCATCGCCGTGAAATACAAACCATTCTGCCAAAGAGGCCGCTTGGCCTCCTCCTCCGGCATAAGCACCGCCGTCTCCGCCTCCGTCTTTTTTCGGAAAATCAGTTCCATCAGAACACCGATAATCACACTGAAAAGCACCGCCCCAAGCGCCCGCGCCGCCGCCAACTCCACACCCAGCACCCGCGCCGTTAAAATAATCGCCGCCGCATTTATCGCCGGACCCGCATAAAGAAAGGCCGCCGCCGGACCCAAACCGGCACCCATCCGATAAATCCCTGCGAAAATCGGTAGAACAGTGCAGGAACACACCGTTAAAACACAGCCCGACACCGCCGCCGCACCGTAAGCAAGAACCCTGTTGGCACCCGCGCCGAGATAACTCATAACCGTAGCCCGACTCACAAAAAGCCCAATCGCACCGGCAATGTAAAAAGCCGGAATCAGACAGAACAGCACATGCTCACGGGCATACCAGCGCACCAGATAAAGCGCCTCCAGCACCGCGTTATCGAACCGTGCCGCCCCTGCTGGCAGAAAATAAAATGCAAGAAATCCCCCCGCAATCAGTGCCGATGTTTTCCATTCCTGCCAGTTTAATTTATTTTCCATTAAAGTTTTCACCTGTTTAATTATTTACTCTATAAATATTTGCATATTTCCTGCGCCCGCGAGCGGAGGCCAGGCTTTCCGGGCAGCGGGGTTGGGACAGAAATAGGGATTTAGCCCTGCCCGCCAACCTTGCTGGCAGCTTTGTCTGTCTACGTGCCAAAGGTCATTTCAAACACAATCCCTATTCAATATAAAACGATTTCCGGTTTTTCCGCAATGGGTACAAATCCCATCTGTAAATTCTTTACCTTATTCTCCTCCCGGGTATTGAAGAAAAATCTTTAATATGGATAATCTTCCTTATTAAAGGAGACATACATGTCTATTGAACAATTACTGATTCTTACTTTGGCAGGAGCCTGCATTGCTCTGGGCTATGCTTTTATCAAATTTTTATGGATATACAAGCAGAAGGTACAGGATGAGAATCTCATCAGAATCAGCGGTTATGTGGCAGATGGCGCTATGGCTTTTCTGCATCGGGAGTATAAGGTGCTGGTACCTTTTGTTCTTATTGTCGCGGCGCTGCTGGCTTTTGGCAATAAGGGCGCGATTCGCTTGCAGGCTGCGGCGTTCTTTTTTGGAGCCATAACGTCGAGCGCGGCCGGCTATATCGGTATGAAAGCGGCAACAGCGGCCAATAGCCGCACCACTCAGGCGGCTAAGGACAAGGGATTGAATGCCGCGCTTCAGGCCGCCTTTTCGGGTGGATGTGTCATGGGGCTGAGTGTTGTAGGCCTGGGTGTTCTGGGACTGGCCATTCTTTTCTATGTTCTGGGCTCTCTTATAGGGTTTGATATTCCAGCACTCCAGACAACGGTTCTTCCTGTTATTACGGGCTTTTCCCTGGGGGCTTCTTCCATTGCTCTCTTCGCGAGGGTAGGGGGGGGAATCTATACCAAAGCGGCGGATGTTGGTGCCGATTTGGTAGGTAAAGTGGAAGCATCAATCCCGGAGGACGATCCGCGCAATCCGGCTACAATTGCGGACAATGTAGGCGATAACGTGGGCGATGTTGCCGGAATGGGCGCCGATCTGTTTGAGTCCTTTGTCGGTTCCATCGTTGGCTCCATGATTCTTGGCCTTAGCACGGCCCCAACCAATGAAATGAAGCTGAAACTGGCGGTGCTGCCTTTTCTTCTTGCTGTAATCGGCATTGCGGCTTCCATAATCGGGGTATTTTTTGTGCGTGCGAAGGATGGGGAATCTCCTCACAAGGCTTTGAACACGGGTGTTTTTACGGCGGCTGTTCTGTCTCTTGGCGGTATGTTTTTTCTGCTGCGCTATTTCATCGGAGCGGATGCCATCAATGAGAACGGCGCAGGATACCTGAAGCTCTTTCTGGCCGCGCTAACAGGTTTGCTTGCCGGCCTGGTTGTGGGGGGTATTACGGAACACTATACTGGCGAAAAGGGCAGGCCGGTTAAGCAGATTGCCGATTCAGCTCTTACCGGTTCGGCTACTACGATAATTTCTGGCTTGAGTATAGGAATGCTTTCGGCCTTTCCCACGATGTTAGTTATTATAGCCGGAATTCTCGGCAGTTATTTTTTTGCGGGACTGTATGGGGTGGCCATAGCCGCTGTGGGTATGCTGGTTACTTTGGGCATACAGCTGGCCGTGGATGCTTACGGCCCCATTGCGGATAATGCCGGAGGGCTTGCTGAAATGGCAAAGTTTCCAGGTTCCACCCGGAAAATTACGGATAGCCTCGATGCGGTGGGCAACACTACTGCGGCAATAGGGAAGGGATTCGCTATTGGTTCGGCTGCTCTTACCGCATTGATTCTGTTTACTTCGTTTAAGGAAAGCAGCGGCATACAAACGATAAACCTTACTGATGTCGATGTTTTGGCCGGAATTCTTCTGGGATGTGTCGTTCCATTCCTGTTCTCCTCCATTGCCATGAACGCCGTGGGAAAAGCCGCCAATATGATGATTCAGGAAGTAAGGCGGCAGTTTCGCGAGTTTCCCGGCATTATGGAGAATACCCAGGAGCCGGATTACAAAAAGTGTGTCGATATAAGTACCAAATCGGCCCTGCGCGAAATGATTCTTCCCGGAACCATTGCTATCATTACACCTATTTTGGTTGGTTTCATCGGTGGACCCGGCATGCTGCTTGGCCTGCTAACCGGTGTTACCGGTTCGGGAGTTGTTCTGGCTGTCTTTATGTCGAATTCAGGCGGAGCCTGGGATAATGCCAAGAAAGTTATTGAGGCCGGGGCGCATGGCGGCAAGGGAACGGATGCTCATAAGGCTTCTGTGGTGGGGGATACGGTAGGAGACCCCTTAAAAGATACTGCCGGGCCGTCGCTGAACATTCTTATAAAGCTGATATCCATGGTGTCTCTTGTTATTACTCCGATGCTGAAAGCATTCTGGGCTTAGGCTGGGAAGAACTGTGTCATGCCACGATGATTCCGCATTGAAATTCTTGTGATGTCAATAATCGAAAGGGCGGGGTGTGCATAGGGATTGGAGGGGCATGCAAGCGGCCTGCCATGAACACTTTTTTTGTGGTGGAACCAGGCGGTGCGTTCCTCGCTCCGGTATGCCCCTGCACAAAACCCGGCCTTTGCCTTCGGAGGTGTTATGAGCACTTTTGAAGGCGAAGGAAACGCCCAAAATAGTTTGTGAAGTCCGCACACCTGGTAAGTGCTTAAATATATCCCTCATGGACTTGCCGGGGGACTTGACGCTGAATCTTAAATTCGTTTCAATTAGATTCATAATCTGCCGATAATGTCGTAAGTTGTATTTAATGCAATACATATTGGGGAATAGGGCAATACCACGACTGGCGAACAGGTATTGCTGTTTACTTGCATGATTGCAAATAATCTTTCCGCTAAGGAGTTTTTATGAAAAATAAACGGAAAATACTGTTAGCTCTGGTTTTAATGGCTGTGCCTACGGTTTGGGCCTACGCCCAAGACAGGCCGCCGGCACCTGAAATCCAGAACATTCTCAACCGCAAAAAGTTGATAGTTGCGCTGCATTCGATTGATCAGCCGCCCTTCTTTTTTGTCGGCAAGAATAATCAGCTCATGGGCCTGGATGTTGATCTTGCCAGAGGGATGGCTGAGTCGCTTGGTGTCGACGTGGAATTTAACAGAAAAGCAAAGGTGTTTAACGACTTGGTGGATATCGTTGACAGGGGAGAAGCCGATTTGGCGATAAGCAAGTTAAGCAGAACACTTAAAAGAGCCGAGATAATCAATTATTCTACGCCCTATATCGTCTTCCGCCAGGCATTGCTGGTTAATCGGTTGGAACTGGCCAAAAAAGCACCCTCCACTGAAGATATTGCGCCGTTTATTCGGGATTTTACCGGAAAACTGGGTGTGATAGCTAACTCTTCCTATATAAATTATGCGAGAAAGAATTTTCCACGTGCCACGATTGTTGAATTAAGCACCTGGGATGATGTTGTCGATGCGGTTTTCTCTGGTGAAGTTTTGGCCGGATATCGGGATGAGATGGAAATTAAAAAGATAATCAAAAGCAGGGATGATGCAGCTCTTAAAGTTAAGAGTGTTGTTATTAAGGATGAGAAGGACCATATAGCGATAGCCGTAAAGAGGGAGCATCTGCAACTTTTATACTGGATTAATCAATATCTGGAAACTCAGGATCTCAATCTTACCGCTGAAGTATTACTCGATAAATATCCGCAAATTTTTGCAGATAAGTAAAAGGACAGTTGCTGTGAACGAAAAAAATAAAACAAGTTTTTTAAAGAAACCTACTACCATTTTATCCGCTATAGCTCTTGCAATAATTATAGGGATATTGGGCAGTAAAGGCAGTCTTGGGGTGGAAGTTGCGGAGCGAAGTATTTATGATTGGATCCATGTCGGCATTATGGCATTGAAGCCTGTGGGCGATATGTATCTGAATCTGCTAAAAATGACCGTATATCCAATCTTGATAACAGCCATTACTTCAAGTATTGCCGGGCTGGTGAAGTCGCCGGAAATTGGTAAATATTTATCGCGAATGCTTGTCAGTTTTGTCATTATGCTTCTATTTACTGCGGCTTTGAGTACGGTTATTGGAATTATTGGAAAGCCTGGATCTAGTTTGAGCAGCGAAGCACGGGCAACTTTGAATGAAAGTATAGAGCAGTCGTCATATGCAGTTGATATTGAGGTCTCTCTGTCTGAGGGAGACATGGTAGAGATGGATAAAATGAATTTAATGTCCTTCATAGTCAATGTTATCCCTGACAATATATTTAAGTCTTTAATAGATGGGATTGCCCTGCAGTTGGTACTGTTCTCTATTTTATTTGGGATTGCAATAGGTGCTGTACGGGGAGAGCGGAGTGAATTTTTAATAACGGTAACGGAAGGTTTGTTCAAGGCCTTTCAAAACATAATAAGCTGGCTTATGTATTTATTGCCATTTGGACTAATCTTTTTATTGGCGGGACAAATTGCTTCAAGTAAGGAATTTTTTAAAGTATTGGTTGCCATGATCAGATTCATAGTATTATTCCATATTGCCGGGCTTATAACATTGATTATTAATGTCGTTATAATGTGGAGCAGGAGCAAGGAAAATTTATTCACAGTACTCAAGGAACAGGTGGACCCAATAATGATAGCCTTGGCTACCCGAAGCAGTTTTGCAACTTTGCCTTCCGCAATTAAGGCACTGAATCAGAAACTTGGATTTTCCGAAAATATTACTAAACTTTATGTTCCTCTGGGAATAACAATAGGCCGGTTCGGTAGCATAATATATTTTGCCATCTCGGCACTGTTTGTTACTCAACTCTATGATATACCGATGACAATAGGCAGTATACTTATTGTTTTTATTGGTAGTATATTTGCGGGTATGGCTACGGCCGGGGCAACGGGTTTGGCTACGCTTGGGCTGATGAGCATTGTGCTGGATCCTCTGGGGCTGCCTCTTGAGGCGGTTCTTATACTATTTATGATAATTGATACCATTATAGACCCCATGAGAACTCTTTTAATTGTTCACACCAACATGGCCGTTAATGCCATGGTAGCAGGTAAACTGGAAAAAGGAGATACTGTATCCCCTTTTACTAAGTCTGAAGAAAATATGTGGAAACCTATGTACAAATTCTATTCAGGCAACCTTTTATGGCCTCTCCTGGGATGATTCCTAAACATTGGTTTGGTTGTACACTGATTTAACCACAAACCTTGTAACCCTTATCTTGCTGAACCAGGATTTGTCCTGCCTTGCAAATAGTGCAGATCAAGATCAGATGGCTTCTGAAGGAGTCATGTGATCAGGACCTACATTGTTTGTCATCTAGGTTGTCATTTTGCAGCAAATTCTACATAAGGTATTCTGATTTGCTGCAAGTCACTAACAGGTTTGTCAATTTAGCTCATTCATCAGGACTAGGGCATACATATGACATCTCCCTACTTCTAAGGTTGCTCCCTATATTTTGCTTATTCAAGACAAAATTTCTCTATCAGAAGGAGAAGAATTTCCCTCTTTCTAATACATGTACATCTCCCTATCTGGAATGTCAGCTCTTCATAGCAAAACATCAGAATTTCCTTCTTAATCATTCTCTCTATCCAAAAAAGAAAATCTCCTCATCTGCCCTTTCAAATGTATCACATTTTTGAAAGGGTTAACCACATCAAATGACAAACAATGCTTACCAACTGTCTGACACGTAGTGATCAGTCTTGTGTTAGATATTACACCATATTCCTGTGAAAACATGAAGTACACATTTGAATTACATCACCTGCAGGAAATGAGTTTCATATAAACATAATACTGTCAAATCCTGTACCATTTGCTTGTTTGTATACTTATGTCTTGTGAGGGTTTGTCTTC
>MUIB01000109.1 GCA_002084135.1 Spirochaeta sp. LUC14_002_19_P3 | reverse complement strand
CCCGCGGCACCGCTAGAAGCAACAAGCCAGACGCTGGCGCATTTGAAGTCCAGTAGGAGGTACAGCAGGAAGCCCAATAGCTGGGCTTCCCCGATAATATAAACAAGATAGAACCGTAGTCTACTTGAGTACCTGGAAGCGCAAGGGATGCTCTGACAAAAAGACAAAAGATATTTTTCTTGCATCAATGGTTGACAAACCAGTTTTTTAGAGGTACCCTTAAGCTTTTGCCGCCCGACAAAACTTTCTTTGTCAATTTCCTAAAGCTGTTTTTTAGAGGTACCCATGGAGAATTTTATGCTTCGTTAGAAGGTATCAGCTATGCGTGTTCAGCCTGTCTGCGAATATTCTCAGCAAGTGTTCCGAGGCATCATGCCTGTCCCCGCTGATAGTACAGCCGGCAGCCTTGCGGTGGCCGCCGCCGCCGAAAAATTCCGCAATAGCGCTAACGTCCAAGTCCGTAACGGAACGCATGTTTACAATGCACAAACCATCGTTCTGCTCGCGTATTACCGCCACAGCCTCCACACCCGCTATGCTGATAAGCAGCTGGTAGAGCATATCCGAGTCGCGCTCACTGCCGCATTCCCGCCAATCCTTCCAGTTCTCCCAGGTAAGAAGCACTCGCCCCTCATAATGGAGCTCTGCCCGTTCCAGGGCACGCCCGATAAGACGGCGGGAACCAAGACTCCTGCCTCCAAAAAGCATACAATGCGTATCCGTTGGCGAAACACCAAGTTCCATCAGCCGGGCTGCCGCCTTCAGGTACTGAGCCTTGCCGGAATCCAGATGACGAAAAAACCCGGTATCGGTACAAAATCCGAAAAACAGCAGTTGAGCCTCTTCCTGCGTCGGCACATCGCCTGCGGCTTCCATAAGGTGCTGAATCAGCATTGTCGTAGAAGGGCAGTTCGCATCAATAAAGCGAAAATCCCCAAAAACGCCGCTGGTTGCATGATGATCGATAACCGCAGTGGCCCCCTTCGGAAAATCGGATTCCTTAAAGCCCGTACGCTCCGGAGAAGAACAGTCCAGCAGTACCGTAAGAACCTCCTCTCCGGGAGGAAAATCGGGAATGCTGGACAGAAAGAATTCTTTCCAACTGCTTACATCCTCCCGGCGCCATGGCCCAAACGAGCATAAAACAACCGTTTTTCCACGCCGCTTCAGCCATGAAGCCAATGCCCGCTGAGAACCCAGGCAGTCCATATCCGGATCCATATGCCCCAGAATGCAGAAACTCGTATACGTATCAATAACATCAAGCAGCGGCCTGAAGTTTTGCGGCGGCATAAGAAGCTAACCTAAAATTCTATCGTTGGAATGGTGTCGGGAGAAGGAAATTTGCCCTGATAATCAGCTTCCGAACCCATATCCCCCCAACTATCGTCCAGTTTGTTTTGAATCAGATACAGCCTGAAATGATCCAGAACCCCATTTTTGAAAAAGAAACTGACATAGGGGTATTCGTTGCCCTTTCCATATACAACCTTTCCCATCGTAGCAGGCTTACGGAACCATTCAGCTGGTGCCCATAAGGTCCCAATGCTGGAATCCTGCCTGATATAGTCGATACGGTAGCCGGGATTGTAAAGATATATACGGTTTACCGGCAAAGTTTTAACATAGAACTCAGATTCATTTTCAAACTGCTGGGCATACGCGCTCATAGCCGCAGCAACCAGCAGAATCAGCATAATGCGTTTCATATAATGCCTCCATGAGCAAACACTATACATAGTTTGTTTCAACAATTCAAGTAACTTTGCGGCACCTCTTAAAAAAAACCAGGTATCGAGTCCACTTTCGCGGTTTTTTGGGCGTTTCCTCCGCCCATGCCTGGGCGGAGGCCGGGCTTTGCGGGGGTACCGTCCTTGCCTGTCGGCTGCGGACCGGCTTGCGCCGCCCCTCCAATCCCTAACGCAGCTCCAATCGGGGGCGGCACGTCCAAAGTACCCCGTGCAAGCCTCCCAGGTTAAAAACGGCCGTTCCAATTTTTAGAGATGCCCTTTATCCATGGTATTGACACAGTTAATCTTGATAGCACATTATAACACTCATATATCAGTATTCAAAAATGTATTACGCTTGAAGAAATATTTGAATTCACTTAAACTTTAGTCTTTTCTATGCCGATTTGCATTATAGGAAATGCTTTAAAAAATATTTGGAAATGCACTGATTTACATGAATGCATCTGTATTCCCGAGCTTAAAGGATTTTTCCCTTAAAAACATGTTGTAGCGATTTGTAATTTATTGTTATTTATATGGTTAATAAATGGTGCTTTTGGAAATAAATTTTTCTTGCCTGAAAGCCCCGGCAGATGGATGCGTGAACATGATAGATATGGATGAATAATGAATGATGAATAAACAGCCAGTTATGCCGGGTGTGTGGTGGGTGGATATTCCGGAAGAAAATCTTCAGATACTCTGCGGTACTCCCGCCGACAGCATTAAACACTTACTGAAGCTTGGGCTGGTTAAACCCGAAAAAGAACAAAGCTATTATACTGGCCCCAATGCCATTCTGCTTGCTGACACTCAAGTCCAAAATGGGAATTTCTGGAATTTACCCGAATTCCCAATTCTGCACATGAAATACCGACAGGGATTGAATCTGCCGGGACATCCTGGGTTTACCGGAAAAAACCCTTTGCTTATCGGGTGTTCTGTGCTTATTGACACTATTCAGGATTATCTTATGTATGGACACTACGGTTTATTAAGCAAAGAAGAGCTGCAAGAAAGCGGTATTCCGGAAGATTTAGCCGAAGATCTTTGGCGTATGAAGCTTCAATTTGCCGGCGGTGAATTACAGAAGATGGAAGATTCCATACAGCTTGTACGGCTGGATACGAATGGCGGAAAAATTACTCCGAATTTGTCGATAATGCGCCTTGCTCCCAATCAGTACCGCTTTATTACTCCTAACGATTCTCTGGATATTGATATGACTCTGCCCAGGAATAAAAACTGGTATCCATCGTTTGATATTCCTTACAGGCGGGTAGAAGCATCAGGATTTTCCATCGTTCACCTTGGAGAAGGGAATGGCTGGGATTTTACCCGTCCCTGTATGGGTAGTCTTATTGTCCATCAAGGCCGCCGGTATTTGATTGATGCTGGGCCGGGAATTGCTTATACACTGAATCTTGCAGGAATTGATGTAAATGACATTGATGCGATTTTTCTTACCCATGTTCACGACGATCATTTTAGCGGACTTTTTGGGTTTTCACGGCGGGACAAGCCAATAACCCTCTATGCGGCTTTGCCGATAATGAATACACTCAAACATAAATGCAGGGCTCTTCTAGGAAAAAATATTGATTATTTCACCCAATGTTTTATTCTCCAGGCAATTCCTGAAGGTGAATGGACTGATATAGACGGGCTGAAAGTTATGCCGTCTTTTTCCTTTCATCCTGTTGAAACAACTATTATGTTTTTTCGCGCTGAAGATAAAACCGGTTATAAAACCTATGGACACTTAGCGGATATATGCTCAAAAAAGGTAATAACGAATCTCGCAGATAAAGGACACGTTAATCCACAGACAATTGAAAAAGTCTTTTCAAATTATTACCGGCAATGCGATCTGAAGAAGATAGATGCAGGTGGTGGCTTAATACATGGGGAAACCGAGGATTTCAAAGATGACAAGTCTGCAAAAATCCTTTTGTCTCATACCGAAATACGTGCTTCCGATTCCGACAAAAAATATGGGGTAGAGGCGGCATTTGGCGATGTGGATATTCTTATTCCTTCTCAAGATAGCTCTGCAGCATACTTTATTAACAATGAACTCAAGCAGCATTTTCCTTTTCTGAAAGAAAAAGACAGGGATTTTCTTACAACTTGTCAGTTAGAACAGTTTCCTGAGGGTAGCAATCTTTCAACAAGCATCGATTTGTCAAAAAATCTGCTTTTGGTTATTTCCGGTTCTGTATGCGGAAACCACGACAATCCGCTTACTTCGTTAAAATTTACAGCAGGCGGCTTGGCTGGTGAAGAAGAATTGCTTCTCAATAATACCGGTTCCGCAAATGTTGTTTCCCGGAACTGCACCCAGTGCCTCACTGTTCCCGCCGACAATTATATGGAATTACTGGAGTCTTCAGAATCCCATAAAACACGAAAACACACTCTTGAAATACGCCGTTATCTTTATAACTGGAGTTTTCCCGGGCAAAACGTATCATGCCCAAAACTGGATCGGTTGAGTGAGGTGGTAAAAGAAATATATTTCGATAAAAGGGATAAACTTACCATTGGAAAGAATGCCGAGGATGCCGTATATCTGCTTTGTGGCGGTTCTGTTGTAAATACGGAAACCGGACAATATCTGCTTCCCGGAGAATGGCTGAATTCAGCCAAAGTTATTGCTCCGAAGTCGCTTAATTTCAGCCAGGAATGGGAAGTATCGCAGGATACCAGAGTGCTTGCCATTCCCGGCCCATCAATCCGTGCGATACCATCACTGAATTGGGCATTAAGAGAATGAAAGGTGCTGTAACCATTACGGGTTTCCTGAAGGGAAAAAACTATGCCTATTTATGAATACATCTGCCGGAGTTGCGGGCAGGAACAGGAATACCTTACGACACTGAATGCGGAGAACCCGCCCTGTGGAAACTGCGGCAGTAATGCTCTTTTGAAAAAGCTCAGTGCGTTTTCTGTCGTTTCTTCCGCGAAGGCAGGATGCGATGCTAACGGCAGCCTTTGTCAATCCGGTGAACCGGAAAGCTGTGGACTCCCCGGCGGCTGCGGCTGTTTTTAAAGCCATGAAATCTTTTTATCCGATGAGAAACCCGGTTAGGGATTATGCGTGGGGGCACAAGGAGCATATTCCCCGCCTGCTGGGTCTGTACTGGCCAAAGGGGAAGCCCGCCGCTGAGCTGTGGATGGGGGCACATTCCACAACTCCTTCTGTTATTTTTGAAAACGGCAAGAAAATTGCTCTGGACGGCTGGATTGAGAAGCAGCGAGAGGCCGCCCTGGGCGAAAATATTGCCCGGGAATATGGTAGGCTGCCCTACCTGTTCAAGCTGTTAGCGGCGGATAAATCTCTTTCCATTCAGGCCCACCCCAGCAAAAAAGAAGCGGAAGCGGGATTCGAGCGGGAAAATCAACTGGGTATACCTCTTAATTCTCCGCAGCGCAATTATAAAGATAACAATCATAAGCCGGAAATAATTATGGCCATAAGCCCATTCACCGCCATGATTGGATTCCGTCCCCTCTCTGAAATTTCCCGCCGATTCCGGCAGCTGGACAGCTTTAGCAAACAAGGCTTGTTTCCTGAGCCGATATTAACAGCACTGGACAGAAAAGACAGCCGCAGTTTGGAACAATTGTTAAGAATTATGCTGACTCTGAATGCAAATCAGCGCGGAGCATTGCTGGCCGCTGCCCTGGATACGGGTATTTATCAGGGCGGCTGGGACTACCATCAGTGCGAGTGGGTGCCCAAACTGGCCGGGCAGTTTCCGGATGATATAGGGGCTCTCGCGCCGCTTTTTCTTAACATCGTAAAACTCCAGCCCGGTGAGGCACTGTATCAGCCGGCGAAAACCCTCCATGCCTATCTGGAAGGCTTTGGCGCGGAACTGATGGCCAATTCGGATAATGTCTTGCGGGGAGGCTTAACCCCCAAGCATGTTGATGCGGATGAACTGCTTGGTGTTTTGGATTACAGCCCTTTTACACCAGCCATATTGAAACTCCGGGAAAAGATCAATCTCATTCAGTATTATCCTGCTCCGGCGCATGAATTCGCTTTGGGAACAGCGGTTTTAGACACGGAGAATGCAGAGCCGGTAAGCCTGTCCGGCAGCGAAGGGCCGCTGATAATTTTCTGCCTTGAAGGCCGCGCTGCTCTGAACAATGGCAGTGAATCCCTCTCCCTGAAGGCTGGTCAGAGTGCTTTTGTCCCCTGCGGCGAATCGACAATTCACATCGGCGGCAGATGCCGGATTGTGCTGGCCAAACCCGGCAGTTGAAAATTTGGATAGACGGGGACGGCTGTTCCCGCAAAGCGGTGGAGGCGGCTGTCAAGCTGGCCCGGGAAAGCGGCATTGCGGTTGAAATTGCCGCGGATCGTTTTCTGCCCGGTTTATCCTATGCCGGGCAAACGGTTGTTGAGCATGGATCCGGTCGGGCCGATGCTGCAATAATAGCCGGAAGCCAGCCCGGGGACTTGGCTATAACCCGGGATTTATCCCTTGCCCGGCAGCTTCTGAACCGCCAAGTTCAGGTTTTAAGCGATAGAGGCCGCGTATGGAGCGAAAAAGAGCTTTCGCGAAGACTGGAAGATGCTGCCATAATGCAGGCCATGCGCACTGGCGGCATGGTGCGCAAACAGCGTGCGGCCTACAGCGATGAGGATTGCAGACAATTCACTGTCGCTCTGGGACAGCTGCTGCGCGGCTGTTAGCCCCCTGCCTTATTTCAGCACGGATGCCGCCGGAAAGTTGCACCAATAATGCCATAGTATTTCCCCTCTTTTTCATTGATCTTTCTAATTGGAGTACACAGAATAAGATTATCTTAACAGGAGGTGCATATATGCGCAAAAAAGTTCTACTGGGGGCAGCCATTGTATTGGCTGTACTGCTTGTTGGTTTCGGGTTTTCGTCTGGTATGTTTTTTGATGAAACTTTAACTGTACGATTCAATTCGTATCAGGAGCTGGGGAATTCTGATTACATGAGCCTGGGCTGGTTCCCGTCCGATTTCCCACAGAATACTGTGGAGATTATTGAAACCCACGATATCGACTCCAACAACGTTTGGATAGAGTCATTTTATAAGGGTAGCCCTGGATTCGGCGAAAGAAAAATGGAAAAACTGAATAAGTCTGAACTCCCCCGGCAGTTTGCACGACACTTTAAAATCCGCGGCAAACATATTCAGTACTTTGGCATAAGCGAGTATGAATATCTTGCAATTGATGAACGCTTGAGAAAACTCTATTATCACCGCGATGGCGTATTGAAGTCTAATCTTGAAATGAACTGAAAAAACAAGTCTGTTCAGGGAGGGCGTGTTAGCGGCCTGTCTTATGCGGTAAAGCCCCAGGGCTTTGTCGTTAAGGCAGGCAGAACCTGGCGGTGTGTTCCTCTGGCCTTTGAGTACAGGGATACTCCCAAAATAGTCTGCAATTCCGCATTTTTAATACAGCGGGCACCTCTAAAAACCCCATTGAGTTCTTGATTCAAACTTTTCCGCCGCTCTTAAGTTGTCAAAATGTTCACGTAGCTTAGGCTGGCTTAAGCTTTTGCCGCCCGACAAAACTTTCTTCGTCAATTTCCTAAAGCGGTTTTTTAGAGGTACCCGAGCCTTTAAGATAATATTTAATACCCCTCTTCTAATTTCCGATAATAATGCTGTAGCCATGTACTGTATCTGAAACAAATTAAGGGAGGATTGGGTTATGAATATCGGTTTTTCACCTTCAGTATCACCGCTGCAGCTGAGTAGAATATCCAGTTCAGGCGGAACAATGTATGTGCCGGTTCGGCCATCTCAAACTGTAATTGCCCAGTATCGGCATATTTCCGGTACTCCGGCGGGGCAGGGGCAGCAGACCATGCCGCTTTCCAGGTTGCAGCTACTCAATAGTCTTATAAACAACTTAAATACCAAAAATACCGGCTCGGAGTTATCTCCGCTGAGTAATATTTCAAGGGCACAGGCGGACAGTCTGATTAAGCAATATGCCGCGGAGCTTCACAAGGCTGTAAAAAGAATGCCGGAATCGTTTGGTACTCCCGGAAGTTTAGTTGATACGGGTATTGTATTTCAGTTAAGGGCATAGTTTGCCACGATGAGATTTCGCTGCCGGGGCCTCATTGTTTTACTTATCATTATTACCATCCAGGTCTCTTCGTATGCTCAAATAACGTTCCAATACAAGCATAATACCGGTGATAAGTGGCATCTAAGCAGCCGGGTATTTGAAGAGGTTTTCTACGATGGAGAGCTGCTCAGAGATGTAGAAATTCTTAACAAGATATCCGTTGAGGTTATAAAGGGAGACGGCAGCGATGGCCAGCTTTACAACCATTATCAGATAGCGGAACGGATAGCGAGAGAGGGGGCTTATGTCTGGAATAGTGATTACAGTGTTACGTATGGACGGGATAGGCGCGGCAGATTATCCGGGCTTAAAAAAGATCCTCCAGTTCCGGCGGTTCGCAATGTGCCCGTTTATCCGGAGGGAATGGTAAGTGTCTTTGATGTATGGGAGGAGAAGGGAGAGGAATTTTTCGATCTGAGGCATGCTTTTAATATTGATGAGATAGTTGTTATCGGTTTTACCGCTTTGTACAGGTACGAAGGTACCGCAATTGTGGATGATAGGGATACTCATAAGATACGGATTGAATATGCCTATAACTGGGAGCCGGAGCCGGATTCCGTTCTTTTGCTGCACCTGCGCCGTTATAATGCTTATCCGGTTGCCATTACCGGGGAAAGTGCGCAAATTATATATTGGGATCAGGAAGCGGGGAAGAATTTTGCCGAAGAGGGGCAATTTTCCTACACCTTCACAATGAGCGATGGCGGTGCTTATACCTTTCAGGGAACAACTCAGGGTAAAGCCGTGTATGCCGAGCCCATGGATAAGAAGGGTATTGCCGAGAAGATTAAGAAACTCGGTTATGGTGAAGCGATTGCCACCGATGAGGGTGTGAAAATTACACTCGATAATATTCACTTTATTCCCGACAGCAGCCGGATGCTGCCCGGCGAAGAAAAGAAACTTGCCGCTATTGCTGATATTTTGAAGACAATTCCGGATAAGGATATTCAGGTAACGGGGCATACGGCTTCGGTGATTCCTTACAGTGATGGGCTGGAGCTTTCCAGACGGCGTGCCGGCAGGGTTGCCGAATATTTGATTGATACTGGTGTGCGTGAATTGACACAAATTGTCATTCGTGGTATGGGTGATAGAGAGCCTTTGGCGGATAACCGAACAGAAGAAGGCAGAAAGAAAAATCGCCGTGTGGAAATAATGATAATGGAGAATTAATATGATAACTCAGCAAAGCCTGAAACGCCGCATCAAACAAATTGAGCGGGATATTGCGGTAGAGAGAGAAAATGAATCAGAAGTGCTCACCAATTTTGGAAAAGCTATTTATGAGTTGGGCGGTAGTGAGGGGCTGGGCGAAAATATTCTTACAGCAATTGCCAATGCAAAGGATGAAATTGCGGAGTTTGAAAGCTGCCACCTGCAGATGCTGGAAATGAATAAACAGATTGAGTCTATCAATGAAGAAAAAAAACTTCTCAATTCGGAACTTCAAATTATTAAGGTAAGAATTCTGGATTATCAGGAAAATCTGGCCCGCAAAGCTCTGGAGTTCTGGCAATCCGGGCACGGCATTAAGGAGCTGGACCACGCGCTTGAAGATATAATCAAGGCGAAAGAGCGGCTGAACGGCATTAACGATGATGTCGTTCGCCATGAAAGACTAACGGAAAAACTGGGCAGCTCCATTCTTTCCCGCGGTAAATCTTTTTTGCTTTCCGGGCGCCGTAAGTCGGCAATTCATTCCATGGAGCGCTTGTGGGTGTCCACGGGCGCAAAAATTTATGAAACCGTTGACATGAGCGCATTGCAGGGTACGAAAATTGAGGATGCTGCCCGGGAACTCAAGGCTGTTTCTAACCGAAAGCAGGAAATTAACACACAGCTTCTCAATTATGCGGCCATGAGGGAAAAAATTGATGCGGATTTGGACCCAATGCCGGGAAAAGGCTCTCTTTCCAGACGCATAGGGTGGGTGGAGAATGCTTTAACCCAATCCGGGAAGGTTCTTGATTCAGCTTACAGGGAATTGGCGGAACTTTGGCTCAGTGGGGAAGGGGAGTCGGTATTGAATACGGATGCCGCGAAACTTAAAGATGACTGGGAAGCTGTTCGAGGGAGAATTGCCAAGCTCGAAGCTAACAGGCAGGCTTTGGTGGCCCATTATAACTATCTGGAAATAGAATTAAATCGAAACAGACAGAATGAGCGGGTTTTACAGCTTGATGATAAAATGAGCAAGCTACAGGATCAGCTTAAGCAGGCCAAAAAGGAGTTATCGGTTCTTGATAAAAAATTGATAACGATGAAGGACTTGCTACCTGAACTGGAGGAAGAAGAGGCCTGAACATGGGTGTCTTTGAGAAGCTCCATATCTATGATAGACAAAGAAATACAAGAGAGCAAAGTCGCCGCTTACTACAACAGCAGCACTCCGCGCTTCTTACGAACAAAGCAAAAAAAACTCGCCGGTGCCATTCATCGGCGGCTCATCCCTCCTCCAGAAGCGGTGGAAACCGATCCATCCCATTACTCTGAATCGTTGATTCTGGATATAATCCGCGGCTGTGGGGCCAGGCGTGTACTGGATTTAGGCTGCGGTGTCGGCGGCACAATTCGCTACCTGAAAAGCCATTATCAGGCCGATTACACCGGCATAAGCCTGAGCCGGGTGCAGTGCGAAATAGCCGAATCGCTGGATACACCGGTTGAGCTGGGCTCTTATCTCGATCCTCGCTGGTATGAAAACCGCGAACCTTTCGGCGTTGTTTATGCGCTTGAAAGCCTCCAGCACTGCCCCGATCATTCCCAGCTAGCCCGCAATTTGAAACAGATTATGAAACCCGGCGCACTTCTCGTGGTAGTAGACGACTTTATCAGCTATGAACCCTTAAACCGCCGCCAAACCCGGCTTCTTAAGCGGTTTCGCAAACACTGGCACTCTCCCGGCTGTATTTCCGAAACGGATTTTATTGAAATTTACAGCCGCGGAGGCCTGACTCCTGTTCAGAACATCCATCTTACCCCGCTCATGGCCAAACCCCTCCTGAACCGATACTTGAGGGCGCTAGGGCTGAATCTCCTGTCCTTGTATCCGGCACGGAATTCGGTTATGGACAACATTATCGGCGGCGGAACTTTGCGGCTTCTGCAGCAGATGGGCGTAATGAAATACTCTCTACTTGTCTTTCGTGCTGAACCTAACGTATGATGCGTTTATGCTGGAACGAATAACATTAACCTTTGCCCAAAGTCTGGATGGGAAAATCGCAGCACTCTCAGGACAGTCCCGCTACATTAGCGAGTCTGGCAGCCTGCTGCTTAACCAGCAGATGCGCAAAGACTACGATGCCATTCTTGTCGGCATAGGCACGCTCCTTGCCGATAACCCCCTCCTTACCTGCCGCCTGGATGAATGCCGCAGCCCCATCCGGGTTATTCTCGATAGTTCCCTGAGAATTCCCCTCGATTCACAAATCGTTCAAACTGCATCCCAGGTAAAAACCTGTCTCTTTTACAGCCGCACCTCACCTGCTTCCGGCGGCGAAGACGTTCAGAAAAAAATTGCCGCCCTTGAACGGCAGGCTATTGCCCTTTACGGCGTTGAAGCCGGCAAGGAGGGCGGGCTGGATTTGAAGCAGGTATTGAACGCGCTGGATGAACTTAAAGTGCGCAGCTTAATGGTGGAAGGCGGTAGCGCGGTTCTTACGTCGTTTGTGAAGGAAAATCTTTGGGACGACATGGCGGTGGTAACCGTGCCAAAGATAATTGGGGCTGGAATTCCCGCATTCGGGAATATAGGGATACACGCGCTTACGGACATTCTCGTGCCCCGAACGGAGAAAATTTCCCAAATAAACGATGAAATATGCTGGCATCTGATAAACCCTTCGCGAAAAAGCACCATTATGTCCCGCAAACTGTATTTTACCGCACCAAAGACAGTGGAAATTCGTACAGAGCCCGTCCCGCTGGCCGGAAAAAAGCTCTTCACCTCGCGGCTGATGGGAATCAGTCCGGGTACGGAGAAGCAGATTTATCTGGGCAATTTTCAGCATGGAAAGCGTGCTAATCCAGCCATAGACTGTATGGAGGGCAATTTCAGCTATCCCTTTTCTTACGGCTACATCAATGTTCTTGAGAATAACGCAGGGGCGCGGTTTTTCGGGTTTCTGCCTCATGCTGAACACTTTGTTATGGATGAAGATAATCTTTTCCCGCTCAAGGATGATTTGGATGACGATGCGGCACTCTTCCTGCCCCTTATGGAAACGGCTGTTTCCATAATTCACGACAGCCGTCCCCGGCTGGGCGACCGGGTTCTGATTGTGGGGGGCGGTGTTGTTGGCACCCTGGTAAGCCGGGCACTGGGACAGTTTATGGGCATGGAAAATCTGGTATACGATACGAATGCCGCCCGGGAACAATGGTATCCCAACGGCGGCTTCTGTGCGAATCGGCAGCTTCTGGAGAACCATGAGTTCGATCTGTGCATTGAGGCCAGCGGTTCCGCTCAGGGGCTGCAAACCTGTCTGGATTGCTGCCCCCTGGAAGGGCGGGTAATTGCCGCGAGCTGGTACGGAGAGAAGGATATTTCACTGAATCTGGGCGGCGGCTTTCACTGGAAGCGGCTGGAGCTGATTAGCAGCCAGGTTTCAAACATGGCCCGTGCCATGGGCAGCCGCTGGGATAAAAAGCGGCGGCTGGAATATAGTGCAGGGTTGCTGAAAAAGATACATACAGCCGATTTGCTTACCCATCGTTTCCCCTTCAGCGAGGCGGGCAATGCCTGTAAACTGCTGGAAAACAATACGGTGTTTCGGGGGCTTATAGCCCTCACGCCGGGGAGCTGAACATGTACAAAGTTGGAGTCGTTGGCAGGTTTTCCGCCATTCATACCCTCGCCGGGGATGTGCCGGAAGAGGAAAAGCATCCTCATGCCCACAATTACAAACTCGAATGGGATATAGAAGTGAGTCAGCTGGACGAACGCGGATTTTCCCTGGATATCAGTATGCTGGAAAAGATACGGGATGCGCTGTTCATTACAGTTGAAGGTGTAAACCTCAATGAGCATGAATATTTTAAAAATAAACCGGTTAGTCTGGAAAATTTGTGCGAATTTGTGTATAAGAAGCTCTGCACAGGTTTAATGCAGCGGCTTTCAGGTGCGGATTTGGCGAAAATTACCGCTATGGAAATACGAATTTGGGAAAACAGCCAGGCATGGGCGGGGACAAGGCGTGAAGGAGAACAGATTGCAGAGCGACTTCAAAGATCAATCTAATAATATTACCATGTCCGACCAGGCCGATCTGCCTTCGGAATTCGGCACCTTTACCATAGTGGGTTTTTTGGAGCACGGCACTGGCAAGGAGCATTCCGCCATTATGAAAGGCCGTATTGAAGGTGAAGAGAATGTACCCTGCCGGATTCACTCCGAATGCCATACCGGCGATGTCCTGGGTTCCCTGCGCTGCGACTGCCGCAAGCAGCTTGAATTGGCACTGCGGTATATCGAAGAGCAGGGGAAGGGTGTGCTTGTTTATCTCCGGCAGGAGGGCCGCGGCATCGGCCTGATAAACAAGATTAACGCTTACCGGCTACAGCAGGACGGTTTGGACACCGTGGAGGCCAATGTGGAGCTGGGACTGCCGCCCGAAGCCCGAAACTATGCCTTTGCGGCCTCCGTGCTCAAGCTGCTCAAGGTGAAATCCATCAGTCTTATCAGCAACAACCCCGCCAAATTCGAGGGGCTGAAAAAAGAAGGCATTGTCATAACCAGCCGCATCCCCGTTGCCATTGAATCCAACGCCTTTAACCGGGAATATCTGAATACCAAGCAAAGCAGGCTGCATCATCAGTTCAACGACTCCAAAGAGGTGCTGGGGGAAAGGCATTCCTGAAGGGCACCTCTAAAAACCCCATTTAGTTCTTGACTCAAACTTTTCAGACGCTCTTAAGTTGTCAAAATGCTCACGTAGCTTATCACTTTTCATTTTTCATTTTTCATTTTTCACTTTTCCCCATTCATCCTTCATTCTTCATCCTTCATCCTTATTTCTGATACGGCCCCGTCCAAAACAATCCGCCGGAAAATCCCCGGAAGGCTGGGTTATGCATTGATTGCTAACAGGAATGCGGCTATAATCATCTTATGGTGCTTGTAGATTTTTCATCATTTCTCGATTTGCCCCGTTATGGGATTACAATTCCATCCCATGATTCGCGTAAAACCAAAACTCTGGAGGCGCTGAAGTCCCATCCTGATTTGTCGCGCAGAATCCCGGAGTGGTGCATTGAGGGTTTTGGCGATCTTTTATCGCTTGAGGATTTGCTGCTGGTGCATGGTAAGAGCTATGCGGGCGGTTTCTTCAATGAAAATGCCCGGCAGCGAATAATTTCTGCATTTGAACTGGTAAATGAGGATGGGAGTTTTAACCGCTGGGTACCCGATAACGCAACCGAGCCGCTACCTGCCATGCTGCCCCAGCTCATTAAGATGGTAACAGGGCCTTACAGTGCTGGAAAAATTGCTCTGGAGAGCGGCTATTGCCACTATCTGGGGGGCGGTACGCATCATGGGCACCGGGATTTTGGCCATGGGTTTTGTCCCTTTAACGATAGTGCCCTGGCGATGCGCAAGCTAATGAAGGAGAAGCGGATTAAGCGGGGCTGGATAATTGATACCGATGCGCACAAGGGCGATGGCACGGCAGCAATTTTCGCGAACGATTCCTCCGTTGCAACTTTAAGCATTCACATGGCTTCCGGATGGCCGCTAGACGGATCGCTTCCGCCGGGGCATCCTTCCTACACGCCGAGCACTTATGATATTCCCATCGAGAGCGGTGAGGAGCATACTTATCTGGAAAGACTGGAGGCCTCGTTGAAGAAACTCAAGGCGTCTCATTCTGCTGATTTTGCCGTTGTTCTCGCCGGGGCGGACCCGTGGGAGGAGGATGAGCTTGAATCAACCTCCTTGCTTAACTTAACTCAGCAGCAGCTTCTGGAGCGGGATCAGCTTGTGTACAATTTTCTGCAGGCTGCGGGGCTGCCTTCGGTGTGGCTAACCGCGGGGGGCTATGGGCAGGGGGCCTGGAAAATTTATGCCTCTTTTCTGAACTGGGTTCTGGTGAAGCGGCTGGGCGGGGCTGGAGTTACAGGCCGCCGCTGAAATCGCAGAATTTTCTCCTTTTTGTAGCAGATCAGTTTTTGTGATTTTTTTAGAGGTGCCCTTAATAGAGACTCAATTATTCCTTGAAGAGAGAGTAGTATGAAGCTGGAATGGAAAGCGGTAAGCAAATTTTACGGCAGGAAAAAAGCTGTTGATACGTTCTCTCTGGAAGCCGGAGAGGGAGAACTTCTGGTTATAATCGGGCCTTCTGGATGCGGGAAAACCACTGTATTAAAAATGATCAACCGCCTTGTGCGGCCTGATGAGGGCGTAGTTCTTGTCGAGGGCGAGAACATTGCCCATCTCCCGGCAGCCGTTCATCGCCGCCGTATCGGCTACAGCATACAGCAGGTAGGACTGTTTCCCCATCTGAACATTGCCGACAACATTGCTTCGGTTCCCCGGCTCCTTAAATGGAATAAAAAAAGAATTGCACAGCGAACCCGTGAACTTTTGAATCTGGTGGGATTGCCTCCGGATCAGTATGCCGAGGCCTGGCCGAATCGGCTTTCCGGCGGCGAAGCTCAGCGGGTGGGGGTTGCCCGGGCACTGGCTGCCGATCCTCCCATTTTGCTGATGGACGAGCCTTTTGGAGCTGTTGATCCACTTACGCGGGAAACCCTGCAACGGGAATTTTTGCGTATTCAATCCGAGTTAGGTAAAACGGTTGTATTTGTTACCCACGATCTTGATGAGGCCGTTCGTCTTGGCGACAGGATTGCGGTTATGAATAAAGGCCGCCTGGTACTAGCCGCCACGCCCGATAAACTCCTCCTGGATTCCGATCCCTTTGTGCGGGAATTCACGGGGGACGACAGGGCGCTGAAGCGGCTGGCCTGTATTCGCATTGCGGATATTAACATGACTGAACCCATCTTAAACCCTGCTGGTACACAGTTCTCCATATCGGAAAATTCTTCCCTGAAAGATGCCTTGTCCCTTATGCTGGAAGAAAGACAGCTTCAGCTTGATGTTATCGAATCGGCGGGTAAGGTTGTTGGGCGAATTACCGTGAACGACTTGCTCGCGCAGGCGGAGGGGGCATGAGTCGGTTTCAGTTTTATGCCGTGCCGTTTGCTGCCATGGTTTTGCTGCTCCTGCTCTGTCTGCCTGAAACGCTCAGCCCCGTGCTGGCAGCATTGTTTCCGCATATAGAGGAACGCTTGTTTCCCCGTTCGCCTCTTTATTCTCTGCTATTTCAGCATTTACTCATTTCACTTACGGCCGCTGTTATCGCAGCTGTAATTGGAGTGCTGCTGGCCGTTGCCGCCACCCGCCGCAGAGGACGGGCATTTTTACCCTTAATTCGGGATGCCTCATCGCTGGCCCAGACAATACCGCCCATAGCGGTTCTCGCTCTGGCTATTCCTTTTCTGGGTTTTGGCTTCAAGCCGGTTCTCCTTGCTCTTGTACTGTATAGCATTCTTCCCGTACTCAATAATACTCTCTCGGCACTGGAAACTCTGCCAAAAGCCATATTGGAAGCTGCGGCAGGCATGGGTATGAACCAGCTACAGTCCTTCCTGCGCGTAGAGCTTCCTCTTGCACTGCCAATGACAGGCGCGGGAATTAGAACCAGTACGGTACTCAATATAGGCACCGCCGCCATTGCGGCCCTGGCCGGAGCAGGGGGGCTTGGTTCTCCCATAGCGGCCGGCCTGATTCGCGACAATCCCGCCTGGGTGTTTCAGGGGGCAGTGGCCACGGCACTACTGGCCCTGACTGTGAATGCCATTTTGCTCAGGGTGGAAATGAAGCTGCGGGCAAAGTAGAGTCGACTGAAACGCCATAAACCAATGGGTTTGCCAGCCTGTAAGAGGGTATCCACTTCGGGTAAATTACATATTGGGCACCTCTAATAAAAATTCCTCCTGCCTACCCGTTGCGTCAATACTAAATCTACTCGAAGTGAGGTAGTTGCCTCAAAATAAAAATCTATCTTTACCCAAGCACCTTTTTACCATACGGGCTGGGCAAAACCTTGTCGGCTAAACCGATTAA
>MUIB01000125.1 GCA_002084135.1 Spirochaeta sp. LUC14_002_19_P3 | reverse complement strand
AACGTCTTTAGTGTGAACGCCGCGGGGGAGTTTTATTTCTATTTCCACGGTATCGGTGGTAAAGTCGGTAATGGCACCGATTTTGATTTTATTGGTGCGGGCGGCGTTCTCTATGGAGGCGATAAGGCTTTCGGTGCTTATTCCGTAGGGCAACTCCCTTACCACGATGCGCTTGGGATCGGAGGCATCCAGCCTGGCGCGGCTCAGCACTTTGCCATTGCCTTCATCGTAGTTGGAGGCATCTATAATGCCGCCGGAGGGGAAGTCGGGCTGAAGGCTGAATGGTTCGCCGCGGAGCTGGGCTTTTTCGGCTTCGAGTACTTCGATGAAGTTATGGGGCAACATGCGGGTGGCCATGCCTACGGCTATGCCTTCGGCACCGAGTATGAGCGGCAGGGGTATCTTGGCCGGGAGGGTTATGGGCTCTTTGCGGCGGCCATCGTAGCTGTCGGTGTATTCGGTAATTTCTGGGCCGTAAATAACATCTTTGGCCATGGGCAAAAGACGGCATTCAATGTAGCGGGCCGCCGAAGGCGGGTCGCCGGTAAGGGTGTTGCCGAAGTTGCCCTGTTTGTCGATGAAAATGTCCTTGTTGGCCAAATTTACCAGGGCTTCATAGATGGAGGCATCGCCGTGAGGGTGATACTGCATGGTATGCCCTACAATGTTGGCCACTTTGTTGAATTTGCCGTCGTCCATATCGAACAGAGATTGGAGTATGCGCCGCTGAACTGGCTTGAGGCCGTCGTCGAGATGGGGAATGGCCCGGTCTTTTATAACGTAGGAAGCGTATTCAAGGAAATTCTGGTTGAAAATTTTGTTTATGTAGGCCATTTAGATCATGTTCTCCATTATGTAATCGCGGCGTTGAGGGGTATTTTTGCCCATGTAGAAGGCCAGCAGCTCCGGCACCGATTTCATGGATTCTATGCCCACCGGGGTTATGCGCATGTCTTTGCCAATAAACTGGCCGAACTCGGATGGGCTAATTTCGCCCAGCCCCTTGAAGCGGGTTACTTCATGGCCTTTGAGGGCTTTCATGGCTTCGTCCCGTTCCCGTTCGCTGTAGCAGTAGCGGGTTTCCTTTTTATTCCTGACCCGAAACAGCGGGGTTTCCAATATGAAAAGATGGCTCCCGATAACTAGCTCTTCAAAGTAGTTAAGGAAGAAGGTCAGCACCAAATTTCGGATATGGAAGCCGTCTGTATCGGCATCGGTGGCTATAACGATGCGTTCGTAGCGTAGCTCTTCCACGTCGTTTTCAATGCCTAAGGCCATCATTAAATTGAACAGCTCTTCGTTTTTGTAAATGGCGGTGCGCCCCCGTCCATAGCTGTTCCAGGGCTTGCCGCGCAGCGAGTAGATGGCTTGGGTATAGACATCACGGCAGCTTACCATGGAGCCGGTGGCCGATACGCCTTCGGTAATGAAGATAGTAGACATATCGCCTTTGGCATCACCGCGGTGGTGCTTGCAGTCCTTGAGCTTGGGAATGTTCAGGGAAATTTTATTGGCTGCTGCTTTGGCCTCTTTTTTTACTGCCGAGAGTTCCTTGCGCAGCTTCTCGTTCGTAATAATTTTGTTTTCAATAATTTTCGCGGTTTCGGGGTTCTTGTGCATGTAGTCTACCACCGCGCTTTTTACTTCGTTGGCAATCCATGAGCGGATATCGGTGTTGCCCAGCTTGTTTTTGGTTTGACTCTCAAACACCGGGTCCTGCACCTTTACGGCGATGGCGCCAGCGATGCCCTCCCGCACGTCGGTGCCGGAGTAATTCTTTTTGGAAAACTCATTCACCCCTTTGAGAAGCCCTTCCCGGAAGGCGCTGAGATGGGTGCCCCCATCGGAAGTAAACTGGCCGTTCACAAAGGAAAAATGGGTTTCGCCGTAGTTTGCCGTATGGGTAAAGGCAATCTCCAGCTTGTCGCTACCGTGGTAAATAACAGGATAGAGCACAGTTTCTCCCACTTCATTGTCCAGAAGATCGTAGAGACCCTTTTTCGATTCAAATTTTTCGCCGTTGTAATAGATTCGCAGTCCCCGATTCAGACAGGCATATATCCACATTCGCCGTGAGATGAATTCATCGACAAAGCCGTATTCGTGAAAAATTTGGGTATCGGGAATAAATTCGACATAGGTGCCGTCGGCATGTCCGGTGCAGCTCCCTTTACGCTCCTTTTTTAGCACTCCGCGCTCAAAAATAGCTTCCCGGTACTGCCCTTCCCGATAAGAACGAA
Organism: Spirochaeta sp. LUC14_002_19_P3; assembly: GCA_002084135.1. Taxonomy (GTDB): domain Bacteria; phylum Spirochaetota; class Spirochaetia; order DSM-2461; family DSM-2461; genus UBA2779. Next base: position 657 of record MUIB01000125.1, on the reverse strand, counting down.
TTAAAAAATAACTGGAAAGGGCATTTACCGCCTTAGTTCCCACTCCGTTCAGCCCCACCGAGAACTGAAAAACTTCATCGTTATACTTTGCCCCAGTATTTATAACACTGACGCACTCAACGAGCTTGCCATGCGGAATACCCCGCCCGTAGTCGCGGCAGGATATGGTGCCGTTTTCGTGCTTAATTTCCACCTTCTTACCGAACCCCATGATGTATTCATCAATGGCGTTGTCCACCACTTCCTTAACCAGTATGTAAATACCATCCTCGGAATTGGACCCGTCTCCCAGCCGCCCTATGTACATACCGGAACGAAGCCGAATATGTTCAAGAGAGCTTAGGGTTTTTATCTTGCTTTCATCATAAACTTGGGATGCCTGAGCCATGGAGTGTATTGTAACAGCTTTGGGGTGGGCTTGTCAGCAGGGTGAATGGCCTAAGGGAATTATTGGTTTTCAGTCTTTTTGGGAAACAGACAAGGCCATTCCATTTGGTAAAATCGCTATCCTTACATTACAAATACGTAATAATCCACTTTTTTTCAGAAATTCTCAATAAAAACCCTTTGTGAACGCTTCTATATATATAGGAGGTTCAAAAAAGTTTTATTATGAACAAGAAACAAACCCACAGCAATCCGCACGACATGTATTTC
>MUIB01000144.1 GCA_002084135.1 Spirochaeta sp. LUC14_002_19_P3 | reverse complement strand
ATTATCGGAGTGGATAGTCCGTGCGCCGATTTGGAGATTATGCTGATGATGGCGGAGTGCATGAATACTATCGGCGCTGGTGCTACTGTTATTCATTTTAGCCATCGGGGTATGTTCAATACTCTGCTGAAGGAACTGGGTGCGACAAATCTCGGCGCTGAGATTCTGCGTATTGTAGACAAAAGAGCAAAGATAGGCGATGAAGAGGTGAAGAAACTCCTGCTGGAGCTTATTCCTGCTGATGCGGCTACTGTTCTAAGGGATTTTATTACTCCCAAATCCGATAACAGAGCAACTTTGCGCAATATGGCTGCCCTGGCCGCGGCGGAAGAAACGGCCCCTTACCACAGGATTCAGGACATTCTTGATGCGGCGGAAGAGCTTGGTATGGCGGGAGTGGTTTATCTCGATCCCTCCATTACCCGTGGTTTGGATTATTATACGGGTATCGTTTTTGAAACTTTTTTAAATGACCTGCCTGAACTGGGCTCGGTGTGTTCCGGGGGGCGTTATGATAATCTTACGGGATTGTTTATGAAAGAGCCTTTAAGCGGGGTAGGCGCTTCCATTGGCCTGGACAGGCTAATGGCGGGTATGGAGGAATTGGGGCGGCTGGAAAAAAGGCATTCCTCCACCGATGTACTGATTATCATGCTGGATGGGGTGCCGATCGACTATTGTCACAATATTGCCCGTGAACTGCGGCGGCAGGGGCTGGCGGTAGAGGTTTATCCCGAAGCGAAGAAGATTGCCGTCCAGTTCAAGTATGCCGAAACCCGCGATATTCCTCTGGTGCTGATTGTCGGCCCGGATGAAAAAGCGGCGGGAACGGTAAATTTGAAAGATTTGCGCAGCCGGAAAAGTTATAATGGCCTGGATTTGACGGAGGCATGGAGAAAAGTGTTAACGCTAATGGGAAAAAATTGAAAAAACTTCTTCCATTTTCCCTGTATTTTATCTATAATTATACTAGCTATATCTAAAGAAAGAATCTTATACGCTTGTGGTTTGTGCAAGGCATTCCCACAAATTCCGCGAAGACTTCAGAAATGGATTGGGTAATTCAGATATGAAACTAAAAAGCAGCCATACAATATATTTGCCATTATTGATAGTTCTACTTTTCACTGTCGGCTGTAATGCTTTTCTGCGCCAGGATTATCATGGCACTTTTGATGATACCCTCAGCCTTCAGACTATTGGTTTTCTGGAACGTGATAACACTTCATTAACCCGTGACTGCGTCGCTACTGTTTCAGCGGAAATGGATGATATTTATATTGTTATTCCTTATGATTTTAACATTTCCCAGGAATTGACGGTTTCCTTTCAGGTTAAGTCGTCGCTGGCTCAAGTAGGGATACCCTCTGCAACGAATAATTCGATAACAGGGAGTCCATGGGTATCCGGTTCCTCCCGGATAAAATTCAACACTCCTCAGGAGACAAAAAATATACGGCTTGTTATGGATCACCCTGTTACCAATGAAAAGCTGAACCGCGATTATACGCTTCATATAAAGAAAATCATTCAGGTTAAGCTACTTAATAAAAATATAAGTCAGATTCCTGGGGGAAGCAATCCGGTTTTACAGTTCCAGATTGTGGATGAAAACGGAGACCCTATTCCCAATCAAGATGAGGGCACCTGGATGCCGGAAGCAACTGTTCCAATCTGGCATACGGATTTATCACTTTTTTTTGACCAATACCCTCCAGATTTCAGTACGACTGATAACGCATTTCTCCTCGAAATAAGTCCCAGGAGAACGGGATTCAGCGAAATATTTTTACCGAATGGTTTTTATGTGGACAAGGAAGGCAATAAAACAGAAAGTTCGGATATACATCCTGTGGGCGACAGCTTAGGTGCACTTCTCAGGATAAATTATACAGCTCCGGTACTGCATCTTTCTTATAATGGCGATGATTTGAATGACGGATTAACGGCGAATACTCCGGTTAAAACCTGGTCCAGAGCGATAGAAATTGCGGCGAACGAGGGCATTCAATTTCTTAAAGCTGTCGCATCAGATTCCAATCCTTACGATGTTGCTGGTAAGGGAGAAATTGAATACAGCGGCTCGGGAACCCCCTGGTTCAATATCAGCGGCGGCTGGTCTCCAGACTTCAGTACACAATATACTCCAGCCAATTCGGGCTATCAGGAGACAATTTTTTACGACAGTACGCAGACAAGCGGCTCAGGCGGCACAGGTTTAAGTTCAGTATTTTCATTTCGTTCAACCATGAGCCCTCCCATATCGTTGCTACTTTCGTCTATTACCGTTGAAGCTTCCTCCAAAGACATTAGTGATTCATCGGCTCTGATAATTTCAAATCCCTCCGGGGATACAAGCAAGACGATTTCCCTGAATCAGGTGGTATGCCTTGGAGCTTCAGGAAGCGGGACTCATAACAGTGCCATGGCCATACTTGATAGTGCCAATGTGGATATAAGAGAATCAACAATTACTGGCGGCAGTGCTTCATCCTCCTCTAAGGGTATATACGTATACAATATTCACAAGGCGGTTATCGACAATTCAGAAATTTACAGCGGTACGGCAAGCAGCGGGAATTCTATTGGCCTTGAAATAATAAATGCCGCAAGCAGCAATTTTTCCATAACAGAATCACAGATTGAAAGCGGCATGGCAAGCGGGAGCGCATACGGCATTTATTCAGAAGACGGGACATTAAAAATAGACAACAGCACAATAATAGCCAAAGGTACCGGTGGATCAGGCTATGGTATTTATTCCAAAAATACCGCTATAACAATTAATAACAATACAATAGAACTCACCGGAACCGGAAAGAGTAAAGTGGAAGGTGCGCAGTGGAGCCGTGGATTTACCTCCGGTAAACACATAATAGAGATTATATTTCCTATACATCTTCGAGGG
>MUIB01000056.1 GCA_002084135.1 Spirochaeta sp. LUC14_002_19_P3 | reverse complement strand
CCAAACTCCTTTTCAAGCTTTTTTACCCTTGATGGCGGATATACAGAGCGTTCCCGCTTGCGCCAGACTTTTTTAACAACGGCGGGGGACTCTTCACTAAAGCCCATGTGTGCGTATTTGATCTCGCCATCTATATAAACAGCCAATGCCGTACGGTTTTCGTTTGCCCTGACTTTTTGGACATTGATTTTATGACCATCCAGCCGAAATTCCGCGCTACCAATATAACCCTTTAACTCTTCGACCAATTGCTGTTGTTCTTCTTTACTCAGAGACATCATTTATCCCCTGTTTTACCTGGTCCCACTCTGCGATCAGGGCTTCGGTGGCGGGTATGCCGCCCTGTTCATCGCTCAGTTCCTGAAGCTCCTGGGCCATGGCATCCGCCACGGCCAGGAGTGCACTTACGGGGTCATCCATCACAGGGACGCCAGATCCAGACTGATGTGGCGCCACTGGTCTGTCTCCCCGACCCGCTCGTACAGGTTGATGTACGACGTTGAACCGGCCACGGTGATGGAATCCATCAGGGCGGCCATGGCGCGCTGCCATTCCTCGTCGTCGATATCCAGGTCTTTCAGACCCAGCACCTCGGCGGTGCGCAGCTGGCCCTGGCGGTTGGTGCGGAAAGCACGCTCGACCAGCGCCTTGATCTCCGGGCGGCTGCCTTCCGTCCAGCGGTTGAGGCAGTTGTCGATCAGCTGCTTGGCGGCCTCGATACGCTCATCGAAGGTGATGTGTTCGTGCCGTTTGATCTGCACCTTGTAACGGCCATCAAACGACATAAGCCCGACATTGCCCTTTTTGCCGCCCAGCTTTACGCCGTATTGACGCGCCAGGGAATAGAGTGTATCGCCCGGCGACAAAACATGAATGGTTCCGGCTCCAAGGAATCCAGGAATGAGTAATGAGAGGCAGAGCAGTCTCACAATATGGTTATGTTTAAGCATGGTATATTCATCATCGGAATTTTTTCTGTAATGTTAAAGGGTATCTCTAAAAAACCCATTTAGGGGCACCTTGGTTTTAGAGGTGCCCTCAAGGATGGGGCTGAATGAAGGGGAATTTATTTCGGGATGGTGGGATTTGAACCCACGGCCTCCTCGTCCCGAACGAGGCGCGCTCCCCCTGCGCTACATCCCGATAGTATCCTTGCGGTCCAAAAGGTGCGGCTATTCTTTCAGGGCTGCATGGATATGTAGACCATAATCAAATAGCCGCTGGAGGTCAATATCCCTCTTACCCCTTCTTGTAATGGGCTATGCGGGTGTTGAAGGCGCTTATGAGCTCATCGAGTTTGTCGCGTGTGCGGTAGATGCTGTTCCAGTAGGTAGGCTCGTACCATTGGCTGTTGAGTTCGCTGGCAGTTTTGCCCTGCTGTTCCACCCAGGTGTAGTATTTCAAATTGTGGATGCGCTTGCGATCGGTGTAGCGGAGTTCCTGCATGGAATCGGTGCCTGTTTGTTGGAGCATTTCATAATCGGCTACGGCGTTGTCGCGGGTGTAGGGGCCGCGTTCGGCGGTGAGTTCTTTCAGCCGTGAGGTGTACATGCCTTCGGAGTCGGTGAAGACGGTTAGAACAATGTCGTCGCTGGTGAGTTCGTAGTAGCGGGCGAGTTTTATGGCGGTAATCATGTTGCAGATGCCGCTGATGCCCATAATGTCGAGTTGTCCGATGAATTCGGGGGGGAGTGCTTTTTCTTTGAGGTAGTCTCGCCCGGCTTGTTCGTTAAAGAGCCGCAGGAGGCGCATGGTGTGCTCATCGTCCACGGCGACTACCATATCGGTGTTTTTTACGTTGTGTATCCAGGGTACGTGCTTGTCGCCAATGCCTTCAATCCGGTGGCCGCCGAAGCCGTTGTTGAGCAGGGTAGGGCATTGCAGGGCTTCGCTAACGGCGAGTTTGGCCTGGGGGTAGATGGTTTTGAGATATTCGCCGCTTGCGGTGGTTCCGGCGGAGCCGGAGGAGACGCAGGTTGCGGCGAAGCGGCTGTGTGGGCCCATAATCTGTTTGAGGACTTTTTCCATGGCTCTGCCGGTAACTTCATGGTGCCAGAGGTGGTTGCCTAGCTGGTCGAACTGGTTGAAGATGTAGATGTAGTCGCCTCTTTCGGCATCGAGTTCATGGCATTTGTCGAAGATTTCTTTTACGTTGCTTTCACAGCCGGGGGTGGCGATGGTTTCATCGGCCATGGTTTTCAGCCAGTCGAATCGTTCTTTGGACATTTCTTCCGGGAGGATGGCAATGGATTTGCAGCCCAGAAGCCGTGAGATATAGGCTCCTCCGCGGCAGTAGTTGCCGGTGCTCGGCCAGACAGCCATGTTCCGTTCGGGGTTAAACTGGCCGGTAACCAGTGTGGGGGCCAGGCAGCTGTAGGCCGCTCCCACTTTATGCGCCCCGGTGGGAAACCACTTGCCTTCGAGTCCGACAATCCGTGCCTTTACTCCGCTGAGCGCGGATGGTATTTCCAGATAATTTACTCCGGTGAAGCCGCCGCCTTTATCGCTTTTCTCATTCTCCCAGGATACCCGGTAGAGGTTGCGGCTGTGGACTTCGTCGCGGCCCAGGGTTTTGAGCTCGGCCTTTATTGCGGGCGATATTCGGGACGGATCGGCCATTTCCTTGTAGGTAGGAAGCAGGATGTCCTTTTTCGCGCAGAATTTTGCGTTTTTGTCGATCTGACTTTCGTTCAGTGTTAAATCTATCATGGCTGTTCTCCTTTCATGAATGCCGGAGTATCCGGCTAAGAGCTTCAGGATACTCTATTATTTGAATATTGTCATCCTTATTTTGATGGATTTATCAATATTAACGCTTCTGATTGCTGAATTTGTATTTTTTGCGGATTGGTCTGGCCTTACTTCATCTTTATGGACTTAAGCTGTGGATGCATTCCCATAAATTCCTTGAGCGAATTCAGTGCTGTTTGAGTTCGATAGGCGGCGGTGGAACGCTGATCGTCTATCGGGCGCAGGTATTCCGCGGCGGCCTGAAGGGCGGCTTCGGCAGTTCCGGCCAGAAGCATTTCTTCGGCTTTTTTCAGGCGTATCACGGTGGGGGCCACAGCTCCGACGGCAAAGCGGAAATCGGTGAGTTTGCCGTTCTGTGTTAGGGCGTAACCGGCGGCTGAAATCTTGGAGAGGGCGTTGGCCTTCCGGGTTCCCACTTTGCGGTAATAGACTAACCCTTGTCCGAGAAGGGGAACTTGTATTTCGCTAAGTATTTCATCTTCCGCCAGGACTGATGCGCCCGGCCCGGTAAAGAATTTATCAATAGGCACCTGCCTTTCGCCTCGCAGCGATTTCAGTACCAGCAGTGCTTCATGAACATAGAGCGGCGGGAGGCTGTCTCCGGCGGGGGATGCGTTGGCTATGTTGCCACCCAAAGAGGCACGGTTTCGCAGTCCGGGCGCAGCGATGCTGCTTAATGAGCGGCGCAGCAGCTCAGGCAGGCCGCTGAAAGCCAGTATATCCGCCAGGGGGAGGGCTGCTCCGATGCGAATAAGGCCATTGGAGAGGCTGATGGTGCGTAAGGATTCAAGTGCATCGAGAAACAAAACTGGCCTGTCGAAGCGGGGGCCGGTGCCGCTGTATCCGCGGTGCTTTACCATTAAGTCGGTGCCGCCGGCGAAGGGCAGGGCTTTGGTTTCCGCCCTGAATGCCAGTGCTTCATCGAGAGACTTGGGACGCAAACAGTTTACCATGGTACGGCCTCCTCTTTGGCACGCCGCGCCGCGAGCTGAATGCCGTCTACTATCATGTCATAGCCGGTGCAGCGGCAGATGTTTCCCGATAGCCCTTCGCGTATTTCCGCTTCGGATGGATTGGGATTCTGGCGCAGCAGATTCACGGCGGCCATTACCATGCCCGGAGTACAGAAGCCGCACTGGGCAGAATGAGCCTCGGCAAAGGCTCCGGCAATGAGTTTGCCCGCAGCGGTGTCTTTTATTCCTTCTATGGTAAAAATTTCTGCCTCATCGCACTGAAGCACCGGTATCAGACAGCTGTTCACCAGTGCCCCGTTCATAAACACGCTGCATGCCCCGCATTCCCCCTCGCCGCAGCCTTCCTTACTGCCAGTAAGGTTTTCCCGGAGTATGTCCAGCAGTCTCATCATGGGATGAACATCCAGAGTATGAGACTGGTCGTTTATCGTCATTTTAATCTTCATAACACCCATCCTTGCGGTAATAAGCCGCCAGATACATCAATTCCATACTAAATCAATATGCTTTGCTTTTCAAGCATCTGTATGGCGAATTTTATGGGACAGGAAGGGATTTTGTATCGGAAATGAAAATTTTGCGTATTACCGGGCGTTTCTGGCACGGCCTGCCAAAAAACAATATCTTCCCCTTTCACAACATCTTCATTCCCTGTTAGTATCAATGCCATGATAGTTGTATTGAAAAATGAAATCACCGCCGCGGAAAAGGAGTTCCTTATCCGCTTCCTAACGGATAAGCAATTTCAAATTCGGGAAATAACGGGCGAAACTCAAACTGTTCTCGGAGCGGTTGGCAAGCTGAGCATTGATGTTCGCGAAGTGGGGCTCCTGCCGGGAGTGGCGGAGGTTATTCCCATCAGCAAACCGTATAAAATGGCTTCCAGGCAGTTTCGTCCCCAGGATTCCATTGTAAGCATTGGTGCTGTAAAGATTGGCGGTTCCCGCATCTCGGTTATTGCGGGGCCCTGTGCGGTGGAGTCGCGGGAGCAGATAATGGAATCTGCCTGGGCCGTAAAGGAAGCCGGTGCGGTAATGCTCCGGGGCGGGGCATTCAAACCGCGCACCTCACCCTATGCTTTTCAGGGAATGGGGGAAGAAGGGCTGAAATATCTGAAAGAAGCCGGTGAAGCTATCGGACTGCCTACAGTATCCGAGGTGGTATCTCCCGGCGATGTGGAGATGATGAGCCACTATGTGGATGCTTTTCAAATCGGCACCCGCAACATGCAGAATTTCGAGCTTCTCAAAGCGGTTGGAGGGGCGGGTATGCCGGTTATCCTCAAGCGCGGTTTGGCGGCCACGATTGAAGAATGGCTCATGGCGGCGGAGTATCTATTATCCTCCGGAACGGGAGACGTAATTCTCTGCGAGCGGGGCATTCGTACCTTCAGTACGGCCACCCGCAACACACTCGATATTTCCGCCATTCCCGTTGTGAAAGAGCTCACCCACCTGCCTGTTATCGTGGATCCTTCCCATGCCGTAGGCATACGGGACAAGGTGCCCTCCATGGCCCTGGCCAGCATTGCTGCGGGGGCCCACGGCCTGATAATAGAAGTGCATCCCAGCCCCGATAAGGCTATTAGCGATGGGGCACAAACCCTCTGGCCCGCGCAGTTTGAAAAACTTCTCCGCGACATTGAAGCTCTCTGCCCTACGGTGGGAAGGGAAATGGCCCGGCTGCCCGAGCGCCATCAGCAGGAAATACTTCAGGCCCATCTTGGCAAATCTCAATCTCCCGAAAAGCCTGGAGTTGCTTTTCAGGGCGAACGGGGTGCTAACAGCGAACAGGCCATTTTGAACTATTTCCCCGAGGGAGATGTTAACCCCGTACCCATGCCAACTTTTGAAAAGCTGTTTAACGCCGTCCTTACCAAAGAAACCGCCTGGGGCATGGTGCCGCTGGAAAACTCCCTGGCGGGAAGCGTATTGGAGAATTACGATCTTTTAAGCCGTTATCCCGACATTAAAATCGTTGGCGAGATAAAGATTCGCATACAGCACAATCTCATCGTTCTCCCCAGTGCGGAAGAAACCGACATAAGGAAAGTTCATTCCCATCCCCAGGCACTCGCCCAATGTGCGCAATACATTGCCAAAAAAGGCTGGCGGACAGAATCCTGTTTCGACACAGCCGGTGCCGCCGCCATGGTAAAACAGGAGCAGAATATCGCTATCGCAGCCATTGCCAGCGAAAAAGCCGCCAACTATCATGGCCTGAAAATTCTGGCCAGCAGTATTGAAACCAATCCACACAACTACACCCGCTTCGCGGTTATCGCCCATACCGATACTCCAATGCCCGAAAAAGCCGACAAGGTGTCATTTATAATCACCCTTAAAAGCCGCCCCGGAGCACTGGCCGACTGTTTGGCCGTACTGAAAAAATTCAATGTGGACATGACCAAGCTGGAATCCAGACCCATCGAAGGAAAACCATGGAGCTACATGTTCTACATTGATGCGAAGCTCCCCGCCGCGCCGGAAGATTTTTCAGCGGTGGCACAGGAGCTGGGAGATGCCGCCGAGGATTATCGCTGCCTTGGATTCTATCGGGCAGGATAACTCTTTCGGACACAGTTCTGAAATTTTTTTGAGGTATTTATGAAGCTGGCAAAAGACAGCCTGGTACTCTACAAGCAGGTTCCCGCCCGGGTAAGAGATGTTGGCGAAAAACTGGAAATTCTTCTGCCCAATGGGAACACCCGGAGTGTAAGGGAAAAAGACATTGTTTTTCTCCATCCGGGGCCGCTTGCCACATTTCCCGATTTGGAAAGCAATGCCCCGGAGGGCCAGCCCGAAGAAGCCTGGGAGCTCCTTCAGGGAGAAAGCCCCGAGCTGAAAGAACTGGCGGAACTGGTTTATGGCGAATACAGCCCATCCACGGCATGGCTGGCCTTCAAACTCCTTAACCGAAGCCCATGGTTTCGGGGCACACCGGATGCCATTGAAGTTGTCGATGCCGAAAAAGTTGCGGAATATCTTCGCGCCGAACAGGAAAAACAGAACGCCGAGCACAAATGGCAGGATTTCATTGAGCGCTTCAGGCACAAAGACATTCACCCGGAAGAGGATGAAATTTTCCTTCGGGATTTGGAAATTCATGCCCTGAGCCGCAGTAAAGGTTCCCGCATACTCAAAACCCTGGGCAAAACTCAAAGCCCCGAAAACGCCCATCGGGTTATGCTGGAATACGGCGTGAAACCTGAAACATGGAATCCCCACCCCTTACGCCTCAATGTGCCGCTCAATGTGCCCGATTATTTTTTAGGCAATCTTCCCCCCGAAGATCGATGGGATCTGACACACCTTGAATCCTTTGCCATAGACGACGAGGACAGCCAGGATCCCGATGATGCCCTGGCCTGGGACGGCGAGCGCTTCTGGGTGCATGTTGCCGATGCCGCCGCCCTGTTTCCCCCCGGATCACCGGAAGATGAGGCAGCGCGGGAACGGGCGAGCAGCCTCTACCTGCCGGAGAAAATTGTTCCCATGCTGCCGCCCGAAGCCGCCAAACGGCTTGGCCTGGGGCTCGCCAAAACATCCCCCGCCATGTCCTATGCCTTTACCGTCGATGACAATTTTCAAATAACCGGATTTTCCATCCATCTTAGCACCGTGCGCGTTACCCGGCTCACATACCTCCAGGCCGATAAGCGGCTGCAAGATGAACCTTTCGCCATTATGAAATGTATTACCGATAATTTTGCCGCTAAGAGGATTGCCGCCGGGTCTATAAGCATCCGTATGCCGGAAGTAAAAATTAGCGTTAGCGACAGCGGCGAAGTGAGCATTATCTCCCTCCCGGAGCTTGCCAGCCGCGCCATGGTGGCCGAATCCATGCTTATCGCAGGCCATTACGCGGCGGAATTCTGCCGCGAACGGAGTATTCCCATTCCCTTTGCGGTTCAGGATAAGCCGGACGGCGCGGATGAGAATGCGGATAACAAGACAGCAGAACAGTTTCCCAAAGATTACGCTGTGGAATTCAACCGCCGTCGCGGTATGAAACGCAGCCGAAGCACCCTCGAATGCGGTGCCCACAGCGGCCTGGGGCTCTCGGCCTACAGCCGGGTAACCAGCCCCCTGCGCCGTTACCCCGATCTTATCGCCTCTCGGCAAATCCGCCAGCATATTCTCGGCAAAGAACTGGAAGATGCAGATGCAGTTCTGGCTGGCCTGGCCGCCTTTGAAACCCGAGTTGGCAGTTTGATTCAGGCAGAACGCCGAAGCAATTTTTTCTGGAAACTGCTCTGGCTGAAACGCCACCCGGGATACACCGCCGAAGCCTGGCTCGTTGACAGGCGGGAAAAACAGGGACTGTTTCTTATCCCCGAACTTGCCCTCGAAATATGGGCATCGTTAAAAAAAGACATTCCACCCGGCACGCGGACAGTCCTCAAGCTGAAGGAAGTGGATTTGGCCGAATCCTCCGCACTTTTCATTGTTCAAAAAGCGTAGGGGCATCAGATTGCGGGCTAACCGGAATCCAATAACAGGGATTAGGATTAAAAAAAAATTAAAAAAAAGTGATAATGAAGGATTGACACTCCCAAAGGATCAATGCTAGCCTATTCGTAACTAAGGTTACGATTTCATATTTTATCCACAGGAGGGGAAAAATATAACGATGAAACATCTTGGGACAATATTCAGATTTATTCTTGTTTACGGTTGCTTATGGCTTGCAAGCTGTTCTGCCGTACTGCCTCAGTATATCGTTCAGTTCGTTGCTGGCGACGGAGCAACCATTGTTTCTGCCCAGATAGTAAGTGCTGGTTCCAAAATTAATGAACCGGAAAATCCCGTCAAGGATGGCTATGTCTTTGGAGGATGGTTCAAAGATGCCGAAACAAGTACTCCCTTTAGCTTTGATAGTGATACTGTTACGAGTTCCATCATACTTTATGCCAAATGGACCTTGGGTACAGGGAATGATGATTTTGGTATTTCGGTGGAGATTGCCGGGGAGACATTAACAGAAGCGGCAAATGTTTTTGCAAAAGAAATAACAATTCTAACCCAGCACCAAAGTGCCCCTAATGATTATCTGGATACTCTTACGGTAACAATAAACAAAGCCGATGGAGTAAGCATTCAGCCGGATCCCACATCCTACTCCACCTCTGATTATGCCACTTCTGAGGGAATTACCTTTACCTTTACCAAAAATGGCCAATCGGTTACCAAAACCATAAAAATTACCACGGTTGATGAAACTGAAGAAGAACAACTAATCCGGGATACCTCCACGCAGACAGAATATGCCTCGGAAGCTGAGGGAGCTCCTGCAAGGCCTACCTGGGTAGATGCTTTCCGTCATTATCAAGAACTGGAATTCTTTAAGAAGGGTCGGTATGTTCTGGTTTGGCGCAAGGACCCCGGCGACCAGGCGCAAAACACAGCCGACCGATGGGAACTGCATCAAATTTCATTCAAGGATCCCACAGCCATGAGCCAGGCGGACAAGTGGGGCGCGGCAATAGACCCTGATGATGTGGAAGAGGTAAGCGTTATTTTTGAAGATAATGATTTAACTCAGGAAACCCATAGTACCGCCGGGGATGTAACGCTTCCTACCGATCTGCTTCCGCCCACTACTTTTTCTACGGTTGCAAGCGACTCTACTACTCCCATTACCGTAAATGTTGCTGCGGATACCCAGGTAGGCTATCACCCCATTACAAACGGAAGGCAGCTTGTTGTTGCTTACAAAGTGCGTCTTTACAGAACCATTAACGACACAGACGACAAGGGCAATCTCATTACCCGCGAGCTTTACAATGATTCTACCATTATAATGGTAAATTACAAAGCAGGACTTTTTGTACAAATAACCGGAACAAGCGGCGGTAGCGGCGGAAGTGGCGGTACCGGAGGTTCATCGAGTCTTGTCCCCGACACCATCACCACTTTTGCCCAAGTCCGAACAGAACTCGGCTTTACCGCGAATCAGAATTTTATTACGGATTATGAAAACCGCAAGGTTACGGGGACGGCACCTATTGAAAATCTCATGACTAAAGACGATTTTGATGCCTTATTCCCGCCAAGCATCCGTGAAACCTTCCATGATCCTGATTTGGATTACTACACTTGGGATAACCTGGTGGAAGCCAGCAGGTATTTCCCACTCTTCCTGGGTGAAGGAACAAATGAAGACAAATACCGTGAACTGGCGGCCTTTTTTGGCAACAAATCCCACGAAACCGGTGATGGCTGGGCCGCTCTGGGAACAGCTCGATGGACGTACGGCTTAGTGTGGATTGTGGAATTAGCCGCATTGAGTAGCGCAGGCATTGCTACTCGACCTTCGGACAAGGAAGACCTTTATAAACCATATCTTGATACTTATACATTAGCAGGTCATGCAGATTATCCGCCGGTTGCTGGTAAAAGTTACCACGGACGCGGGCCAGTGCAGCTATCCTGGAATTATAATTACGGCATGATGAGTGAAGTTCTCTTTGGCAACAAGGATATTCTTCTTGAAAATCCCAATCTCATCGCACGCAATGGATTTTTGGGCTGGGCCAGTGCGCTGTGGTTCTGGATGGAACCCCAGGGGAACAAACCCTCCGCACATGATGTTATGGTGGGAAATGTAGACCTAAGCGAACCATATACCGCTCCCACAGACAAAACCAACCGGAGTGCCCGTACCCATACGGATAATTCTAAAGGCCACGATGCCAAAGGCACTGAAGTTTCCTACAAGAGCAAGGCCGTTCCGGCTGGTGCCGAGGTGGGCTTTGGAATGACCATAAACATTATCAATGGCGGTTTGGAAGCCAACACAGGTTCCATCGACAACAGACATGCCCGCCGCATTGCCTTCTATGCCCGCTATCTGGATTACTTTGGGAAAAAATTAAACGGAGCAATGGCCGATCCCATAAGTCCACAGGTAGGCGGAACTGGCGGAGATCCGGTACCTGCCGCTACGGTAACACTGCTTAAAAGCTGGGCAAACTGGCATTATCTTCCTGCCGATTATCCTACGGGAGATCAGCTAAACTTTGCTTTCCCCACGAATGATATTCCAAGTATTCTTGCCAGTCACTTTCAGGCGTCTTTCTGGTAATCTGGTATTTTTAGGATGAGCCCTGCTCGTAAAGTAGGCAGGGCTTTTGTTTTATCACGTTAGGGTACCTCTAAAAAACAGCTTTAGGAAATTGGCGAAGAAATTTTTTGTCGGGCGGCAAAAGCGGAGCGTAGCTTAAGCTACGTGAGCATTTTGACAACTTAAGAGCGGCGGAAAAGTTCGAGTCAAGAACTAAATGGGGGGGGTAGAGGTGCCCTGAAGCTCAGAGCATCAATTATCCCAAAATACCAAGCCTAACAGTAACAGATATAACTTCCTCATCCGTGCCCATCCGCCTGCCCGCCGAAGCCTCGGCGCAGGCAGGTGGACGGGGGGAGAATTGAGAATTTAGAATTGGGAATTGAGAATTGGGGATGGGGGATTGGATGTGGTCTTCTTAAAAAAGATTGTCTCTTGAAGCATTTCGCCTGCCTGTTCGGCAGACAGGTGGTTCCCAACCGCAAAAGGAAACCCCCATCCCCCTAACTGAAACTTCCAGCCTCCAGCCTAAAATTCTGAACCCTTTCGCGGTTACCCCTCCCCATCCGTGCCCCAAAGTCCAGCAGATTATTCCGGCAAAGCCTACAGCCCCAGCGGCCTCCCCAGAATAACACTCCACACCATCCCCTGAGCCGGGCCGGACAGCCCTGCCAGCCGCCGCGTTAGCGCATCCGCGCCCCCGGTTTGAATTGGTGTCTTAACGGCGGCCGCCGATACAGGCACGGCATCGGCCACAGGCGCAACCTTTGAAGGCAAAGCATTAGCCATTTTCAAACCGGGCACAGCCGCATCGGGTTCATTGTTAGGCGCATCGACCGCAGCGGCAAAGGCCATTTCGGGCCTCTTATCGGCCTCCTCAAGCCGCCCGGCGGCATCCGGTTCCGTTATAATATAGTTTTTGCCCGCAGTGAATTGTTCTGCCAGCCGTTCCATGAGCCCCCCGCGGGGAGCCGCATCCTTTTTCGACTTGATAACACGGACTTCCGGATTGTCTTTATCCGCCGCCTTTTTCCTTCGTCTCGTTGCCAGGCTTAGAATCCATAGCAGAGGGACAAGAATGGGGAGCAGATTAAACAACTCATTCAGAAGAAAATCCATGGCCTAAGTTCCACCCTCTGGCGGCGCCATCTGCTTGCCCAAACTCGCCCTCATATCCGTATCCGCTTGCAGGTTGCGCAGCCGGTAATAGTCCATAATACCCAAATTGCCCTCCCTGAAGGATTGGGCAATAGCCTGCGGAATCTCTGCCTCCGCCAGCACCACCTTTGCCCGATTCTCCTGCACCTGGGCCACCATCTCCTGCTCCCGCGCCTGAGCCGCCGCCCGGCGCTGCTCCGCCTCCGCCTGAAAGCGGCGCAAATCGGCCTCCGCCTGATCCGCCTGCAACTTGGCACCCACATTGGAACCCACATCCACATCCGCAATATCAATCGAAAGAATCTCGAAAGCCGTGCCCGCATCCAGGCCCTTCTCCAGCACCCGCTTGGAAATATTATCCGGATTCTCCAGAACATTCTTGTAGGTATCCGAAGAGCCAATAGAGGTAACAATACCCTCCCCAACACGGGCAATAATCGTTTCTTCCGATGCGCCCCCGATAAGCTGATTGATATTCACCCGCACCGTAACCCGTGCCTTCACCTTAAGCTGAATACCATCCTTGGCAACGGCATCAATCGTATATTTGCCCGAATCAGGACTGGGGCAATCGATAACTTTGGGATTGACACTCGTCTTCACCGCATCCAGAACATCCCGTCCCGCAAGGTCTATGGCGGCGGCCCGTTCAAAGGGTAAATCAATCTTGGCTTTCGCCGCCGCCACCAGCGCACGCGACACCTTTACCACATCGCCGCCGGTAAGATAATGCGTTTCCAGCATGTCCGTATGAATGGGCATACCGCCCTTTACCAGCACAATCCGGCTGTCTACAATAACCGTGGCATTCACGCGGCGAATCCACATTCCCACCAAACGCCCCAGCCCTACCTTGGCTCCAGACACCAGGGCCCGGAACCACAGACCGAAAAACTTGATTAAAACAATAACAAAGGCCAGCGCAATAATGGCCGCCAGTACCCATGCCGCCAGGATAATAAAACCCATAATGTTCTCCTTTTATGGTTTGGTTTTCTCTGAAAACCTTTTAGAATTCAATGTGCTGTTTGTATCGCGGGGCAAAGCAGGCTACTTGCACAACAGACACAGCTTCTTCCCAAAGTATAAGACGAACTGCGCCAGAGGTCAAGAGAAAAGTAGACACAGCTCTTGCGGATATGCGGTATATATGCGAAGATGGAGCATAGAAGGAACCCTGCAAGGAGTTGGAGATGATTCCCTATCTGCCCCATACCGAGGATGAGACGGCGGCGATGCTGCGGCGTATTGGCTGCGCTTCGATTGATGAGCTGTTTGCCGATATTCCTGAAAATCTGCGTTTAACGAGGCCCTTGAAGCTGCCTGAGGCCATGGCGGAAACCGAAGTGCTTCAGCGCATTGGCGAATTGGCCGCAGCCAATACGCTGCGAACCATGTTTGCGGGAGCGGGTCAGTACGATCATGTTATTCCCGCGGCGGTGAGGCATTTGGCGGGCAGGGCTGAATTTGTTACGGCCTACACGCCATATCAGCCGGAAATTTCCCAGGGCATTCTTCAGGCGCTCTTTGAGTATCAGTCCTGCATAGCAGAAATTACCGGCCTGCCGGTGTCGAATGCCTCGCTTTACGATGGTGCTACGGCTGCCGCAGAGGCCTGTGCGATGGCCCTGAATGCCCGGCGCGGGTCGGGGGTGCTGCTGGTGGCAGGTACGGTGCATCCCTTTACCTTAAGTGTGCTAAATACCTATTTTGCTGACCTCGATGTGAGCATTGTCCGGCTTCGGGAAACGAAGGGGCAGGTATGCCAGTCTACTCTTGTGGATGCCCTTGCCGAGTATGGCGATGGGCTTGCGGGGGTATTGGTTCAAACGCCGAACATTTACGGCACTCTGGAAAACCTCAATGGCTGGGACAAGCTGATTCACGAAGCGGGTGCCCGCTTCATTATTTCATCGCATCCGCTTTCCCTGGGGGCTTTAAGGTCTCCGGCGGAATGGGGGGCCGATATTGCGGTGGGCGATACTCAGCCGCTGGGGCTACCGCCGTATTTCGGCGGCCCTTCGGCGGGCTTTATTGCCTGCAAAGAGGATTTAATGCGGCGTATGCCGGGCCGTATTGCCGGGGAAACCCTGGATGCCGACGGCAAGCGTGCCTTTGTGCTAACCCTCCAGGCCCGTGAGCAGCATATTAAACGCGAACGGGCCACCAGCAACATCTGCTCGAATCAGTCTCTGGCCGCCCTGGCCAACACCGTTTACCTTACTCTTCTGGGCGCAAGGGGCTTTGCCGAAGTGTCACGGCGCAACATAAACGCCGCCGAAACCCTCCGTACGATGCTCTGTGAAAACTTGAAACTCCAGGAGTACAGCGGCGGCCCGTATTTCAATGAATTTACCTTAAAGATACCGGTGAAGCGGGCGCGCTGGGATGCCATTTTTGAAAAGCATAACATTCTTTCGGGTGTATGGCTGGCCGATTTGGATTCTTCCTTCGCGGACAACCTTCTCGCTATTGCTGTAACGGAAAAGCGTACCGCGGACGAGCTGAATGCCTATGCCGCCTGCGCAAAGGAGGCCCTCGCATGACTATATTTGAATCGTCCCGGCCCAAGGCTCCGGGCTACCGCTTTGCCGAAAACGGCATAAAAGCGCCTGCCGAAGAAACCGTTCCGCCGGGTTTCAGGCGGGAAACTCCAGCCGCCCTGCCCGAGCTTAGCGAGATTGAAGTGGTACGGCATTACACGGCTCTCTCACGGCGAAATTTTGCCGTTGACGTGGGCTTTTACCCTCTGGGTTCCTGCACGATGAAATATAATCCCAAAGTGAATGAAGATGCGGCGGCCCTTCCGGGCTTTGCCTGCCTCCATCCGCTCCAGAAGGATGAAGATGTTCAGGGCATGCTGAACCTCTCCGGCAGTTTGCTGGAGGCCCTTTGCGAGATAACCGGTATGGAGGGAGGGACACTCCAGTCCATGGCCGGCGCTCACGGAGAGTACGTGGGCATGAAGCTGTTCCGTGCCCTGTTCCGGGCTCGCGGGGAGCATAAGCGCACACGGCTACTAGTGCCCGACAGCTCCCACGGCACCAACCCCGCCAGCGCCCATCTGGCTGGCTTTGAGGTCGTCACCATAAAATCCGGAGCCGATGGGCTTCTGGACATTGCCGCCATTGAGCCCTATCTCAACGATACATTGGCTGGCATGATGCTGACCAATCCCAGCACCCTGGGGCTGTTTGAACCCCATATCCGGGAGGTGGCCGACCGGGTTCACGAGGTTGGCGGGTTATTGTATTACGATGGTGCCAACTTGAACGCGATAATGGGCAAGGTGCGCCCCGGCGACATGGGCTTCGATGTGATTCATGTTAATCTGCACAAAACGTTTTCTACCCCGCACGGCGGCGGCGGCCCTGGTGCCGGGCCAGTGCTGGTTCATAAAGAGCTTATGCCCTTTCTGCCCGCCCCTGTTCTCGTAAAGAAAGGCAGCCGCTGGACACGCGACTGGAACCGCCCTGATTCCATCGGCAAGGTTTCAGGCTGGTACGGCAACACTGGCGTGCTGGTTCGGGCCTTTACCTACATGCTGTCCATGGGCGGAGACGGGCTTAAACGTGTTTCGGAACTCGCGGTGCTGAATGCCAACTACCTGCTTGCAGCCTTGCGCAATGTTTACGATGCCCCCTATCCCGGCCCCTGCAAGCACGAATTCGTTCTTTCCGCCAAAACGCTCAAAGAAACATGCGGCATAAGTGCCTCCGATGTGGCCAAGGCCCTTATCGAACACGGCATTCATCCGCCAACGGTGTATTTCCCCCTTATTGTGCCGGAATGCTTAATGATAGAGCCCACCGAAACCGAAACCCGTGAAACTCTGGATAACTTCATCGCCGTAATGAAATCCATCGCCGATATGGCTCAAAAAACCCCCGATGCCCTGCACAACATGCCCCTCAACACGCCGGTACGGCGGGTAGATGAAGTTCAGGCCGCCCGCCGTCCGCTTGTAAGCCATAAAATGAAAAAAGAGAAAACAGATGGAAAACCGTAAGGAAAACTGGAAATACTTCATAACCCACTATCCGAAAGCCCATGAAGCTTACACGGCTTTCGGTAAGGCCCTGGAGGAAGAAACCTCCCTGGACAAAAGGACCAGCGCCCTGATAAAGGTGGGCATAGCCGCCGCCAGTCAGTATGATTATGCCCTGCGCAGCCATATCGAAAAAGCTCTGCGGGCGGGCTGCACACCCAACGAAGTGGAACACGCCATTCTCCTTACCGCCACAACCGCGGGTTTCCCCCGCATGATGGCGGCCCTGCTTATCTTCCGGGAAGAGGTGAAGAAGGAAGAAGTTAAAAAGGAAGGGGAAAAGTGAAAAAAGGGCCGTAGACCCAATGAACACGTGTTTCTCCCCTTGACATAAAATCGCTTAATCAATAGATTAGGCATTCCCTGAATATTGGATTCAAGATTATACAAAAGGAGGTGATTTCCAATCGCTTATATAAAAGTAAACGACGATGAACCGGTGGAAAAAGCCATTAAGCGGTTCAAGCGTATGGTGGAAAAAGAAGGCATCATACGGGAATACAAGAAGCGGGAATACTTTGAAAAGCCGTCAACAATAAAGAACCGCAAAAGAAAAGCCATGGAGCGAAAGCAACTGAAGAAACTGCGCAAAACGCAAATGATGAGTCGCTGATAAAAAGGCTTACATAGATTTTTTCGGACCTTACCCCGCCGCCTTGCGGCGGGGCTGGCTTTACAAGGGTATCGCCTGCCGAAGGCAGGCCGTTTTGCACCTCTCTAATCCCTCATGTATTTCAATAGCCTGTATTCTTCTTTAAGAAGTCGTTAATAAGTGCGAACAAGGCTAATCACTAGCCACTAATAACTCTTACAGCCTTTGTATTTCTTCCGCCGTAAGACCAGTGGATTTACTGATGATGTCCATGCTTATTCCCGTATTCCTAAGGTTCTTTGCTGTCCGATGAATGCCTTTCTCTATGCCTTCCTCCATGCCTTGCATTCTGCCCTTCTCCATGCCTTGCATTATGCCTTCCTCTCTGCCCTGCGCCATGCTTTTCTGGATCATGTCGCTGATAAATAACTGAGACATTTTGTCCTCCTTCTCCGATGTATGGAATGATTCATGTCCTGCGTGGTCTTCCTTCATGAAATTATATTCCAGCTCATGTAAGTATTTCAATAGCCTGTCGAAGGCATTCTTCTTCCCAAAGTAATTAAGAATATTCGTAAAAA
>MUIB01000064.1 GCA_002084135.1 Spirochaeta sp. LUC14_002_19_P3 | reverse complement strand
GGCTTCATTCAGAGCGGTGCCAATATTATTAGCAGCGGCCTGAAACTGAATCGGGATTTTGCGGTAAATCTTCTGGCTGTAATGGGTATTCTTTTTGCTGGCACCACCATGGACACCGGTGTTCGTTTGCAGCGCTACATTATTCAGGAATGGGGCAAGCGCTTCAATCTGCCGTTTCTGAATAAGAACCTGAATGCTACGCTTATCGCCGTGGCTACCTGTCTGCTGCTGGCCTTTGGTGCCGGTGGTGCTTCGGGGCGCGGCGGTATGCTGATATGGCCTCTCTTCGGGGCATCCAATCAGCTCTTGGCATCCCTTACGTTGCTTACAATTTCCATCTTCCTGGCGCGCTTGAAGTACAAAACCATCTACACCATGATACCCATGGTATTTCTTTACATAATGGCTTCGATAGCGCTTCTTATCCAAATCGGCAGCTTTTATCGAAGTGGAAAATACCTCCTCTTCGTGCTGGCTCTGATTATTTTCGGAGCTGCGCTGTGGATTGTTGTTGCCGCAGTATCGGCGTATCGCAACCGTGACAAGACTCAAGTCGCTAAGGGCTAAGCTGTCCGGCTGGTTCAGGGAACTCACCAGCTTTCTTACTGAATACTATGCCGCTCCCTACCGGGGGCGGCTGCTTCAGGAGAAGCGGGACGAGGAATATCTGATTCAGCTGTGCTGCTTTATGGAGCTTCTCGGCGTGGAAAATCCTCTGATTTATTATACCTGGGAACTTCAGGCCGTAATGCTGGAAGACTTTCACAACTGGCACCGTGCCGCAGGCATGGACAAGTCTCCTTTTTCCCATGTAAACTGTTGCTGAGATGTCATTCAATCAGGTATCTGATAAACTCAAAAATGCCCGCAATATCTTTTGCTGCGGCAAAGGCGGAGTAGGAAAAACAAGCACCGCGGCTGCCCTGGCCGTGGGCTTTGCCGCGCAGAAACAGAAATGCCTGCTCATATCCACCGATCCTGCCCATTCGCTGGCCGATATCTTTGAACAATCCATCGGCCCGCGTCCCAAAAAACTCACCGACTGCCTAACCGTACTGGAAATAGACGAGGAGCGGGCGGCACGTGATTATATGGAAGAAGTAAAAAGAAACCTGCTGCAATTTCTTCCTCCCCGGCTGTTCGGCCGCATGGAAAAGCAGATGGATTTGGCTCTCAAAGCGCCTGGAACTCTGGAAGCCGCCTTAAGCCAGTGCATAGCGGCCCATTTGGATTCCCCGGATTACGACAGGATTATATTCGATACCGCACCCACCGGCCATACCCTGCGCCTGCTCTCCATGCCGGAAGTATTTTCCGGCTGGGTGGAAGGCTTAATGTCGGCACAGTTACGGGCAAAGCGCCTTGAAGAAGCGGCGGAAAGCCTGGGAGGCAGTGGCCAGGTAAAAATTCAGGGCAATCCTGAACGGGATGCCCTTGTAAAAGACATACTTCATAAGAGGCATGAGCAGCTTCACCAGATGAGAGATATACTTACCGATTCAAAACGCAGTGCCTTTTGTCTGGTAATGATTCCCGAATCCCTTCCTGTAAGGGAAAGTCGGCGTGCACTGGAAAGCCTGCGGGAGTTGCATATTAAGGTAAGCCTGCTGGTAGTGAACCGGATTATGCCCGCCGCAACGGAAGAAGGCAGCTTTCTCAATCGCCGCCGTAAAGTGGAATCCCTATATTTGGAAGAAATTAACCGTATCTTCGATGCCCGAATTGAGCGCATATTTCTGCCGCTGCTGGATACCGATATCCGAGGCCTGGACATGCTACGCAACTTTTTTGACACCGCTGGGAAGGAAAAACCATGGTAATTATCATGTTTGATTTTATCACACAGTCAGGGGTCGTTTCAAGTGCCAGTACTATTTGGAAATCAATCTATTTGTGCATGTACAGATGGAGATTTGTGACATCTACATAAGGGCCACATTTCATTTTCGGAATTCTTTATCAATGACTTCGCTTTGTTTGATTACTGTAAATAAATAAGACATATTGTTGAAACAAAGTCTGTCCCCTGTTTTTTCCGAAATCGGGGATCGGGGAGGTGCATGCACGTTATAATTTTCATCTTGAATATTCTATTTCATCTCAGTACAGTTTAGCAACTGCATAGACAACAAAAAGTTGCTTGTATAAAAAGTGTTCATCTCCTTTAAGAAGAAGGTGAGGATGTCTTGAGATTAACGTCCTTTCATAGATTTTTTTTTTTCGTTCACAAAAGGCTTTCGCTATAGTATAACTGACAACTAGAAAACATAAAATAACTTTCCACCCAGTTGTAACCATCTTCTAAATGAAGAACAACAATTTGAGTTCTATAGAAAAAACTACATTCCGAAGGAAAACCCTTTCGCAAAAGGAAGATTCTATCTATCCATCCATCTATCTATCTGTTCATCTATCTAGGTGTACTGCAACACCCTCTTGCAAGGATAATGTACAGGATGATTGTGCGTTGTGAGAGTGGAAGGAAGATGAATAGTGAGATAAGTATGAAAGTGAGATGAAGAAAGATGATAGTGTTAAATGTTAACAACAGATAGGTTAAAATCAGGTTAAAACAGGTATGGTGTGTTCATGGCAATCGGTGTTCAAGAGGCCAGACTCCCACATTGAACTGAGTCAATGTAGGCATCAACACATAATTGGGAGTAAATCTATTCCATTGCCTGGTTGTCAACGGGAAAAATGAATACTTATTCTTTCCCTTTGGTGTCTTGAATGGGAGGTGTGAGGTAATAGTATTCAGTGCTCCAGCTAGGATTTTAGGGCAGAGGGGTGCTGGGTAGGGCACTTGTGCGAGCGAGGACAAGCAGAGGGCATCATTTCGTGCGTGATGGCAAAGCAGAGGGCATCATTTCTTTGGTCTCTATAATGAACAGTTATCCATTCCATTATGATTTGTTACATGTAATTTAGAAGC
>MUIB01000126.1 GCA_002084135.1 Spirochaeta sp. LUC14_002_19_P3 | reverse complement strand
TCATGAATTTCTACAAAATAGTTGCTATTGAGTTACATCAGAATACATTAGCCCTTATCCTTCACAGACAAAGCGCTTTTTTTAGGGTACCCCTAAAAACCAGCTTGTGAATGGTGAAGTTGGAAGGGTGAAAATTGAAAATTGAAAATTGAAAATTGAAAATTGAAAATTGAAAATTGAAAATTGAAAAGTGAAAATTGAAAATTGAAAAAGAGCGGCGGAAAAGTTCGATTCAAGAACTAAATGGGGGTTTTTAGAGGTGCCCATGTTTTAATTGACCTCTGGCGCGGCGCGAAGGATACTGCTGGGCAAGGTATTAAGTTTTTTTGTTTTGCGTTTACAATTTCCTTACGTCCCGGTGTTGTAGCCCGCGGGAAGATGTTAAATCCGGTCTGATAACAAAATAAATAAAATATTTCCTTTTATGTAATATATATAGACATGCTCTTCATGGTGTTTTTTTCCCTTTCCGGCTTAATTTTGTATCCCCGCACTTGAACACTGGAGCATAATGCTGTATGCTGGGCAGCAAGAGGATTAAATTATGGCTAAAATTAAGAATACAGTTATTGATGGGAATACTGCTGCGGCCCATGTCGCCTATGCGTTCAGTGAGGTTGCCGCTATCTATCCCATTACGCCTTCGTCTCCGATGGGAGAATACACGGATGCCTGGGCAAGCATGGGCTTGAAAAACGTTTTTGGCAAACCGGTGGATGTTATTGAGATGCAGAGCGAGGCTGGTGCGGCTGGTGCGGTGCACGGCTCCCTGTCTGGCGGCGCGATGACGACAACCTACACCGCCAGCCAGGGGTTGTTGCTTATGATTCCCAACATGCACAAGATTGCCGGCGAGATGCTGCCGACGGTGTTTCATGTTTCCGCCCGCTCTCTGGCAGTCCAGTCGCTGTCCATTTTTGGGGATCATTCCGATGTTATGAGCACCCGGAATACGGGGTTCGCCTTAATGGCGGCCACCGGGGTTCAGGAAACCATGGATTTGGCACTGGTGAGTCATCTGGCCACCTTGAAGGCGCAGGTGCCGTTCCTGAACTTTTTTGACGGGTTCCGAACCAGTCATGAATTGCAGAAGGTAGAAGAGATAAGTTTCGATACTGTTAAAAAATTAATTGAGCCTGAATATATTGAACGCTTCCGCGACCGGGCGATGCGTCCGGAAAAACCGGTTGTAAAAGTGGCCGCCCAGAATCCGGATGTCTACTTCCAGGGGCGGGAAACTGTGAACAAATACTACGATGCGGTACCCGCTATTGTTCAGGAGTACATGGATAAGGCCGCCAAACTTATCGGCAGGCAGTATAAGCTCTTCGATTATGTTGGCGATGCACAGGCGGAAAAAATAATTATTGCCATGGGTTCCGGCTGCGATACCATTGAGCACGCAGTAAACGCACTCACCAAGAGGGGAGAAAAGGTTGGTGCGGTAAAAGTTCGTCTCTATCGGCCTTTCAGCGTTAAGCACTTTCTGGATGTTATTCCCAACACGGTGAAGAAGGTTGCGGTACTGGACAGAACCAAGGAGCCCGGTGCCATTGGCGAGCCGCTCTACATGGATGCGGCCCTGGCTCTGGCACCGAAAAACATAACCGTTATTGGCGGACGTTACGGTCTTTCATCCAAGGGATTTACCCCATCCATGGTAAAGGCGGTGTACGATCATCTCGATGGGAAATGCAGCCATAACTTCACTGTCGGTATTAACGACGATGTTTCCAACCTCTCGATTCCGATAAAGGAACACATCCATGTAACGCCGGACGATGTGGTAAACTGCATATTCTGGGGATTCGGTTCTGACGGAACAGTAGGCGCGAAAAAGAACACCATTAAAATTATCGGCGAAAATACCGATATGAACGCTCAGGGTTATTTTCTTTACGATTCCAAGAAATCCGGCGGCGTTACTGTTACCCATCTACGCTTTGGCAAGAGTTCGGTAAATATGCCATGGCTTATCGACGATGCCGATTTTGTGGCCTGTCATAAACCTGCCTACATTGGGCGCTACGATATGCTGGGGCGGATAAAGCCGGGCGGAACATTCCTGCTGAACACCAGAGTGGAACCGGACAAGGCTTTTATCTGCCTTACCAGGGAAGAGCAGAAGATTATTATCGACAGAAAGATAAAATTTTATGTTATAGACGCGCTTAAAATTGCCCGGGAAGTGGGGCTGGGAAGCCGCATTAACACGGTTATGAAGGCCTGCTTCTTCAAAATTTCCGGTGTGCTTCCCGAGAAGGTAGCCATTGGTTTAGTGAAAGACTTCATTAAGAAATCTTTCTCGAATAAGGGTGAAGACATTGTAAAGATGAACTGGAACGCCGTGGACAAGAGCGGGGAGGGGCTTCATAAAGTAGAAATCCCCACCACCCTGCCCAAAGAGGCCTTGATTGCGCCGCCGCTTCTTCCCAAAGATGCAAACGCCTTTGCCCGCGACATTGTTCTGCCCATAATGACTTTTAAAGGCGATGATATTCCGGTAAGCAAAATGTCTTTCGACGGCACGCTGCCTATCGGAACCACTCGCCTGGAGAAGCGGGGTATTGCTCCCAGAGTGCCCAAGTGGATTAGCGAAAACTGTATTCAGTGTAACCAGTGCGCCCAATCCTGTCCCCATGCAGCCATCCGTGCCAAACAGATTGCACCGGGAAATCTCGATGGAGCCCCGGAATCCTTCACAACGCTCAAATCCAATACCAAAAACGACAAGGACTTGCAGTACAAGATTCAGGTTTATATTGAAGACTGTCAGGCCTGCGGTGTTTGTCTGGTTACCTGTCCCGCCAAAAACAAGGCGTTGGAATGGAGTCCTGTTGAAACCGAACGCGAAGCGGGTGAAAATGCCAATGAGGCATTCTTTTCTTCCCTGCCCGAAGATGTGCTGGACGGGGCCCCTGAAACCAGTGTAAAGGGC
>MUIB01000057.1 GCA_002084135.1 Spirochaeta sp. LUC14_002_19_P3 | reverse complement strand
CTTTTCCGCCGCTACTGCGTTGTCAAAATGCTCACGTAGCCCAGCTACGCTCCGCTTTTGACGCCTTGTATCGACAAAAAATTTCTTCGTCAATTTCCTAAAGCTGGTTTTTAGAGGTACCCTGATTATAAAACCACATACCGTACACACGGCACATCCACAGCATATCACTGCCCAAAATATAAAATTGAAGAACAGCTGCACTGCCATAAAAATTTAATAGTAATTTTAATTATGGGTACATCTGAAAAATCCCTCCATGGATTTTCCAGAAGTGCCGTTAAGGCTTAGCCATAGTCTACTACCATAGTGTTTATGCGTCAAGGCTAAACAGCAATCCATTCAAAACTTCAGCCACAGCCTTTTCCCTTATGGAATTCCTGTTTCCAGTAAAGAAAAAATGCTTTGCCTCTGCCTCTCCCGAAGGATTGCACCACGCCAGCCAGACCGTACCAACAGGCTTTTCGGCACTTCCCCCCGTTGGCCCCGCAATACCGGTAACAGCCGCAGTCCATTCCGCGCCGCTTATTTTTTTAATTCCCTGTGCCATGGATACCGCAGTTTGGGAAGATACCGCGCCATACTGTTCCAGCACTGCGGCGGAAACACCCAATATTTTAACCTTTGCATCATCTGAATATGCGGTTACACCGCCCCATACAGACAAAGAACTTCCGGGCACCTCGGTAAGTATTCTTATTACACTGCCGCCCGTGCAGGATTCAGCCGCCGCAAACGTGTTATTACGCAATTGAAGCAGTTTTATTATTTGAGCGGCCTTATCAGTCAACACGATTAACAGATTTCTTTAATTGATCAAGAGGCAAAGAAAAAACATCAATATCAGCCGCATCCTTAATCATATCGCATCGTCCCTGAATACTCGTGCTATCAGCGGCAATCAAATACAGGCAACGAATATTTCCAATGATTTTACCGCCGTGCAGCAGCTCCAGCCTTTCCGCCGCATATACATCGCCCTTAATTGTCCCTGCAACAACCAGCGTATCCGTTTTAATATCGGCATTTACAACCGCACCGGTTTCCACCATCAAAAAGCCTGAAGAATTAATTATTCCATCAAAGCGGCCATTTATCTGCAAAGATTCCTTAAATTTCAAAGTACCGGTAAAATGCGTTTCCCTCCCAAATACCGTGCGAACCTTTCGGTTTCCTGCGTGCTTATTCATAGTTTATTTCGTCTTCATCTCAAACACACCGTCCCATCCTTCAGACGGCGGTGCTTCCATATAGTGCTCACAGCGGGTACAAAAAACCTGGGATGGCCCATCTTCAGGATTGAGGGCAAGAACACCCTTAAATTTTTCCAAAGCCAAGGCAAAATTTTTCTGCTTATACAATTCTCTTCCTTCAGCGAAAATATCCAATACTTCACGACTCGCATTGTCAGTCACAAGCAATCCCCCCACTGTTATGTATTTCCCGGAAGTGTTCAAAAAAATGCTCTTCCAATTCATTGAGAAGCGAATCAGATGCCTGCACCTCTCCCTCATTGGCCTGCAAAGCATCAATCTCATCCTTTAGCCCGCCTAATGCCGCCAATGTCTGCTCTGCCACATCCTGCACCTGACACTTAAAGGCTTCAACCGCATCCGAAGCAGCTATATTCAGAGACTGGGCCGAATCAAGCAAAGCCATTACCGGCGAGTGCAAATGTTCATTAAAATATATTAAAGATTTTTTCAGGGAATCCGTTAAAGCCAGCCGTTTTTCTCTCAGCAACACCTGCCGTGAAAGTTCATGGCTACGAAGAACCGCCCGAATACGTGCCAGTACTTCTGAAAAATTAAACGGCTTAGTTATATAGTCCTCAATACCCAGGTTAAAACCTTCAATCTTGTCCTTAACAGCATCCATCGCAGAAAACATAATAATGGGAATATTCTTATAGTCTGCATATCCCTCATCCTGTTTAAGTATTCTGGTAAATTCCCAGCCAGTGAGCCTTGGCATGATATTATCGAGTATAATCAAATCAGGACAATGCTCCCTGGTTAACTCCAAACCTTCTTCCCCGTTGGAAGACAATAAAACATTAAAGCCAAGCCGCGAAAGCATTACATCAAAAAAATCAAGATTGATCTGTTCGTCATCAATAATAAGAATTGTTTTCTTATCCATTAGGACATTCTTTCCTTATACCTCTAGTGGCCTTAAAAAGACTGATTGCTTCCTACTTGCTTTAACCTGCATCAGACACCTTAATTACGGATAGCATAAAACCAGCAATTTTTACAAGTACCGCAAGGCACCTCTAAAAGTAAACTTTGGCATGTATACACGAAAGATGGAGCAAACACATTATTACCAGACAGGCAAAAGAACCTGAACACTGACACAGCTGAAATACAAACTTCTGCCGCACCTGTCTTAACATTACGCAGACAGGCAGGCAAACCCTTATTTTTCAGCAATGCCCTCCGGTTAAATTTCCGTATAATGAGACAGTATAATCAGAAATAAAATTATTGGGTTCTTATATCCCATGACATTTTTCTGATTTCCTGCCCAGGGCGGAATATTGCAACACCATGGGTCTTTACCGGCACTATTTCCCCTGTTTTGGGATTTCTCGCCCTTTCCCTGCCCTTTCTGGTACGAATCTCAAATGTACCAAACCCTCTGAGCTCCACTACGCGATCCTCGCGAAGCGCACCCTTAATTTCCTGAAAAAATTCGTCAATAACTACGTAAATATCCTTCTGCTGGACACCGCTTTTATTGTAAATATTCTCTATAATTTCGGCCTTGGTCATTTTCGACTGACTCTTCCTAGAAGACATTTAGGATCCTCCTTTGATGTATTATTCCAATGATTTTAATTTTTTGTGCATCCGTGACTTTTTTCGCGCAGCCGCATTTCGGTGATACAATCCTTTACCTGCCGCTGTATCAATAAATTTAACAAGTTCAAAATACCGCGCTTCTGCACTTCCCTTATCTTTTTTGTCAACGGCTGATTCAAACGACTTAATACTCGTTCTTACCCGGCTTCGTACAGAACGATTGCGCAACCTGCGCTTAAGATTCTGCCTGTGTCTCTTGGCCGCATCACTGTTATTGGGCATTTCTATCTCCCTGCTATATAATCTGAATTATCATTTAACAAATAAATTTTTAATTGTCAACAATATGTTATTCGATCCGCATTAAAAAATCAAGTGCTACGGCGCAAAAAACCATAAAAAACAAAAAAATTACTATTCGTTCCGTAAAATAAGTTCACGTTCAGGTGCCGCCGGGTAACCCGCAGACAGATTTCCAGGAATTCCATTTACAGGGCACCTCTGAAAACCCCATTACCTGGCTGAATTAATTAAAATCCCGATGCCGTCGTTCTTCACGCTTGCATTTTGCACAATAAGCAAAATGCCTCATCTTTCCACCTGAAAACACAGATCTCATTTTTACCTCACCGCCACAGGGGCAGGCAAACTTGTGAGTCCCTGCCGTAACACGCGCATTCTTGCTTGCTGCTGCCATAAATCCACTCCTGAAAATAATATTTTGAATCTTTCCTGAAATTATTTTGATTGCAGTACCAGCCTCCAACCAAACACATTCATCAGGATGAGTAATAATTACCGCAATAAGATTAAATGTCAATATATTGTCAAGGCCACTTTGAAAATTTTTTGTTACGCCATAAACCTGCGGCGAATACTTTGGGCGTTGCCTGCCTATGGCAGGCCGGGCTTTACGGAGGTTCCGCCTGCCTTGCACAGCAAGGCAGGCCGCTTGCGCGCTCCTCCAATCCCTAACGCTTCAGAGCGGTTTATTTCCTACCCTTATCAGCATAAAACCAACTATTCGGACACCTATTCATAATTATCCTGTTCATAAGCAAGACAGCAGAACAAACGCCCGCAAGCACCCGAAATTTTCTGGGCATTAAGAGACAAATTTTGCTCTTTAGCCATTTTAATTGTTACAGGAGCAAGCTGATCCGTCATCCCATGACAACAGTAAGGACGACCACAAACCGCTACCCCTCCAAGAATACGGGAGCTGTCCCGAACTCCAACCTGCCTCAATTCAATACGCACTCTGAAACAATTCGCAAGATCCTGCACCAGCTCCCGGAAATCAATGCGGCTATCCGCAGTAAAAAAGAAAACCACCTTGGAGCCATCCAGCACATAATGCGCTTTAATAAGTTTCATTGGAAGATCGAATTCCCTAATCCGGTCACGACAAAGGCTGAATGCCGTTATTTCCCTATCCTCAAATTCTTCCCGCCGTGCAATATCTTCATCATCGGCAATACGTATAATACGGTGAATCTGATCGACTTTAATATCATCAGAAATCCTTACCGGACCTAAAATTCGAGCCAAATCGGTCCCATAGCGGGAAGAAACAGCCACGAAGTCTCCCCGTGAAATACTCATACCCTCCGGCGCGGAACAATACTCAAATTCATTAATGGAAGCTATCCTCATACGCCAGATATTATCCGGCAATGACTCAAAATCCGGAACGGAAACCGCTTCTCTGCGTTTTTTATCACGCTGAGCATTATCCTTCACCATCAGAAAGCTATCCTCATCTTGCAATATCCACTAACAGACCGTTTATTTCATCCACCCGCTGAAGGATACTCAGCTGATCCGTCTGATTTTTCAGTATATGCGCCGCCAGACTCTCAAGCTTCTCATCGACAATTTTAAGCAATGTATAGTTTTTTTGCCGCATGGTTTTGGGGTTTCGAATGCCTGCTATTTCATTAACTTCAATACTCTTTTCAATAACATAATGCATGAATCGTCTTACAGCCGTCTTGTAACTGTTTAAATAACTCAAAGACGCATCCTGCTTCAGCTGCCCGCCAGCTATATGCACCTCATCAAGCAGATCTTCAAGAGTTTCAGAGCCATTCAGAGGTGGCAATTCCATACCGGACAATTCAGCACTTATCAGAGTTTCGTCCGATGTTTTTTTCAGAATATCCGCAAACCCTGCAGAAGAAGCCCGTTTTGATTTTAGTGTGTCTTTTCTTTTATTTTGTTTTGGCTCAAGTCTTGCATGAAGCAGGCTGAGTCTCTCAACCTCCATAACTATCCTCTCCCGTAAGGAGATGATTGATTATCACGACCGCCCCAATCAATGGAAAACTGCTTTCCGTTGGCCGCGGGTACAGCTGTTAGCACTTTGGCATCTTCGGAAACCGTACAATGCCCATGAAAGATTACGCCTTCTTCTATGACAATATGAGGAGACACAATATTGCCGATTACCATACAGGTGGATAGTAGCACCACTTTAAAGTCAGCATGGACATTGCCTTTTAATACACCGCCAAGCACAACTGTATTCGCTGCAATATGGCACTTCGCACGCCCGCTTTTACCCATGAGAACACGGCCATCGGTTTTTATACTGCCCTCAAAATCACCATCAATCCGTAGCAACCCATGAAGCTCAATATCCCCGCGTATAAAAGTACCCTCTCCGATAATCGAATTTATCAGCGCATGGCCTTTAACCGTTTCCTTCATACCCCAAAACAGCCTTTATTTGTATTTTCTAAGGTTGGACGTTATTTTATCCAGATTACTTTCAGAATTAACCATATTGAGGAATTTCACCGGATCGACAAGTTGCGTGCCAATCATAACTTCATAGTGCAGATGGGGACCGGTTGACATACCGGTATTCCCCACAGTGCCAATAGTTTCCCCCTGAGTTACCCGCTGGCCAACTTGAACCATCTGCCGCTGCAAATGCGCATATCGGGTTTTAAATCCATATTTATGCTGAACATCAATATAGTAGCCAAATCCATTTCTATCAAAATCTTTCTTTACAACCTTGCCGTCAGCAGTGGCCATAATCGGCACTCCATAAGGAGCAGCTATATCCAAACCCCGATGAAGATACCAATAGCGTCCAAATGGATTGATGGAAGGGCCGAAAATTTGAGTTACCCAACCCCGGATACCTTTAAGAGGCCAAATAGTAGGAATATCCGACAGCAATTCCTTTTGATTCGATAAAACTCTGGACATATCATTAAGACCTATTACCGAGTTATCCAGAGACACCCGCAATGAATGAAGATCGCTCACTTCACTCATGGAATGCCCATCAGCTTGTTCTACATTAAACAGAGACGAAAGGTCTCCACCTTCGGAAGATGCTGAATTAACAGAATCACCTTCAACGCCAAGAATATTCATTGTCTTATCCAGACTACTGCGGAATCGGCCAGCTGAACTGATTAAAGTAGCAACCTCCTCACGGATAACTTCCAGGCTCGCTTCCGTGGCCGCAAGATCTTGTGACCGGGCGGCTATAACAGCCTCCTTACCGGAAAAATCAAGCGAAAACCAAAAAAAACTGGCAATCAGACTAAGCGAAAGCAGTCCCAGAAAGAAAATTGTAAAAAGGCTCATATCGCAATGGATAGATTTCTTCTCGGAATGCGGAACAAGTATAATTGTAATCTTTTGACATCCAAAGCGCCAGATTGCCCTTAAGATACCCCCCCGGCTGGCACTCGCCCGACGGGATCTTGCTGATTTATTGATTCTCATAGCTATTCCATAATCTCCTTAAAAAGAATACTTACACAAAATTAGCATTCATGTATACCACAGTCTGCTCAATTTATGTAATATCCATAATCTCCTTAAAAGGAATACTTACATAAAATTAACATTCCAAGCATACCACAGTCTGCTCAATTTATGCAATATCCATAATCTAATAATAGATTATTCTTGACAAGTTCTGCAACCTGTGACTATATTATATATAGTTACTCGGCTGAAAATTCCTTTGAAAGTAGGTTTACTCGTGAAATATTTCGACACCCATGCCCATATTGGGCTTATACATGACGATCCAATTGAACAACTCATCATTACCCAAGAGGCAAAACAGGCTGGTGTGATGAAGATTCTCAGCATCACCAACAATCTTCAGGATTTCTTTGAAGTACACCATAATCTTTCTACTGCATCCAATGTTGTTTTCAGTATCGGCGTTTCTCCGTCTGAAGTACAATATCCAGGCCAGGATTGGCAGCAAAAAATTGTGAATGGGATAAAAATGGATAAAATTGTTGCCATTGGAGAAACCGGCCTGGATTATTACCGGAAATTTGGCAATAAGAGTATTCAGGTTGAACTTTTTATAGCCCAGCTTGAGCTCGCTGAAAGCTTAGGCCTCCCTGTTGTTATACATAACAGGAATGCCGGGCACGATATTAAGGAAATTCTGAAATCCAAATTGCCGTCCCGCGGCGGTGTTCTGCACTGTTTTTCCGAAGATGTAGACTTTGCCGCTGAAATGATAAGCAGGCACGATAACCTCTATTTTTCATTCGCTGGCAATCTTACCTATAAAAATGCCCGCAATCTTCACGATACTGTGCGTTATCTTCCTATGGAACGAATAGTTATTGAAAGCGAAAGCCCATTCATGGTGCCTGCCGAGTACCGGGGAAAGAGAAATAAACCAATTTTTCTGCCCTCCACGGCAGCTTTTGTCGCGGAACTCAGGGAAGAAGATGAAGAAGAGGTAGCTCAAGCACTTTGGCACAATTCCTGTACTCTTTTTGGTATTGATTCGGATGAGTAGACACATCTTTTCCGGCACCCATATTTCTCTGCCCTTCGCGCACATTACAGCCAATTATCCCGACAGTCTTTGCATCCGAAACAGCACCGTATGACTCTCATAAAACTTGGCGGCATCATGGCCGAAGACAGCCGCCTCATTATCGCATTAGCCGATGAGGTGAAAACCATAATGGACAGCGATGAGCACGTGCTTATCGTTCACGGAGGCGGTATTGTTATTTCCGAACTGCAGCAGTGCTGGGGCATAACACCCCGTTTTAAAGAAGGACTTCGGCAAACTTCGCCGCGGGAAATGCCCCTCATAGATATGGCTCTGGCCGGTGCGGTGAATAAACGGCTTGTGCGGCTGTTTTATTCCCGCGGCCTGGCGGCTTGGGGACTGTGCGGTGCCGATGCCGGAGTTCTTACGGGTACAAGTATTGCTCCCGGCGAAGCGGATAACCGCACTGGCACAGTCTGCTCGGTTAATACTGATCCGATTCGCCTGCTTATTCGGGGAGCTTACCTACCCATTTTTGCCCCGCCGTCGATGAATAAGCAGGGAGAAGCCCTTAATATTAACGCCGATGAGGCCGCTTTTTCCCTGGCCTCCTCTCTTACGGCTAATCGGCTCATCTTCCTCTCCGATGTACCAGGCATTATTCGGAACAATGTTGTGCTTCCCGAACTTGCACCGGACGGCTGCAATGAACTGATAAAGGAAAAAATTGTTACAGACGGCATGGTTCCCAAACTGCAGGCCGCCGTTAATTCCCTGCATGCCGGAGTAAGCGCAGTACACATTGCGTCTTACACAGAGGCAGGTAGCTTAAAACGCATACTATCGGGAGAGACTGGTACGGCAATTCGTAAAATGATACCTAAGGGCACCTCTAAAAAAGTTATCTGCTGATATAGGGTAGCTCTAAAAAACAGTATTCCAACCCAACAGGGCACACTATATCTGGCGTATATCATCTATCTCTTTAACAAAAGGAGTTATAACCTTTTTAAGCTCTTCCTCGGATACACCGGTAACCTTAATTACAGCAAGTTTTGTACCAAAACTGTCGCCACGGATGAAGCCAAGAGCAAGGATATTCCCCCCGGCATCCCGTATGGCACCGGCTAATTCAGCCAATTCTCCGGGCTTGTCAGGAACAAGAGCCGTAACCCGCAACCCATGTTCGCGAATAGAAAACAGATCAATAAATACCTTAAAAAAATCGGATTCGGTTATAATACCGCTGAGCTTTCCGTTTTCAACGACCGGAAGCCCGCTAATATCATTGTCCGCGAGTATTTTAGCAGCCTCTTCGACAGGAGTATCGGGGGAACAGAAAATCGGTTTTCGCGTCATAACATCCCCCGCCTCAAGTTTGGCCAGCAGGGTTGATATTTCCCACATATCCAAAGTGCTGGCCTGCGAAGGCGATGCACAGAGAATATCCTTTTCGGTAATAATGCCGATTACCCCGCCCTTATCATCAACAACTGGCAGATGATGGATTTTTTCCTGCTTCATCAGCTCACGGGCATCCGAAATGGAAGTTGCCGTTTTCACTGAAAACGGATTTTTTGTCATATGGTCTTTAACGTACATCGCAGCCTCCAATAGCTACCTTTAATATTGCACAGCGGCAGAGTGATGTCAAAGGGATATTTCAGATAATTGCCAACTTTTGCGAATTATTTTTGTGCGCTTCTGATACAGCCTCAAAGGCCGGGGCATACAGCAGAGGGCAGCAAGCCCGGGTAAGGGCACCGCCATGCTCCCGTTCGGGTGCCGTATATCCCGATTGTCGGCAAAGACTGTACGCCCTGAATGCCGGGAATTAAAGCAGGAGAAACACGGCTTTTCCAAAGGGCACCCAAAGAATTATCGGAAAAGTCCAGTTCGAAAGTCCTACTTCGTCTTCCTTCCATCTTTAGGTGCCCTTTGGCATAAATCCCTTAGCGCTCCCTTACATACACATCCCGCTGTGGATAGGGAATTTCTATATCGTTCTCCTTGAAGTTTTTCAAAATAGCACGAAAAACATCGCTTTTTGGCTCCATACGGCCCTGGGCAACATCGCCCACCCAGAATACCAGCAGCAGCTTTATAAAATATTCCCCGCATTCAGAAACAAAGCACAGCGGCTCCGGTTCCTCTATGCTTCGCGGGTGCTCTCTCGCGCACTGTTTCATGAGTTCCATAGCCTTATCTACGCTGGAATTATAGCTGATACATAAATTTATTTCAACTCGCCCTTTACTGCTGCTAAAAGTCCAGTTGGTTACCCGGTTGGCAATAAAATCCTCATTGGGAATCATTATTTCCCGGCCATCAAAAGCCTCCACCAGCATACAGCGCGAACCGGTGTTGCGGACAAAGCCAATAGTGCCGTCGCTGAGCTCAATCAAATCGCCCACTTCCACCGACTTTTCCAGCAACAGAATAATGCCGCTTATAAGATTGGAAGTAATTTTCTGCAAACCGAATCCAATACCAATACCCAGCGCACCGCCAAAAATAGCCAGAGTCGTTATATCTATCCCCAGCAGCTTCAGGCCAAGCAAAACCGCCAAACTGTAGATACCTATCTGCACTAATTTGGTAATAAGAGTCTTTGTGCTCAATGAAACATCGCTGAGCTTCTTAATTCGCCGACCACTAAACCTTACCGTAAAGGTGGTTAGCCAGAAAACAACCAAAATGCCGATAAAGGAATTCGCTACATTGTATATGGATACTTTGTATGAACCGAGATTAAACAGCAGAGTTTCAGATTCAACAAGCTCCCTGAGCGGTTTAAGACTGTCCAAATAGTTTATGGCAAGAAACAGAACAGCCAAAAGCAGCATTACCAGCTTAAGTAGGGATATCCCATGTTTTTTCTTATTCATTTACCGCATATTATACCCGAAATGCGAGGGAATGAATAGCCCCAATAGGTTTGAAAAGGGGATATTCATCCATCAGCCGGGAG
This sequence comes from Spirochaeta sp. LUC14_002_19_P3, assembly GCA_002084135.1. GTDB lineage: Bacteria > Spirochaetota > Spirochaetia > DSM-2461 > DSM-2461 > UBA2779. Next base: position 6,659 of record MUIB01000057.1, on the reverse strand, counting down.
GGAACCCCGTAAACATTTCAAACTGTAGTGCTGCCTGCTGTACCAGCATACCGGCACCGTTAACGGCTTTCACCCCCGCTGCCGATGCGCGGCTCATTAAAACAGTTTCCGCTGGATTGTAGATCATATCAAAAAGCAGGCGGCAGCCGATGGGGTTCCACCAGGGCAACGGATCGCCGCTAAGGTTTGGTGCCATACCCACCGAAGTCGTCTGCACGGCAATTTCCACGCCTCGGCACAGGAACTCCGATTCAGGGCCGAGTCTTCCATATTCGCCGCCGACAGCTTTCGCCAGAGCTTCAGCCTTTTTCGGAGTGCGGTTAAGGATAACAAGACGGCATCCGGCCTCGGCCAAACTGTAAACAGCCGCCTTCGCTGCGCCACCGGCACCGATAAGCAGTACTTTCCTCCCTTTCAGAGCGTCCGTACCGCTTACTTCCAGTGCTTCCAGCAAGGCTCCCATAAAGCCCCCCGCATCGGTATTATGCGCCCGCCAGCCCTCCCCGCCGCGGATAAGCGTGTTGGCGGCACCAATCCGCCGAACAAGCGGTTCAAGCACATCACAATATCTTAAAACCGTTTCCTTATGGGGCACGGTAACAGAGAGGCCGGTAATACCGAGAATATCACAGGTTTCCAGAAGGGCACCGACATCGTCCGAGCGTATCGGAATATAGCAGCCCGGAATATTTGCCGTGCGCAGCCAGCCATTGTGCAATTTCGGGGAACGGCTATGGCCGATGGGGTTGCCGGTTACTGCATAGACAGGAGTAGACTCACCTATCTCCCGGAAGCGGTACAAATCGTTCAGATCGTTCAGATGCCAGGGATATGGCTCCCTGTTCAAGGCCGCATAAACCCAGAGAGAACCAAATTTTTCCGCCAGTATTCCCGAAGCCGCACCATATTCACCCCGGCCTGTCAAGAGCTTTTCTGGCATGTCTTCAAGTGCCAGGGCCAGGCGGGCCAGAGTAAGAAGCTGCCGACTGCTTTCGCACTGCAACGCCAGCTTGGGAATGGCTCCTCCGGCATGAATGTTCCGCATCAGCACCGCCAGTTCCCGAACCGGCTGATTCAAGCTCATCCCCGATGAATCATTAATACTGAAAATGATCCTCGTGCCAGCTTTCCCCGCCGCTTCGATAACCTGCGGAAGCTGACGGTGGTATTCCAGCTCTACCCAGTCCCAATGCCCCGAAGCGAGAAGGCCCTGAAAAAGTTCCTCCCGCTCGGCTTCCGTTTCGCCATCGGCTCCCCAGCGCCCTCCATCCTCGGTGCAACGGATAACAAGGATGGAAGGCACTCTTCTGCCGCGGCTACCGCTTTCAGGCCTTATGGCCTCCCGTGCTCCGCGGGAAAGCATATCCACCCGCACCTCAACCAAATCCGCCGCCACGGACTCCAGCTGCCGTTCCACCCCTTCCAAACTCTCAAGACTCAGACAAATTCTACTCATAAACCACTCTGAGCATATTCCTGAAAACCCGGATAAGTCAAGAATACAGGAGAGGGGAAATAATCTTTGAACCGTATCCGGCCCTTAACCCTATTTGTGCCGCTGGAAACCCCTCTTGACCTATAATACATATTTGTCTTATAATTTCCAAATAAATACATTTTTGTCTCGAAGTTTTCAAAGGGTACCTCTAAAAAACAGCTTTAGGAAATTGACGAAGAAATTTTTTGTCGGGCGGCAAAAGGGAATGGTGAAAAGTGAAAAATGAAAAATGAAAAGTGATAAGCTACGTGAGCATTTTGACAACTTAAGAGCGGCGGAAAAGTTCGAGTCAAGAACTAAATGGGGGTTTTTAGAGGTGCCCCAAAGGAATCCGCCATGAACATTCCAAAAAACAGCCGCATGGAAGCAGAACTTACCGTACTCTACCGCATCTCCAAGCGCATGGCCCGTCAGCACGATGTATCCTCGCTCATCCACGACGTACTCGACATACTGGAAACTGAAATCGGCTTTAGTTACGCCGCGTTTGCCCTGCGCCATCCAAACCGCGATGAGTTTGCCATCGAAGCAGCCCGTGGTACTCCCGGACATGAGCAGCCAAACGCAGTATTCGCTATTGGTGAAGGCATAAGCGGACAAACTGCGCAAAGCATGGAAGCCTCCCTGCACCCCGGCGGCGACCGGAGCGGACAAACCGCTCTACTTTGCGTTCCCGTTATCCATCAGCGCATGGCCATTGGCACCATCACCATCGAACACCCCGGAGCCCCCGAAGATGAACTGCAACACGAACTGCGTTTCCTCAACCTCGTAAGCGACATATTGGCCGAAGGAGTTTCCCGCATCCGTGAAGACATTGAAGAGCGGGAAATTCTTATGGAAGAAAACCGCAGCCTACACAAAAAACTCAGCAGCCGCAGTCAGCCCGATGACATGGTAGGAAGCTGCGGCGGTATGCGGGAAGTCTACAATCAAATCGCTCAAGTTGCCGATAGTCAGGCTACCGTACTCATACGCGGAGAATCCGGCACCGGCAAGGAAATGGTTGCCCGTGCCATCCACCACGGCAGCACTCGGCGCGGCAGACCCTTCGTTGCCGTAAACTGCGCCGCCCTCCCGGAAGGACTCATCGAAAGCGAACTATTCGGGCACGAAAAAGGCGCCTTTACCGGAGCCGCCGAAACCCGCAAAGGCCGCTTTGAACAGGCCAGCGGCGGCACCCTTTTCCTCGATGAAATCGGCGATATTTCCCCCGCCGTACAAGTCCGGCTACTCCGTGCCCTTCAGGAGCGCTGCATAGACCGCATCGGCGGAACCGCTCCCATACCCATAAACGTCCGCATCGTCGCCGCCACCAACCGCAACCTCGAAGAAGCCATCGCCAACAACAGCTTCCGCGACGACCTCTACTACCGCCTCAACGTATTCCCCATCCACATCCCCCCCCTGCGCAGCCGCCGCTCCGACATTATCACCCTCGCAGATCACTTTATCCAAAAATACAACACCGTCTACAGCAAAAAAATCCGCCGCGTCTCCACCGCTGCCATCAACATGATGACCTCCTACCACTGGCCCGGCAATGTCCGCGAACTGGAAAACTGCATCGAACGCGCCGTACTTATCAGCCAGGACGACGTAATCCACGGCTACAGCCTCCCCCCCTCCCTGCAAACCGCCGACCAAACCAACACCCCCCTTATTCCCCGCGAAGGTGCCAGCCTGCACACCATGCTCGACAGCTATGAACGCGAAATTATTATCGATGCCCTCAAGAAACGCCGCGGAAACGCCGCCGCCGCCTCGCAAGACCTCCAAACCACCCCGCGAATTATGAACTATGCCATCAAACGTCTCGGTATCAATGCCGCCATGTACCGAAAATAATTCCAGCTCCTTCCTTAAGGGAATCAAACCCGCCACTCCCATAGACTTCCAAAGAAGAAAGGATACCTCTAAAAAACATCTTTAGGAAATTGACGAAGAAATTTTTTGTCAGGCGGCAAAAGGGAATGGTGAAGAGTGAAAAATGAAAAGTGAAAAATGAAAAGTGAAAAGTGAAAAGCTACGTGAGCATTTTGACAACTTAAGAGCGGCGGAAAAGATTGAGTCAAGAACTAAATGGGTTTTTTAGAGGAGTGGCAGTTTGCCCGCCGAAGACATGTAAACAGCGCGGCCTCCGCCAAAGAGTCCATGAAAAACAGCCGCGGGACACCTCAAAAAAACGAGACATCCCGCGGTTTTCTTGCCAATATTATTCGGTATAGAAGAGCGACTTCTCGGTTTCCAGATCGAAAAACTGAATTTTGTCCACATTGGGCGTAAAATTCACTTCGTCGCCAACATTGAATTCGTGCATCGGCAGCGCCCTGGCAATGTACTGATTCTCTTTTGTTTCAATGTAGAGATGCGTTTCATTGCCAAGCGGCTCTATAACCGTTATGGAAGCGCGCAGATTATTTTCCGTTGGAGTCTTGGTAAAAGTGAGGTTTTCAGAGCGCACACCCAGCAGAATTTTCTTTCCACGATAAGCGCGGAGCTTCTCTTCCCGGCCTTTGGGAATTACCACCGTCATACCCTCTTCTTTCGCCATGAGCTTGCCGCCCTCTTCCACAACATCGGCAACACCAATGTTCATAGGCGGAGTGCCCATAAAACCGGCCACAAAGCGGTTAATGGGATCGTTGTACAGCTTTAAAGGTGAACCGATCTGCTGAATAATGCCGCTTTTCATAACGACAATCTTGTCACCCATCGTCATCGCTTCTACCTGATCGTGGGTAACATAAACCATAGTGGCATTCAGGCGTGAATGCAAAGAGGAAATTTCCGCCCGCATCTGCACCCGCAGCTTGGCATCCAGATTGGACAGGGGCTCATCGAAGAGAAACACCTTGGGCTTTCTTACAATAGCCCGGCCAACAGCCACCCGCTGCCTCTGGCCGCCGGAAAGAGCCTTGGGCTTACGGTCCAGCAGCTCCTCTATGTCCAGAATCTGCGCCGCTTCCCTTACACGGGCATCAATCTTATCCTTTGGGAACTTTCGGATACGCAGGCCAAACGCCATGTTTTCATAAACCGTCATGTGAGGGTAGAGCGCATAGTTCTGGAAAACCATGGCAATGTCCCGGTCTTTCGGAGCCTCATTGTTCATGAGCTTTCCGTCTATGTACAGCTCGCCGCTGGTTATGTCTTCCAAACCAGCTATCATCCGCAGGGTAGTGGATTTACCACAGCCTGAAGGGCCAACCAAAACGACAAATTCCTGATCCTTAATCTCAATATTCGCCTTGTCAACCGCCTTGATACCCCCATCATAAATTTTGGAAATATCTTTTACTAATACCTCTGCCATCGTGCAGCCTCCCTTTTATAGGGTTTATTTTATGATTGGAAGGATAAACGAAGCGCCAACAAGAGTCAAGAGGTATTTCCATTTTTTTTGAATGACCTCTGGCGCCGCCAGTCCTATACCCTCCCCAAACCAATGGCGGCTACCCCATCAGCCTTCCATCCCGCCCCTTTACATATTGAACCATAAATATTAGAATTGACTCACAATGAAATACCATGTAGAAGAATTAATTTCCGCGGATACAGTCCGCAAACGGGTAGGCGAGCTGGCCAGGGAAATTGAAGCCGCCTACAAAGGCAAGGAAGATATCGTACTCGTTGGGCTCCTTCGCGGATCCGTTGTGTTCATGGCCGATCTGGCGCGGCTCATCAACCTTGAAGTTAAAATGGATTTTATGGTTGTGAGCAGCTACGGGAATAATACTGAATCGTCCCGGGATGTCCGCATTGATAAAGACCTTACCGATGATATTCGCGGACTCAATGTTATCATTGTCGAAGACATCATCGACACCGGATACACTCTGGCCACGGTACGGGAAATGCTCCAGCTTCGGGAACCAGCCTCCATGAAAATTTGCACCCTTCTCGACAAACCCGAGCGCCGGGAAACCACCGTACCGGTAGACTACATCGGCTTCCAAATACCCGATGTCTTTGTTATCGGCTACGGCATAGACTATGCCCAGAAGCACCGCAATCTGCCATACATAGGCAAGGTTGTGCCTGAAGGAAAATAACCGGGAAAAATCAAAAGTGGGTACCTCTAAAAACCAGCTTTAGAGGTGCCCTTAAACAAATACTTTTATTCCTCAATGCCCTAAATAGTTTTTCCAACTGCTTCCCTTAGCTGGGCATGATACAAAGCCCGCAGCCGGGGGGCATCATTCAAAGCCTTGCGCCCGGAAGGATGAAGGCAGTAGCAACCCCGGCTTACCCTCTCAAACCAGCCGTAAATGTTTCGCGAAAGCATGCGTCCGGCATCCCCGCGGGCACCGAGTTTTACCAGCTGCGCCGGGGAGGCCGTGCCCAGTTCCGCAAGCCAGGCGGCCAGGCGCAGGCTCTGCTGCCGGTAGGCGGAAACCCGCGGTTTTCCGCCTGCAAGTCCGCCAGGACTTAAGTCCATGTCCCGCCCGGAAATTTCCCGCAGCAGGGCGGCCTTTTTCTTTGGACGCCGCCTGGGCGGCAGCTCTTCGGCACCGGGCTGATACGCCACTTCCACTTTTATTTTGGTGCGCAGAAAATGAATGAATATGAGCCCGATACCCAGCCGCCGCAAGAGAAGCCGGAAGCCTCGGGACACCGGGGTAAGAGGCAGTGCTACGTACACAGAGTCGGCATAGTCCTGGCGCTCGGCGGCCTGGGCCAGGAGAGCCAGCGAGGGGCGAATTTTAAGCTCAATGGCAATTAACTCTCCATCCCGAACCGCCGCCAGATCGCATTTTTTCACCTCTCCCCTTACCTGGTAACCCTGGGTTTCCAGCCACGCCTTAAGCGGGGGATAAAGTTCCGTCTCCCGGCGAGGCGGATTTGGCCGGGACATTTTCGCTGAGCTCACAACACTTTCCTGTCCGTATCTGAAAAAAAGATGCGCTTTGCGCCTTCATTGCAATATACGATGCGCCTTCACTAAGGATGCGCCTTGCGCTATCATTATAATATAAATGCGCCTTGCGCATCTGGTACAAGCAACACGAATTGGCTTAGGGGTGCCCCTTAGGGTACCTCTAAAAACCAGCTTTAGGAAATTGACGAAGAAATTTTTTGTCGATACAAGGCGGCAAAAGCGGAGCGTAGCTGGGCTACGTGAGCATTTTGACAACGCAGTAGCGGCGGAAAAGTTCGA
>MUIB01000137.1 GCA_002084135.1 Spirochaeta sp. LUC14_002_19_P3 | reverse complement strand
GCAGGCGATGCACAGGAGGAGTTAAGCTGGACAGCCCCCACCAACACCGGAACAAGTGCCGATGGCACAACGCCTCCCATTAGCAAATACACCGTTTACTGGGGTACAGATTCTACTGCTGCCGACCTTAAAACAAACGGCACGGCTGTAACGGTAAACACCGGCACACCAATCAATACATCGGTAACCATAGACAGCCTTACTAACGGTACTATCTATTACTTCACCGTAACAGCATGGAATGCTCACGGCGAAAGCTCCCCGGTCGATCCGCCAGAAAGTGCCACGCCCGTACCGGCGGGAACCGTTACCGGAGTAAGTATTACGGGAGCAGATACAGTTATTTACGGCGACACCTCGCAGTTTACTGCGACTGTTACCCCTACGGATGCCTTCAATAAAGACATTACGTGGTCTGTTACGGGCGGAACTGGAACTGCTACAATCGATCAAACTGGTGAATTAACGGCAACCAAGGCTGGTACGGTTACAGTAAAGGCTACAAGCGATGCCGATTCCACTATATTCGCTGAAAAAACTGTTACCATAAGCCCAAGGGATGTTAGCGTAGACCCCACACGAGTGCATATTTACGCATTAAATGCAACTATTTCTGCGGCAAGCGACTCTACGTATACCATGACACTTGGTACGCAAAAACTGGGGAGCTTACCATTCGTAGCAGGAACTGATTACGATTTGTCGCTTAAGGAAACTCACGCGCCTTTTACCATAACAAATGCCGGTACGATAACCATACCAGCTAATACCTTTACGGCAGGTACCACACACGTGTATACCGTAGTGCTTACCCCCAAGGGTAACTATACTGCGTCGGCGGCGATGACTGATCAGTTTGCTCTGACCGTGAATTGATCTGGCTGTGAATGCCGCTCTGTCTATAGTGCCAACGATTCCAAAATTCGTGCCAATTCGCGCCCATCCGTGGTTCCACCCCCCCAAAGGCCAAACCATCCCCCTAAGCTCCAGCCTAAAGCCCCCTGCCAATTATCCAATACCAACAGCCTTCCTCACGCGGGACAGGGTTCTTTGAGCAGTTTCGCGGGCACGCCGGGCACCATCGGCCAGAATGGTATCAATCCGGGACCTATCGGCCATTAGGGCATCGTATTTTTCCCGCATTGGGCTTAGAAACGCATTGAGGCGCTCGAAAAGCTCTTGCTTGGCCTCCCCCCAGCCCATACCGCCTGCCCGGTAGCGTTCCGCCAGAGCATGCTGTTCGGATTCGTTGGCAATAAGTTTATACAGGGCAAAAATAGTGCAGGCGTCCGGATTCTTTGCCTCTTCAACACCCTGGCTGTTGGTTACAATCTTCATAATTCTTTTTCGGAGCTGTTTTTCAGGCAAGAACAGGGGAATATGATTATCATAGCTCTTGGACATCTTGCGGCCATCCAGGCCGGGAATAGCCATCATCTCCCCGGTAGTAAGAGCCTCGGGAATTACCAGAACATCCTTTTTATAATTATAATTTATCACACCGGCTATATCCTGAGCCATTTCCACATGCTGCACCTGGTCCTTCCCAACAGGCACCAGATTGGTGTCGAACAGCAGAATATCGGCTGCCATTAAAATAGGATAAGTATAGAGCCCCATATTTATTTGGTGATCTTCGGGCTGTCCTCCTTCCACATTGAGAGCCGCGGCAGCCTTGTAGGCGTGCGCCCGATTCATAAGCCCCTTGGCGGTAAAGGCCGTGAGTATTGTCGCCAGTTCAAACGTTTCAGGCACATCGGACTGCCTGTAGATAAGCGTTTTATCAGGATTCAATCCTGCCGCCAGCCAGCTTGCCGCTACCTCATATATATACGCACGGAGAGTATCAGCATCCCGTATTGTATTAAGCGAGTGATAATCAGCAATAAAAAAGCGGGATTCGCAGTTCTGCTGTTCCGCGAGATGCAGAGCCGGCCGAATGGCACCGAGGCAATTGCCCAGATGGGGCATACCGGTAGGCTTTATACCAGTAAGAACAATCTGTTTCTTCATCGTTTCATTCTATCAGCATGAAGATAGCAAGTAAACAGCATAAAATCTTCATAATAACTCCATAAAGTCAGGATTCCCCTGTACACACAGGATAAAACATGTTAGAATAGCCACGCTATGGCGAATATCTATCTTGTTGAAGACGAAGATGCAATACGGGAAGCCGTAAAAGGCTTTCTTCAGCTTGCGGAGCATCAGGTTTCTGATTTTTCTACTCTGGCCGATGTTAAGCAGGCACTGGAAACCTGCCTGCCGGATCTCATCCTCATGGACGTTATGCTTCCGGATGGGAATGGCTTTCTTTTTGCCAAGGAATTTCTCGCCAATCAAACCGTGCCGCTAATATTCATGTCCGGCAGGGAATCCGAGTCGGACCGGATTACAGGATTTGAAATTGGAGCCGACGATTACATCGTTAAACCGTTCAGCCCCAAGGAACTTGTTCTTCGCATCGCCGCGGTTCTCAAAAGAAGCGCAGATCCCGCACATAACCCAGCCGAAAGACATTGGACTCTAAACGGAAACACACTGTCCATAAACGAGGCCGTTCACCGCGCCGTCCTGAACGGCGAAGTTCTGAAACTTACCGCCGCTGAATGGAAAATACTGCTCTACCTTAGCTCAAACGGCGGCTCCGTGGTTACAAGAGAGCAAATACTGGATAGATGTTTGGAATATTCCTTTGAAGGCTATGATAGAACAGTCGATACCCATATAAAGAATTTGCGTTCCAAGCTGCTTCTCCCGGATTGGATAGAAACCGTGCGCAGCTACGGCTACCGCTTCGCGGGAGAAAAAAACACATAGGGTACCTCTAAAAACCAGCTTTAGGAAATTGACGAAGAAATTTTTTGTCGATACAAGGCGGCAAAAGCGGAGCTAGCTTAAGCTACGTGAGCATTTTGACAACGCAGTAGCGGCGGAAAAGTTCGAGTCAAGAACTAA
>MUIB01000058.1 GCA_002084135.1 Spirochaeta sp. LUC14_002_19_P3 | reverse complement strand
CTTCTCTGTTCAAAAAAAAGTTATTTTTCTCTTGACCAATTTACAGTTTTTCTGTTTATTATAATATAAGGTATCTGTTCTGTTCAATAACTGCGATAAATAAGCAGGGATTGTGTCAGAAATAAGGGATTGGCTGCTTGTCAATTAGTTGGCAGGTGCGAAACTCCTGTCTAAAAGCACTGTGTATGCGCTATACACGAGCTTTTTAAGCAGGGTATTTACCGCCGTGTTTAGCCAAACCATTTCTGATGCAACCCTCTGGAAATAATCTAAAGGGTACCTCTAAAAAAAAGCTTTAGGAAATTGACGAAGAAATTTTTTGTCGATACAAGGCGGCAAAAGCGGAGCGTAGCCGGGCTACGTGAGCATTTTGACAACGCAGTAGCGGCGGAAAAGTTCGAGTCAAGAACTAAATGGGGTTTTTTAGAGGTGCCCCTCATATTCAAAATTCAATAAGGAGTGTTGCTGTGTTATTAAATGTAAGTGAAGTACAAACAAAAAAAGATATAAAGGAATTTATCCGCTTGCCCTACGGGGTGTACCGGGGGAAAGGTGAACGCTATGATGCCTGGGTGCCCCCTCTGGATTTGGATATTCGTCATATCATGGACAGGAAGAATCCTATTTACGATCATACGGAAGGAAAATTCTGGCTGGTACGTGAAAACGGAAAAACCCTTGGCCGTATTGCGGCTTTTATCGACAGAAATTTCATCGAATTCCAAAAAACGAAAACAGGGTTTTTCGGTTTTTTTGAATGCTACAATCACCAGGAGGCCGCGAACGCTCTCTTTGCCGAGGCGGAAAAATGGCTGAAAGCCAAAGGCATGGAAAAAACTCTCGGCCCGGTAAACGGCTCAACCAACTACCAGCTGGGGAATCAAATCGACAGCTTTGATGAAATGCCGGTTATAGAAATGCCCTATTCCGCCCCGTTTTATGGCAAACTCATAGAAGAATATGGTTTTGTAAAAGCGCGGGACTTGTATTCTTACCGGATGAATGTCAGCGAAAATGATCTGAGCGAAAAGTTTTATCGTGTTTCCGCAATCGCCGCCGAGCGCAATGGCATAAAAATAAGACTGGCTAACATGAGGAACTGGGATGCCGAAGTTGCCATTGTTAAGGAAATCTGGGAAGATGCCTGGCACGACAACTGGGGTTTTACTCCCTGGTACGAACCGGAATTCAAGGCAATGGCCAAAAATCTTAAATTGGTAATGATTCCCGAATTAACCTATATCGCCGAAATTAATGGCGAGGCTGTAGGATTCTGCTTTCCTATCCCGGATGTGAATTTCGCCTTCCACCGCATAAATGGCAAACTGTTTCCAACAGGTATCTTCCACCTGCTTAGCGCCAGGAAAAAGTCTAAAAATTTGCGTGTAGCCGCATTCGGAGTTAAAAAACGCTTCCAGAACAAAGGCGTGGACAGCATAATGATAGCAAAACTGCGCAAAGACGGACTGGCTACCAATCACCTGTATATCGGAGAATTCAGCTGGATACTGGATACAAATTACCCCCTGCGGAATCTGCTGGAAAAATGGGGTTGTGAGCGTTACCGTACGCACAGGGTATATGAAAAGAATCTCTGAAAATTACAATTTGAATAGAATTCTTGCCGCTTTGACATAACTTTGTATATAATTACCCTGTTATGTCAAAGCAAAAATTCAAAACAGAGGTGAGCCAGCTGCTCAACCTTCTTATTCATTCACTTTACTCGCACAGCGAAATATTCCTGCGGGAATTGGTTTCCAATTCATCCGATGCTCTGGACAAGCTGAAATACCTCAGCCTTACCGATGACAGCCTCAAAAAGATTGAATTTACACCCAGAATCGACATCCGGATTCAGGAGGCTGGCGAAGGGACACTGCTTGTCGAAGACAATGGAATTGGCATGAACAAAGAAGAATTAGCCGATTCGCTGGGTACTATTGCTCGTTCAGGCACCAAAAATTTTCTGGAAACCCTTTCAGGCGATGCCAAAAAGGATTCTAATCTCATCGGTAAGTTTGGCGTTGGTTTCTATTCATGTTTTATGGTGGCCGACAAGGTGGAAGTTATTTCCCGCAAAGCCGGCGAAGACGATGCCTGGAAATGGACAAGTAGCGGCAGTACCGGCTTCTCCATTGAAGCAGCGGAGCGGGCCGCTCAGGGCACCACCGTTATTCTTCATCTCAACGAAACCGGAAAGGAATACAGCTCCCAGTGGAAAGTCCGTTCTATCATAAAGAAATATTCCGACCACATAGCCTTTCCCATCCATCTCCACTGGGAGCAGAGCACTGGCAGCGGCGAGGAGAAAAAAACCGAACAAAAAGATGAACAGGTTAATGCCGCCAGCGCCCTTTGGAAACGCCCTAAAACTGAAATAACAGACGAAGAATACAGCGAATTTTATAAAACCATCGGGCACGACTCCGAAGAGCCAATGCTAAGGATTCATACCCAGGCCGAAGGAGTACTGGAATACACCACCCTGTTCTTTGTGCCCAAAACCGCGCCAATGGATATGTATCAGGCCGATTACACTCCCGGCGTAAAGCTCTATGTTAAGCGGGTATTCATTACCGATGACGAGAAGGAGCTCATGCCCGTATGGCTGCGCTTTATCCGCGGCATTATAGACTCTGAAGACCTTCCCCTTAATGTAAGCCGGGAAATTCTTCAGCAGAATAAAATCCTTGCCAATATTAGAGATGCCTCGGTTAAAAAGCTCCTCGCTGAGTTTAAAAAACTCTCGGAAAATGAAGAAAAATACGCCGAGTTCACCGCCCAGTACAACCGCCCCCTGAAGGAAGGCTTGTACTCCGACTGGAACAACCGCGATGAGATACTGCCTTTAGTGCGCTATAAATCCACTGCGGTGGAAGGCTGGACAAGCCTGGCCTCCTACAAGGCCCGTATGCCCGAAGAGCAGAAATCCATCTACTACCTTACTGGCGACCGCGAAGAAGGTTTGAGAAAATCCCCACTGCTATCGGCCTACACCGCCAAAGGTTATGAAGTCTTGCTCATGGACGACGACATAGACGAGTTTGTTACCCCTATGATTGGCCCATTCGAAGGCAAGGACTTCAAAGCCATCAACCGTTCGGGTGCCATAGACGATCTGAAAACCGACGATGACAAGAAAAAAGAAAATGAAGCCGAACCAGTTGTGGAAAAAATTAAAACGATTCTTGGCGATACTGTAAAAGATGTTGTTGCCTCGGTACGGCTCACAGAGGCCCCAAGTTGCCTGCTTGCCGATGAGGGGGCACCATCCGAGCATCTGCGGCAAATGCTGAAGGCCATGGGGCAGGCGGAACTTCCCGAAGCGGCATTCATCCTCGAAATAAACCCCGATCACCCTGTCGTACAGGGATTGAAAAATTCTTCCGACGAGGATCTGGATAGCGACATAGCCCATCTGCTCTATGAACAGGCCCTGCTGGTAGAAGGGGTGTCCCTGAAAGATCCGCTGGAATTTGCCTCGCGCATAAACCGGGTTGCTGCCAAAGCCTATTGAAAACTTTATGCAGAACAACTTCACCACCAATTCCGTGAATGCCCGCGCCGCTGAAGAATTCACCAAACTCCTGCAAACCATCGCCCTCCTGAGAAGCCCGGAAGGCTGTCCCTGGGACAGGGAACAAAGCCCATCCAGCATGAGGGAATGCCTGCTTGAAGAATGCCATGAGCTGATAGAAGCCATAAACACTCGGGATACAGCAAACGTGCGTGAAGAAATAGGGGATATCATACTCATCACCGCCATGATTTCCCAAATGTACGCCGAAGAGCAGCACTTTGACATTGCTGCCGTTCTGGAAGAACTCAATGCCAAACTCATCCGCCGCCATCCTCATGTCTTCGGAGAATCCAAAGCCCGGCATGCGGAAGAAGCCCTGCAAAACTGGGAACGTGTTAAAACCGATGTAGAAGGCCGTAAGAAAACATTATCCGTTCTTGATGGTATTCCCCAAAGCCTTCCGCCCCTGAACCGCGCCCTCAAACTCCAGAAAAAAGCCGCCAAAAAGGGATTCGACTGGCCTGACATGAACGGGCCCCTCCAAAAGATTCAAGAGGAACTGCGGGAACTCACTGATCTCGTAGAACAGGACAAACCCGCCTCCCCCGAGCGCCGTGAAGAAGAACTGGGCGATCTGCTGTTTTCCATCGTAAACTATGCCCGGCACCTCGGTATAGACCCTGCTCTTGCCCTTAGCCGGAGCAGCCTTAAATTTGAACAGCGCTTCCGCCATGTCGAACAGCAAATGAACCACAATGCCATTCCCATGGCACCGGAAAATCTGGCTGTTATGGACACTTACTGGGAAGAAGCAAAAAACAGAGGCACTTGAGTTACAGGCTGATAAACAACTCTTGTATACAATAAGCCGTACAAAATTAGAGAAGCAAAGTTTACTTCTTTTCCCTTACTGAATCCGCCTGGCATATCCAGAAAAACACGCTATAAGGGTTCTTAACCCATTGCGGCTTAAGGGCACCCCTAAGTTCCTGTACTCATAATTTGAATGTACTTTTCATAGGAATAAATGCGGTTGCGTTTTTGGCCAGTTATTTCCCGGATTATCTCAAGCTGGATGAGCTCTTGCAGGCAGGAATTAACTGTGGCCGGGGATAGATTGGTCTTTTTGGCAATCCAGTCCGAAGCTGCAAACGGCCGCTCCAACATTACCTGATGAATAAGATGGGCCGAACCGGAAATACGTTTTAAGCGGTTAATGCGCTGTCCATCTTCCGTGGCGAGTGCCATTAATTTTTGGGCGGTATCCACCGCCTGCTCCGCCGTGTATAAAACTGCATCGGCAAAAAAATCCAGCCAGTTTTCCCAGCAGCCATCCACCCGAACGGTATTCAGCAAATCGTAGTACTGCTGGCGGTATGTTTTAAAATACAGGCTTAAATAGAGCATGGGCTCTTTCAGGATTTTTTCCGAGCAGAGCAGCAGGGTAATCATCAACCGTCCCAGGCGGCCATTGCCGTCCAGGAAGGGATGAATGGTTTCAAACTGCACGTGGGCCAGGGCCGCCTTTATCAGTGCCGGGGTTTTTTCCGGCTTATTATGCAGAAACATTTCCAGCTTGCCCATGCACTCCGTGACAAATTCCGGCGGCGGCGGGACAAATTCCGCGGTTCCGGGGCGTCTGCCGCCTATCCAGTTTTGGCTCCTTCTAAACTCGCCGGGATCCTGCATTTCACCCCGCCCCTCTGCCAGAAGAATCTGATGCATCTCCCTTAATAGCCGCAGCGACAGCGGAAAGCCGGCATTTATGCGTTCCAGGCCATGGTACAGAGCTGCGGCATATCGGCTTACTTTCTGTACATCGTACAGCGGCACTCCCGGCCTGTGTCCCGATTCATATAACAATAAATCGGAAAGCGAGGACTGCGTGCCTTCAATCATGGAAGAAAGCACCGCCTCTTTGCGGACATACATGTACAAAAAAAGGGACGTGCTCGGTAGCACTATGGATACACTATCAAGCCGACCAAGGCTCAATAATGCCTTATCCAGCTTATCCCTTAATTCTGCGCCAAAGGCTATGGGCGGATCCGGTGGTAGCGGTTTTGGGACAAAGGCCCTCACGGTTTCCCCTGCCGCTGCTGTATTAACATAGTATCCCTGTAAATTTCTGTTCATTGGCTTCCCCTTTATTTCAAATTTTGAAATACTTGTATTTGTTATTTTAATTTAATGTGTAAATTAAAATAAGACAATAGGGATAAGTGTTAGGGGGGCATTTGGCAGCCCTGCTATTTCAAATTCTGAAATACCCGGTTTTATTATTTTAATTTATCATGTAAATTAAAATAAGGCAATGAAGGTAAGGTGTCTGGGGGTAAATGAACTGAAACAAAGTGGAAGAGGAGGGCAAAGAATGCTCCGCGCTGCGCCAGAGGTCAATTCAAAAATATCCGCCAAATGCTTGATGAGATATGGACGAACTTGCATTTTCAGGGCAGGATAAGTAAGTAACTGGAGGATTCATGAATACTTGTCAAATTAAAATTAGCGGGATGAACTGCGGGCACTGCCAGGCCAAGGTTGAAAATGCCCTTTCTTCTGTGGCGGCTTCGGTGGAGGTGAATTTGGCGGCCAAAACTGTAAGTGTAAAGACTGATAAACCGACGGCTGAGCTGCTGGCGGCGTTGGAAAAGGCCGGATATCCGGGTGTGCTGGAATGATCCGCTGCGGCTGGTGCGGTTCTGACCCTCTCTATGTCCGCTATCATGACGAGGTGTGGGGTGTGCCTGTCCGCGAGGACCAGCTGCTGTTTGAAAACCTTGTGCTGGACGGTGCTCAGGCTGGGCTGAGCTGGTTCACCATTCTGAAGAAGCGGGAAAATTATCGGCGGGCATTTCATTTTTTCGATATTGAGCGTGTTGCCGCCTACACGGAAGAAGACGAAGTGCGCCTGCTTGGAGATGTGGGGATTGTCCGCAATCGGCAGAAAATTCGCTCAGCGATAAACAATGCCCGCAGGGTGCTGGATGTGCAGGCGGAATTGGGCTCCTTTAGCGATTATCTGTGGAGCTTCACAGGCGGGCGAAGCATACAAAACTCCTGGAAAACACTCTTTGAAGTGCCCACCACTTCCACCGAATCGGATGCGATGAGCAAAGATATGAAGCGGCGTGGCTTCAGCTTCGCCGGTTCAACTATCTGCTATGCCTTTATGCAGGCCGTGGGGATGGTGAACGATCATCTTACGGACTGCTTCCGCTATAAGGAGGTGCGCAAACCCGGTATTGGGGAATGATGCATCAGCGCTTGCCGAATAGACGGGTAAGCAGTAGAAGCAGGAAGAAATACAGGTAGCGGAACAGCCGCAGCAGGCGCCAGGGTTTAATAAGTGCGCCAAAAAAGCCCTTCATGAGATGTGCGCCAGAGGTGTCGTTGGGCTTTCCGGTTCTGCCGGAAAAGACTCCAAAACAGTTCTGCTCCCAAATGGATAATCCGCCAGCCAGGCGTTTATGATTGCGATAAAGCCATAAATGTTTCCCTTTAAGACCTTTTCCAGTAAGCAATAATGTTGGGGAAGATTTTTTTATCGCGGTAAGGATATCCGTTTGCCGCGAATTGGGGAAACGGGTGCTGTATCGGCCAACAATCCGCAAGCCCGGGAAGGTGGCCCTCAGTGCCGATTCCGCAGCCAATACCCCTTCGCTATCCAGTCCCAGAAGGTAGACGGAGCGCTGTCTCTGCTCAAGGATTCCCAGTAGTTTTATGATAAACGCATACCCGCGGCGCAGGGGCGGTACGTTTTTTCGCAAAAACCGTGCGGCACTTACAAGAAGCGAGGAAACAGGAATAACAAGAGCGGCCTGTTTCAATGCCGCCATTCTCTCCTGGCTGCGGCGTGCCTTCATAAAATCATGGAAATTCAACAGGACAATCTGGCGATTTACCTTAAGTTCGTACAAGTTTTCGATAACAGCCTGGAGCTTGTCATCGGGCACAACATCTATTGGTACGCCCAATAGATTAATGCGGGTTACTTCAGTTTCCATTCTTTCCTCTCTCTTATTATCGTCATAACGGCGGCAATGCCGTAAAGAACAGCGGTTTCGGAGCGCAGTATTCTCTCTCCGAGAAATATTCCTTTTGCGCCGCAGGTTTCCATAAGCCGCACTTCACTCTCAGAGAATCCTCCTTCCGGCCCGGTAAGCAGTGCTAGCTCAGTCGTTTCATCCGCCAGCAGCCGATGCAGGGTAAAGCCCGTTTCAAGAGGCTTCTCGTGCAGAAAGAAAATGGGCCCCCGACTGTTCCAGCGCTTGAGAACTTCGGGAAGAGCCGCAGGCGGCTCTATTTCGGCGGCATAAGTGCCGCCGCACTGCTGGAGGGCTTCTACGGCAATGCGCTTCCATCGCTCTGTTCTGGTGTTTGAATTCCCCGTGGCATGAATCAGGCCGTGAGCTGTCTGTACCGGCCAGATTGCCGCGGCTCCGGCTTCCACAGCCTGGCGTACAGCGGCATCCATTCTGTTATTCTTAATCAAAGCAGGGATAATTGTAATCATTGTTTCAGGGTGCTTTTCAACGCCATTCCCGGTTTGGGAAAGTTCTACAACACAGGAATCCGCAGCTATGGACTGGATGATCAGTTTAAAGCGCAAACCGTTTGGAGCCATGGCGGAAAGCTGATTGCCTCTTTTGCAGCGGCGCACCCGAATAAGGTAGTGAAAAGCCTTGCCATCGAGTTTAATCGGCGCGAATTTCCCATCCGCTAACTCGGGATTGAAAGGCAAAACAAACTGTTTCACTGTTTTACAGCCGCCACTACTTCCCGGTTCGCAGAAATTCAACCGCACGGATAAGTGTTCTGTCAAATTCCAGGTTCACAACCGGCGGTACATTGAGGCGGGAATTCCTCTCCCGCTGTATCTCGAATCGAATGTAGTATTCATCAATACCCAGCCCTTCTTCATGCAGGGAATTCACAAAGGCATCAACCTGCTGCCTGGTTGGATTGGGATACTTGTCAATGAAGGCCGTTACACGGTTTTCCTGAAGTATGGCGGTAAAAGCCTTGGTTTCTTCATCCGTTAATTCAGGTTTTTTAACAACAATATCCGGTTCGATACCTTTTTTATCGATGTTGTTGCCATTGGGTGTATAATATCGGCCGGTGGTGAGTTTAATAGCTGCATTTTCATCCTGAAACGGTATCATCTGCTGTATGGAGCCTTTGCCGAATGAGGTTTCGCCTATTACCACGGCCCTGCCCCTGTCTTTAAGCGCACCGGTAAGAATTTCTGATGCCGATGCCGATCCGCGGTCGATAAGAACTGCTATTTTAACATTGCTTGCTACAATTTTTCCCAGAGAGGCTCTGTAAACCTGATTGTAGTTTTCCTGTCGATATTTTGTACTTACCACAATCCCGCCCGAGAAGAAGTGATTGGCAATATTCACGACGGAATCCAATAGACCGCCGGGATTGGAGCGCACATCGACAATGAGAAGTTTCAGTCCCCGATCTTTGAAATCATTAAGAAATTCCTGAACTTTCTGTTCAGTGAAAGGGGTAAATTCGATAATTCGCAGATAAGCGATTTCATTATCAATTATTGTTGACTTCACCGTGGGAATTTCGATTTTTTCCCGCTTTAGCGTTACATCGAAGATAATGTCTTCATCCCTGAGGATGGTAACGGTAACATTACTGCCAGGAGCACCCCTGAGGCGATCCGACACATCCTGAGTGCTAAAACCCTCTGCGGATTCATCTTCGATAGCGTAAATATAGTCTCCCGCATTTATCCCGGCCTTCCAGCTCGGTGTATCCTCTATGGGAGAAACAACCTTAACATAAGGCAGCCGCCCATAAGGGTTCTCCGGATCAAAATAATCCTGGCTAATGTAAATTCCGACTCCTCCATAAGAGCCTTCCGTTGTATCAGTCATTCTTTGCAGGAACTCGTTGTCCAGGTAAGCCGTGTAGGGATCGTTTAATGACGCAAACATACCTTCTATAGCGCCTTTGAAGAGTTTTTCAGCTTCCACCGGATCGACATAATAGTTCTGCAGGGTGTACAAGGCCGTTTCCAGGTCTTTCAGATAGATCTGAGTCTTATCGCGAGTGTAGGACTGCGCGGAAACAACCGGGGAAAATATGATAACAGCCAGCAGCAACAGGAGACTGGATGTAATGGATATCCAGATAATACGTTCTTGTTTCTTTTTCATAAGGATAATTTTCACCTGTATCAGACAGATTGTCAACAGGACAAAGCCTGCTGGAGTTCATTGTATGAGTACCCGTTGCGTCAATACTAAGGGCACCCCTAAATCTACTCGAAGTGGGTATTGACTCTTTCAGCCTTGGCCTGCAGAATGTTGATTGTATCAGCGGGCGATTAACTCAGAGGCTAGAGTGCTGCCTTCACACGGCAGAAGTCACTGGTTCAAATCCAGTATCGCCCATTTTGCGGCAGACCGCTTGCGCAAACCTCCAATCCCTTCCCCAAGCGGGGTGCTTTGCCTATCTGTGCTTTGCAGCTAAACAGGTTTTAGTGCTATGGGTAGACAGTGCTACAGTTCCAAAGCCTCATGTTCGAGAGAAGCTGCCGCCAAAGACATTTTTTTCCGTACTTTCTATAATGCCCGTTATGAAAACAATTTTGCCCGAGATTATCCATGAGGACAATCATATTCTTGCGGTGAACAAGCCGACTGGAATGCTGGTACAGGGGGATAAAACCGGGGATGAATCCATTCTTGATGCTATGAAGCGGTTTATAAAGGAACGGGACGGAAAGCCGGGGCAGGTGTTTCTGGGTTTGCCGCATCGGCTGGACAGGCCGGTGAGCGGGGTGCTGGTTCTGGCTAAAACCTCCAAGGCGCTTTCGCGGCTGGCCGCTTCGTTTCGGGATGGGGGGGCAGAAAAGATTTACTGGGCAGCGGTAGAAGCCCCGCCCGATCCTCCTGAGGGGTGGCTGACGGATTGGCTGCGCAAAGATGAAAAAACCAATACATCGCACCTGGTGGGGGCGGAGTGCCGGGGGGCAAAGGAGGCCCGTTTGAGTTACAAGCTGATTGGAGCCTCAAAGCGCTACTGGCTGGTGGAGCTAAGGCTGCTTACTGGACGGCATCATCAGATACGGGCACAGATGGCGGGGATGGGATGTCCGATAAAGGGGGATTTGAAGTACGGTGCCCGGCGCTCCAATCCCGGCGGGGGAATTCATCTCCATGCCCGCCGGCTGGTACTGCCTCATCCAGTGCGCGAAGGGAGTATTTTTCTTACGGCGCCGCTGCCGCCGGACGCTGTGTGGCAGGCATTTCCCCAGATATGACCCCCCCTTTCCCTACGGCGGAAGATGTCGCCGTGCTGCTCGAATGGTTTGCCGTAAACCGCCGTAAGTATCCATGGTCCTTCGAGGGAGGCGGCGCACCGGATGCGTACGGGGTATGGGTGTCCGAGGTGATGCTCCAGCAAACTACCGCGGCGGCGGTGATGCCCCGCTATGAACGCTGGATGAAGCGCTTTCCCGATATTGACAGTCTTGCCGCCGCCTCCAGGGATGAGGTGCTCAATGAGTGGGAGGGCTTGGGATACTATTCGCGGGCAGGGAATCTGCATTCAGCCGCCAGGGAAACCTGCCGCGCTTATGGGGGAAAACTGCCCCGCGAAGAGCAGGAACTGCGCAAACTGCCGGGTGTGGGGAATTATACGGCTTCGGCTGTGGCCTCCATTGCGTTTGGGCACAAGACGGCTGTTATCGATGCCAATGTGCGGCGGATAGTTCAGCGGCTGGAAGGCCGTGAATGCTGGGGGAAGGACATAGAGAGATCATTTAAAAAAGAAGCTGAACGAAACATGCCGGAGGATAACCCAGGACGGTTCAACATTGCCCTGATGCAATTCGGCCAGTTGCTGTGTCTGCCCCGCGGGCCGGGCTGCGGGAAATGTCCGCTGAGCGGACGCTGTGCGGCGGCGGCCCTCGGTATACAGAATGAAATACCTTTGCGACGCCATACAGAGCTAACGGAAAGGCTTACCGATATTGTGCTGGCTGTTCAGGGCGGCAGGGTGTGGGTGCGCCGCCGCCGCGCCGGAATTACCGCTGGGCTGTGGAGTTTTCCCGCTTTCAGCGAACTTGATTCGCCCGGTCTGTGGCGGGCGGGAGAGCGCCTGGAAAGCCGCCTTCACTGCTATACCCGCTTCCGGGATGAGCTGCGGCCGCGCATCTACCACCGTGCGTCCGCCGCTTCCGATGGGGAAAATCCTACTTCTGAGGGTTTGTGGGTGGATGAAGAGGCCCTGAAGGCTCTGGGAATGCCATCGGTGCATCGGCTTATTGCCGGGAGTCTGTGGGAGCGGCTTCGGGGTGAATGAAGGCTGGTAGAAATCCAGAGGTTAATTTTTAGAGGTGCCCTTGAGCTGAACACAGCACTTGCAGGAAATTGTATCAAGAGGGCACCCCTGGATTAAGAGGAACATGCCATTCATCCCATTTCATCGGTAAGGGGATTGAATCTGTTTATGGTTTATGATAGGATAAAACAACGACTGGATGGGCAGGTTCAGGCCTGCTCATCCACAAAAATGGTATGGAACAGTGATTTATCCTGCTGTACCCAGCTGGCGGTGATTGAATAATTTATTGTTATTTATTGATAGGGAATAAAAATACAGAGTTATGACTTCAGTCTTCCTGAAAAACTTCTACCTGGCAGGCTTAATGCTCCTTGCTCCAGCTGTTTACGGAGAAGTGCGACTCATTCCCAACAGCAGCATTGCTGCTATTGGAAAGATGTCTTCTCCTGTTTCTGCCGCAAACCTTATACAAGCCTCTCTTATCGCCTCAGGAGTTCCGCAAAACAAACTGGATCGGTATGCACAGCAACTTCTTGGCTATACCCGGCAAGTATCCCGGAATACTGTCGGCAACAGCCGTATCGATGGTGAGGCTGTTCTTCAGTGGATGCACAATAATGTTCTTAAGCGCTATATCGAAGAACAAACCCGCATGGATGTGCTTTTAGACAGCGGTGAATACAACTGCGTATCTTCCGCTGTTCTCTATCTCATTCTTACCCGTTCCATCGGCCTGAATACTTTTGGTGTCGTTACTGCTGATCATGCCTTTTGCCGCATACCGGATGCGGAAGAAAAAGGTATAGATGTGGAAACCACAAACTCTTATGGATTCGATCCCGGTAGCCGCCGGGAAGTTCTGGATTTAATTGAGGGGCAGACAGGTTTCGCCTATGTCCCGCCGGGCAATTACAGTCGGCGGCGCGATGTGAACGATAGGGAAATTGTCTCTCTCATCTATCAGAACCGCATAGCCGGTTTGCAAAAACGGAAGCAGTGGGAACCTGCTGTTGGACTGGCTCTGGATCGCTGGGTACTGTCTGGTTCCGATTCCGCCCGCAACGATTTTATTACTGCTCTAAACAATATTGCCGCCGAAGCGGATATCAAGGGCCGCTTCATGGAAGTGCTTCCTGTTCTGAATGAGGGTGCTGTTCTGCTGGGGGCAAACCATGGCCTGGAGAAAACGGCCTACAAACTTTTTAACAACGCCTTTGCCCGCTATTGGAATGCCAATCAGCTGGATAAGGCTCAGCAGCTCATTGACTCGTTAAGCGGTTCACCGTTGCTCCGTGCCGATGACATTGAAGCCAAACGCCGTGAAATATTGGCGCGTACCGTTGCGAACAGCATAAAGAACAGCAGTTTCAGTGAATCGGTGGCTCTTCTGGAGAAAGCCTTAGCCGATGGAGCTATTGCCGAAAAACGCTGGGAAGAACTCAGCCTTTATGTGTGGTCTAATGAAGCGAACAGGCTGTCGGCTGGGGGAAACTGGCTGAAAGGCTGGAATTTTCTGAAAGATGCTCCGCAAGCCCTGTCTGACATACCAAAATGGAAGAATCTTCTCCGCACTTACGAATACAACACATCCACAGTTTACCACAACCGCTTTGTTAAAGCCGTACAAAAAAAGCAATGGACTGAAGCTGAGAAAATTGTTAGTGAAGGGCTTTCCCTCTTTCCGGATAATGCAAATCTGAAAAAAGACAAGGCTACTTTGAGCAAATTGCGCTGAGGTGAAGCCAGCCGGAGATGCCAGGGTACCTCTAAAAACAGCTTTAGGAAATTGACGAAGAAAGTTTTGTCGGGCGGCAAAAGCGGAGCGTAGCCGGGCTACGAGCATTTTGACAACTTAAGAGCGGCGGAAAAGTTCGAGTCAAGAACTAAATGGGGTTTTTAGAGGTGCCCGCTAATGAGTGCGGGATTTTTCTGATTTAGACTGACAGTCTATGCACATTACCGCATAAGGAATGGCTTCCAATCGTTCCTGACTGATTCTGGTACCGCAGCCGGCACAAAGTCCAAAACGCCCATTTTCCAGACGTGCCAGCGCGGCATCTATGCTTAAAAGCCGATTCCTGTCTTTCGCTCCCACAGCTTCCAGGGTTCGTGCATCTATATCGTTGGCGGCTATATCCGCCAAATCCTTAACGCCGCTATCTTCCACCGCACTTCGGAAATCATTATTTTCCGCTATCAATGCTTCGATAACCTCCATCCTGCTAGTCAGGAGCTTTTGGCGCATCCGTTCCTTTATTTCTTCCTGCATAAGTAGTCCGCCTTTAATTCTGGAAAACTTCAGGGGCTGTTTCAGATACAGCCCATAGCTGCATGGCCCAAGAGCCTGCCGACAAGCTAAATTCCTGACGCAGCCAATTCAGGCACAGCCTCTGTTATCAGGGCTTTTGCTCCACAAATCTGGCAACATATCCATGAAAACTTCATGAATTTGCTGCATTGGTCTTTATTTGTCAAGCAAAATAATTCCATTATTCAGAAATATAACAGAAATTTTACCTCTTAAGTAATATTTTACCAGATAATGCAGGATGACCTGCTTCGGCATAAAATTAAGTGGAGCAGAAAAATTGTGATTAAAAATTTTTTTCAGGGATTGACACTTCTCATTAAAGCAGTGTATGCTTCTTAAAAATTTCAAATATAATAGGGAGGATACTAGCAACGTTATGATTGAATTGGATCCATCACTCAAAAATTTACTTATAGAAACAATCAGCGGCAATATGCCCTCAGATCAGATAGAAGCCTTGGGACAGATGCTTATTCCCTCATTTTCTATATACGAGTTAAGTGGTAAGGGCAAGAATTTTACCATTGCGCCCAAAACGGCTGCTGAACTGTTAGTAAATATAATGATAGAAAAAAAACATCTGGAGAGTTTCATAAAACTTCTGGTAGAGCTGGATGAAGAAACAATAGGAGGAAAGGAAATACATATCCAGGGCCTTGAGTATTTTCTGCAGAATCTTGCCAACATTGGTTATATATACGATCCAGTCAAACGCAAGGTTATCCCTTTAAAAAAAGATATAAAGCAGTCGCCGAGCTGGGGTGTTCTGAAGAACAAAAGAACCTATCATTTTGCTGTACTCAGCATAGATATTGTCGGTAGTTCCGAACTGGTAAGGGAATTTGGGCGTGAAAAGATGGAAAAATTTTATGCCTTTTTTGGTTCTGTCATGAGAGAGCGTCTAACGGCTTATGATGGACGGATATGGTCATGGGCTGGTGATGGTGGTATCGTAGCCTTTACTTTTAAGCAGCCGGAGCTTAATGCTGTCCAGTTTTCTATCGAAATGCAGCGGATAGTCTTACTCGTCAACACAAATGCCCGCAATCCAATTTCCAGGGATGTTGCCATTCGTATTGGAGTAAATGCAGGCGATATAGTTTTTCTCATGGATACGGGCAGGATGGTATCTGATGTTATTAACCTTGCCGCACATCTGGAAAAAGGCGGTGCTAATCCTGGCATGATATCCATAACCGGCAAAGTATGGAAAGAGCTACCCTCCAAGATGCAGGATGTTTTCTCACCTGAAGACGACTTCGAGGGGCAATCTCATTACAGAACTCCCGCACGGCTGGATCAGTTCTAAGTAGGGTTCTGAAAACAGCAGGCATCATTGCCTGCTCCTGTACGTTCTGCAATGCGCGAATGCGCCCAGCGGGCATGTTCCCGCACGGCGGCATCTCCATCGGTGAATAATTTTTCCAATTCAGGCAGAAATTCCCGGTTTCCGATATTGCCTATTACGGTGCAGGCATTGCGTACCAAACCGTTTCGTCCTGCTCTCATCAGAGGGGAACCGGCAAATCGGCGCACTGTCTCCTCATGGTTTTTCAGTTTGAGTAGTTCGATTAAATCCACTGAAGCACCGGCATAATCGCGCTGAAATGCCCGCACTGTTGTTTCCTCTGCTCTGGCATTAAAGGGGCAGACTTCCTGACAAACATCGCAGCCAAAAACCCAGTTCCCCGTATCGCCCCGCAGGGCTTCGTCCACCGCTCCGCGGTGTTCAATGCTCTGATAGGAAATACATAGGGATGGATTCAACGGCATGGTGAGCGCTCCTGTTGGGCAGGCATCAATACATCGGCGGCATCCATCCGGGCAGCGCATAGGGGAAGGCCGCACCGGAGAGGAACCCAGCCGGGCCGTAGAAAGCAGATGCCCCAGCACCGCCCAGCTTCCTGTTCCCGGAAGAATAGCCAGCCCATGACGGCCTCGAAAACCAGCGCCCGAAGCAGCTGCCAGCCATACTTCATCCAGCGGCCCTGTGTCAGTGAAACTCATAAACTGTTCGGAGGGAAATAACCCGCGCAGCTTATCGGCAATGCGCTTCAGCCGCCTGCCCAGCTCCTTATGGTAATCCCGTCCGCGGGCATAGCGGGCAATCCTGCCGCGTAACACGCCGGGAGGGGCATGGTCGGCGGAATCATCGCGATAGTATCCAAGGCTGCTCACCAGCACGGAACGGCAGCCGGACAGTACCCGATCCGGATGATACTTAACAGAAGCATGCCGCTCCATCCATGCCAGTCCGGGAGGCATCCCAGCGGAAACCCTGTCCATGAAGAGCTCTTCTTGTTCTTCAATAAGTTCGCTCACGAAATTATCAGGCGGCCATTCCATATAAGCCGGAGTGTTCAGTTCTTCCTCGTGATAGAGTTTTGCAATATTTTGGAAAACAGTATTCATTTTGAATAGGGATTTTGCTTACCCGCCAACCTTGGCTGGCAGGTAAGCAGGACTTGTGCAGTGGAGAGTCCCAATACAGCAGGTATCAGGTTTTCCACTCGTATGCCAAAGGTCATTTCCTACACAGTCCCTACATCCTAATACCGTCTCAAATTGTTGCGAAATGCCCGCAGGTGGTTTTCTGATGAGTCTCTGAGTTCCAGAAAGAGATCGCGGACATCGCCGGGGAGTTTCTGCTTCAGGAACATGTTGTACATGTTAATATTGTCTATTTCGCCCTGAACGCATGCTTCAAGGGATGCCTTGATATTCAGGGGCGATACGGCATACTGGTATGAGTCGTCTTTCGGCACGGGATAGCCGTATTTGGCCATAAGCCCGCTTACCCAATCGATATGCCGCAGTTCAGCATGGATAATGTTGGAAAAGGGACGTATATTACCGTGCTCTTTTATAATGACATCATACTTGGCGTGTGCCAAATATTCATCTTCCAGAGCGTAATTCAGCATTTGCTCTACGCTTAAATCTGTTTTGCCGACAGCTCCGGCTGCACCGTAGTCCGCTGCACCGTAGCCTGCTGTTTCGGCTACCGCGCTGACAGCGGCCATAAGCATTAGCGCGGCGGCCAGAGCACTAATGCTGGCTCCGCGGCCTGCCTTGAATCCGTTTTGTTTTTTTATTTTCATTATACCTCCTGACAAAGATTATCACTTTGTCTGTACAGGAAATTAGCACGGCTATGTAAAGTAATTGTGAATTGTCCGTGTTTTGTTGGTGAATTGTAACATTAACTGTCCGCGATAAAGAGGGCAAAAGAAGTCCCATGAAACTCATTATACTACTAATTAAAAAGACAGGAGTTAACATGGGACAAGAGCATAATAGCACAAGCT
>MUIB01000012.1 GCA_002084135.1 Spirochaeta sp. LUC14_002_19_P3 | reverse complement strand
ATAGTTTGGGGTAACAGCGGTGCTGGTAGTGGTGCTGGTAATATTTATGTATTAGATGGTGATGTTGATTTTGAAACTATCAATCTCTACAACAGCATCCTGGAAGGTGGCACCACAGCAAGCACCACTGCTACAGGTATTAGACTACAAAATGGCAGCCCTGCTGGTGCCTTAACCGTCAATACCAATGCTCTTGTAACAACCAATCCTAACCTTGTGGCATTGGCTGACAATGGCGGCTCTGTGCAAACGATGGCTATTCCTGCGGCTAGCTCGGCAGCGGATATTGGTTTGTATATTCGCCAAAAAGGAACAACTTTCTACTACAGCAGCGATGCCAGCACTTGGTACAGCGACCTGGCTCTAAGCACAGCGGCAACCCTGCCTGCGGATGCAAGCAACCCCATAGCCACCGATGCCCGCGGCACCGCTAGAAGCAACAAGCCAGACGCTGGCGCATTTGAAGTCCAGTAAGAGGTACAGCAGGAAGCCCAATAGCTGGACTTCCCCGATAATATAAACAAGATAGAACCGTAGTCTACTTGAGTACCTGGAAGCGCAAGGGATGCCCTGACAAAAAGACAAAAGATATTTTTCCTGAATCGAAGATTGTCAAACCAGTTTTTTAGAGGTACCCTTTAATATAAAAGGTTCGTTTTTAACGGTGAAAATCTGCCTGCCTGTGCGTTGCACGCAGACAGGCATCATCTGCGGATGTTAGGATAAAGAGACCTGTATTGGGGGGGCAATGATTGTTTGGGTGCCCGGTTATAGTGAATTTTGAGAGAAGTGCTAAGGGGTGCTGTCGAGAAGTTCGCTGAAGAATTCCTCGGCATCGTGCCAGCCAGTTTTTCCCTGAAGCCATTCCAGTCCACGAACGGCACCGAGGGCGAAGCCTCCCCGGTTTCTCGCTTCGTGGCGAATGGTTAGAAAATCGGCCATGGAGTCCATGCGCATTTCATGGATGCCCGGAACAGCTCCAACCCGCACCGCGGCAACATGAAGCGCATCAGGCGCGAGGGGCCCGCTTTGAGGCAAATCCTTAACGATTACCTTCTTCCTGTCCAGTTCCGCGAGTATCCCTTCGGCCGCGGTAATGGCCGTTCCCGAAGGGTAATCGGCTTTTCCGGTATGGTGAAACTCCGTAAGGCCGACATCGTATTCCTCTACCCGGTTAATCAGTTTGGCTGCCGCCGCCGTGAGCCTGAAAAAAAGATGCGCCCCAAGGGAAAAATTTGTTCCCCGCAGCAGGGCGCCGCGGCTATTGGCATACATGGCCCGGCCTTCCTCTACCGCCCAGCCCGTTGTGCCGATAAGCACAGGCAGCGCCGATTCGGCATAAATTTTTATTCTCTGGGCAATGCCTTCCGCCAGAGCGAATTCGATTACCCCATCGGCACCCTTCAGCGTGCTGGCATTCAAGTCCCGGACATCTCCGGTACCCGCTGAATCCACACGACATAGCACCGTATGCCCCCGCTTCACAAGAACTTCCTCTATAAGCTGTCCCATGCGGCCATAGCCGACTATAACTGTCTTCATGTTATCCCGCCTGAGTTAAGGTTACCGCGCAGGTGTTAATAATGTCTTCCACCGAGGCCCCCCGCGACAAATCGCTTATCGGTTTGTTGAAGCCCTGCAAAAAGGGGCCGTAAGCGCCCGCGCCGGCAAACTGCTGGGCGAGCTTGTAGCCGATATTGCCGGCCTGGAGGTCGGGGAAGATGAGGGTGTTGGCCCTGCCTGCCACTGGCGATCCGGGGGCCTTTTTTTCCCCTACGGCGGGCACTATGGCGGCATCGAGCTGCATTTCGCCGTCTACAAGCAAATCGGGGGCTTTTTGTTTTACCAGCGCCAGGGCCTGGAGCACCTTGTCCGCTAAGGGATGGGAAGCGGAGCCCTTGGTGGAAAAGGAAAGCATGGCTATGCGGGGTTCGGCTTGCAGGTAGGTGCGGCAGGAGGCAGCCGATGCGATGGTTATCTCGGCAAGCTGTTCCACCGTTGGCTCAGGAATGGTTGCGCAGTCGGAGAAGATCATCAAACCCTCTTCCCCCCATTTCTTGTCCGGAAAATCCATAACAAAACAGGACGAGGCCGATTTTACGCTTGGAGCGGTTTTTATAATCGTAAAAGCAGCCACCAGCACCTTGGCCGTTGCGCTTTGGGCACCCGCCACCATGGCATCCGCATCGCCCTTGTACACCATCATCGCGCCCCAGCTTACCGGATCGGTTATTTTTTCCCGCGCCTCTTCGAGGCTTAAGCCCTTGTGCTTGCGCATCTGATAGTACTCATCGGCATAGGTATCAAGTTTATCGGATTGAGACGGATCGGCAATAATAAACCCATCAATCTTCACATCGGCCTCATTGGCCGCTGTTTTTATGCTCTCGGGATTCCCCACCAGGTACACCGCCCGGGCAATCCCCTTATCGGCAATGACCCGCGCCGCCTTCAAGGTCCGCGGTTCCGTACTTTCGGGTAATACCAGGGTTTTATTCATTTCCCCGGCCTTTTTTATCATTTTTTCGCTAAATGTCATAAAAATCTGCTCTTTTCAAAGGTTTCCTTAAGGAATATTTCTGGCAGTGTAGCATAGGGGGGTATTTAGGGCAAGACTTTTTTAGGCTGGAGGCTTCAGTTAGGGGGATGGTTTTTCCTATTTGCGGTTTAGCCCATCTTTATGGAGAGAGGGGGATTAGCCGCGAAAGGCGCGAAATGCTTCAAGAGACAATCTTTTTTAAGAAGACCACATCCAATCCCCCGTCCCCAATTCTCAATTCTCAAATCTCCCCCCTCCAGCCTAAAGCCTGAAAAGGCTGCGGGTTCAGGCCGCCCTGTTTCGGCTTGAGGCGGCTCCTAAAGCCCTCCCAACATACAAAAAGCATAAATTTTCAGCTTTTTTAATAAATTTTTCCCAATTTTGAATTTTGAAGGGCTTGGAGGGCTTCTATATATATAAGGAGTGTTCCATGAAAAACAATAAAAACGCACCG
>MUIB01000160.1 GCA_002084135.1 Spirochaeta sp. LUC14_002_19_P3 | reverse complement strand
GTGAGCATTTTGACAACGCAGTAGCGGCGGAAAAGTTCGAGTCAAGAACTAAATGGGGGTTTTTAGAGGTGCCCACATAAATCGGGCTGTCCGGGAATTTTTTTTAATTTTTTTCTGAATTCGCCCATTTGCTACTTGACATAAAAATAAAATTTCTTTAAGGTTCGATATAGAATAGCGGTTGCGCTATGGTTTTAAGGAATTAATTGAGTTTTAATTATACTGATCCGATAAGGCAGGTAAGGAGGAAAAGGAGGAATATGTCAATTCATTTAATCTTCACAAACTCTTCACATAGTCTCCATAATACCTGTATACTATCTCCCCAAGGGAGTATTTTAAGTTTGGAAAATACGCTGGGTTCCAGCGTTAAAAAAATATTTCATTCTACATAAGGAGAGAAGTAGTAGTGAAAAAGATTTTGATTTTAGTCCTGGCGATTGTAATCGCCGGAGCCGCTTTTGCGGAAACGGATCCCGCATTCAGCGGGAGTTTTTCGACGGAAATGGGGTATTCATTTCAGGACAAGAAAATTAATGATGGCATGACGGATTCCATGAAGCTGAATCTGAACGCTACCATTGATGAATGGAACACGGTTTCCGTGTCGGTTGGCCTGGCAGAGGCCCTGTATTGGAATGACGGCTCAGACAACAGCGGTGATTTTAATGTAAGTGGTGGTGCTACTAAAGCAACCGGTATATCTACCGGTGCAGGTGTTGGCCTGCAAACCGATTACCTCCGCATGGACGAGTTCACCCTTACCTCCGATTTATTCGGTGCTCTGGGCGTTAACGGTCCGGTTGGCTTAACCCTGAAGCTGGGTAAATTCGGTTTTGGTGCCAAACCCGGTTCGATTGCTAATGTAGCACCCAAATCCATGGGAACCGCAGACGGTACCGATGATGGAACTGGTTCTAACGTGGGTATTCAGGTCGATCTCAAGATACTTGATATGATTACCCTGAGTTCGGTTCTGTATCCCTCAAGTCTTAAGGATGTGGCGGACAAGGTTGCACCCTATGAAGGCGGCGTAATTCTCAAGGGCACAGGCATTGCTGATATAATGGATGTTTCCCTGTACTTCATCAGTTCGGCGTATAATGGGGATCTTAAATATCCAGTAAATTATGTGAATGAGGATGCAAAAGATGACCCAAGCGGTAGAGTTTTTGGTGCCGCGATTGCCTTCAACCTGGCCGATGGTGCTCATAAAATTGGTGCTGGCTTTCAGTACGATATAGAGCCGTTGATTGATGATAAAATCAAAGCTCAGCTGGATTATGCCCTGAAAATGGGTAAAGTTACCGCTGGTTTATCAGTAGGCTTGGATGGAACTAAACATATTGTGGCCAGCATTAAGCCCCGCCTTTCTCTTTTGGTAGAGCTCATGGAAAATTTCAGTGTCTTTGGTGCTGTTGGAATTGACGGTTTCAAGGAATGGGATAGCGTTAATGAAAAGTACAAGGATTTTGATGGTAACAGACTTAAATACGATGTTGGTCTTACCACGGCTCTCGGTGCTCTTGGCATTCAGTTTGGCATGACAAACGATCTGGATTACAAAGCTCCCGCAGACGACTGGGGCCATACACTTTACTTAAAGTTCAGCACATCCTTCTAGTTTCTGTCGAAGAAATTGTAAATTATTAAGCGGTCTCGGCAATCGGGGCCGCTTTTTATTTCAGTCCCAAATTGTGCATAACAAACTCCAAAACGATGGCAACAGTAACAAAACTTTAACAATAAAAACCCGGCTTTAAGGCAGAATTCCCTTTCCCCTTTCCATATATTATGCTATAAACTTCCGCAAGGAGTTAAAGCCATGCAAAAATATGCCTTCATAGCAGGTATACTGTTTATCAGCGTTTTGTCTGCTTGCAAAACATCGCCGCCCAAGCCGGTTATGAGCGAGCCCATCGTATATCAGGTAGCCGATCTCACCGTTACCCTGAGTTATCTTGGCGAAGAGGAACTAAAATCCCTCTATGGCCGCAACGATGTTCGTGAATATGTTAATCCCTACTATAAATATCCGGGCATGATAACAAAACAGCGGCTTCTGGTATTCAACTTTGAAGCCTCCACCCAGGAGAATCAAATCGAGTTTAAACTCAATGATATTTCATTAAGGATACGAAATAAAGGTGGAGACGCGAAGAGTCAGTCCTATCTGAACAACATCTGGAGCCACTATGAGCAGGCCGATTTGCTGAATATGGAAAAAATTATGAGAAAAACCATACTACCCCGAGAATTCACAGTTACTCCCGAAAAGGCGGTAAGCGGCTATCTGGTTTTCGGCGAAAATTACCCCGAAGATGGAGGAGAGGGTTTAATAACCATGTTTGTGAGCACTCCAGAGGGGGAAGAGGGCAAAATTGAAATACCGCTTCAATTCAGTGCCGACGGTACTGTTGGAGAAAAACAGGGAGAAGGAATCTTTAGCGGGAATACCGAAACACCCAACGAAAAACCATACAGTGCCAATCTGGAGATAAACATGGCTATTCCATTGGGGAAGTAGTTAATCTACAGTGCCATTTGTAACCGTGTGAATGCGGATATCGTTGTCCATGAGTTCGGCAACAGCCTTGCCCCCGCTGCCAAGAGAACCAAACAGCACCTCGTCTACAAAAAAGGCTTTAATCTTTTCTTCCACCAGGCGGGCAATGTTACGGGCGCCGAACTCGGTGGAATGTCCCTGGGCCGCAATCCAGTTTACAGCAGCATCCGTTACTTCCAGGGCGATGCCTTTAGGGCTAAGCATGGCCCGGAACTGCTCAAGCTCCTTGCGCACAATGTTTTCTACTATGCCCACATCCAAATGACTAAATCTTACCACCCGGTCGAGGCGGTTGCGGAATTCCGGGGAAAATATCCGCTGAACGGCATCGTCCAGGGCGGTAAAATCCACCTCGCCGCTGCCAAATCCTATCCTTTGTTTGCCAATTTCCCTGGCTCCGGCGTTCGAGGTCATTATAACAACAACGTTGCGAAAATCAGCTTTGCGTCCCATGT
>MUIB01000037.1 GCA_002084135.1 Spirochaeta sp. LUC14_002_19_P3 | reverse complement strand
GCTGCATGGACATGATTTCCTTCAACGGCAAATTGATTTTGCCGACTTCAGCAATGAGGGGAATGGAAACCTTTTCCAGGCGTTCACGCAGAACATCAAGGTTTTCCGAAGTTGTGCCACGCCGTACCAGAGAATACCAGTACTGAGCAGACAGCTTTGAAATAATTGGCTCTATGGTTAAATAGGGTATGCAGAAATTCATCATCCCTTCAACATTACCCACTTTGGTATCCATTGTTACCAGCAATACCATTTCCGTTGGCGGAACTATTTGAACAAACTGGGGATTGGTATCAATTTGACCCAGGCGGGGACGCAAATCCACAACCTGTCCCCAGGCCTCGCGAAGATTGCCCAGAATGCGGACAACGATGGACTCGATAACAGCCCGTTCAATTTCCGACAGTTCCCGATTGATTTTAATTCCTTCGCCCGGCCCGCCAAACAAACGGTCTATAATGGTAAACGTAATGGCGGGATCTATTTCCAAAATAGCGGAACCAGCAAGCGGATCCATATTGATAACGGCCAGTGCCGTTGGAGATGGGATGGAGCGGAGAAACTCTTCATAGGTTAGCTGATCCACACTGGCAACGTGAACATGAACCAGTGAACGAAGCTGTGCCGCCAGACCGGTCGTAGTAAGGCGGGCAAATGTTTCGTGCATAAAGGATACTGTACGGATTTGTTCCTTGGAGAATTTATCAGGACGGCGAAAGTCCCAGATACGGATATTCTTGCGCTCCGTAATCTGAGGAGCACTTTCCGCTTCCGCTTCACCTGAGCTTATGGTGGATAGCAGCTGATCAATTTCATCCTGGGACAGAACTTCCGTCACAAATTACTCCGTACAGGAAATTCCCTGTAATTCCATAAAAGAATTATAGATAAGTTCCAATTATAAACCAATAATCTGATACTGTAAAAACAATATCTGCTCGACTTCACCCTGAGAAAGGAGACTGTTCACCTTATTCTTCAGTTCCATTTTCACAGCGGCCTCGTCTACAAGCTGTGCTCTTGTGCGCTGACTGAAATAAAACCGTATCGCATCCATAAGAATATCGTTTTTACTGGCTAATTCACCAACTAATTCTTTATATTTTGTCTCATCGTAGCCGAATTTTATTTTTGCGGAGACAGTAAACCGTTCCTGATCGCTGGTTTGGGTACGCAGATCGTAGCCATCGTCGACGAAAAAATTCCATATCGAATAGGCCGGTATGGCTGTCTGGTATTCTTCCGAGAGCACAGGAAACTGCCTGGTTCGATTACCTCGATCCATAAAACGGAAAGTTAACACGCTAACCGTAATACTAACAACTATAGCGACAATACCGATTGCAATAAATGCAAGAACTTTGACTAACCGCTCGGGAATTCCTCTCGGTTTCTTTGCTCTCGCGATAAAATCCTTATCATCGGACTCTAATGCATTATCCAGTTCGAGTTCTTCATCTGCCATAAGACATCATCCTCCCTTGATGCCGGTAAAATATTACCAGTATTTCAAGAATAAAGCTAGTCCTTATTCCTAATTTTTTTTCATTCATGGCCGGGCTTCAAAATTACTATATCAACCCGCCTGTTTTCAGCTCTGTCCGCTTCGGTTTGTTCCGGTTCCCGGAGTTTTACCGTATCAGAAAATCCCGCAATTTGAAAGCGGCTCTCCACGGCACCGTAATCAACCAGATAATGCAGTACGGCGGATGATCGGGCCGCGGAGAGTTCCCAGTTTGTAGGCCAGGGGCCTGCCGGATCGGTGGGTAGCGAATCGGAATGGCCTTCAATCCGAATTTTTCGATCATTGAATACATCCGATTCAAGATATCCGGCCAGCTTGCGCAATGTATTTCTGGAGCGCTCCAGATTAACCTCCGCGCTCCCTCTTTCAAACAAAAAATCTCCAGCTAAAGTAATAATCAAACCACGTTCGTCTTCCTTTACTTTAACAAAACGATTCTTAATCTCTGGCTGAAATTCACTTATCGCCTTTCTTCGCGATTCATTCAGCCGTGTTCCTCCTGTTTTGGATGGAAATGAAGCCACCTCATTGCCAAGCTCAGCCAGAATACCTTCAGAAAGAGTATTGCCGCCCTGCAGGGGGCCAAGCCCCTGAAAGGCCTGAACAATCAGCTCAATCCGCTGACTATCAATCGGATTCTCAGGGTTCATCAGCAAAACAAAAAAGGTTAGAAGCAGAGTAACCATATCAGCATAGGTGGTAAGCCAGTTATCCCCCCCAGCACTGCGCCTTTGCTTTTTCTTTCTTTCATTATCAGCCACAGTACTACACTCCCGATGCGCTCTGAGTAGGACGTTCGGACGGAGGAATAAAAGTAAGCAGTCTATCCTCAAGAATACGGGGATTGTCGCCGCTTTGAATGGAAAGTATCCCCTGCACCATTATCTCCTTTATCAGCATCTCATCCTTATGCCTGTCCTGTAGCTTGAATTGAACGGGGGAAAGGATAAGGTTCGCAAAAATGGAACCGTAAAGAGTTGTAACAAGTGCTATAGCCATATTAGGGCCAATAGATGCCGTATCCTCCAGATTGACCAACATACCGATAAGTCCCAGCAGGGTTCCAATCATGCCAAAAGCTGGTGCCAATTTGGCCCAGCGTTCAAAAAATCCTATGCCGTCTTCATGGCGGTTTTCCACCTGCTCAAGATTTGTGTAAAGAATGTGTCTTATAATATCAGGATCGGTGCCGTCCACAACCAGCCTGAGCCCGTTGCGCAAAAAGTCATCATCTACTTCATTGAGTGAATCATCCAGGGACAAAAGCCCCTCTTTGCGGGCACTGTTGGAAAACTCAACCAGCTGGCTGATAAGAGCAAGTTTATCCTGAATATCGGGAGTACGGAACACAATGCCCAGATACCTGCCCATACCCAGTGCCCTGTTTAAGGGACTGGCGGCAAGAACCCCGGCAAATGAACCAAATATTACGACAATAAATGAGGTAACATCTATGAGCCCCATGAAGTTGTTTCCGCCAAGAATAAAGGCGGAAACAATGAGTATCAGGCCGCTTGCCAT
>MUIB01000059.1 GCA_002084135.1 Spirochaeta sp. LUC14_002_19_P3 | reverse complement strand
GGGTTTTTTAGAGGTGCCCTTAAGTTACATTGACAGAGAGGAGTTTACAGACATGGCCACAATAACTTTAACACCAGAAGACTGCTGGCTGGAAGGCAAGCAGGAAGGCAAGCAGGAAGGCATTCAGGAAGGCAAACAGGAAGGGATTCTGGAAGGTATGTATCGAGTTGCTAAAAGAATGAAAGAAACCGGTGAAAAAATGAACCTCATCTGCAAGTACACTGGCCTTTCCACCAATGAAGTCAATAAACTTTAGAGGTGCCCTTTAGGTTCAAAGCGAAAAAGAAATCCCACCTCTCGCGCTTCCTGTAAAGAAGGTTCGCGACCGTTCCCTACCCCAAAGCAAACATCCACCTCTGTGCGCTTCCCATAAAGAACATTCGCCGACCGTTCCCTCTCCCCAAAGCAAACACCCCACCCCGTGCGCCCCCTGAGCAATCAGATTGAACTTTTTAACGCTATTATTGCACTGATTTGTGCAATTTCCAAAAATTTTTAAAAAATTTTTGGAAATTTTGAATTTTGAAGGCACTTGAACGCTTCTTATAAGGTAGGAGGCAAAAATGAAAACCAAAAATCCAACGCGGCCAATACTTATGCTACCGCTGCTAAGCCTGCTTCTCATCGGCTGCGCCAAAGATGTTTCAGAAGCGGATTTAAACAGCTACGCCAAAGCACGCGCCGCCTATCTGGAAGGGAAATTTGAAGCCGTGGACACCTTGCTGGAAGAAATGAGTCCAAACAGCGATATTGAAACCCAGGCGGTTTTTCTGCTGGCCAAGAGCCATTACATGCAGGAACAATTTCAGGAAGCTGGCAATGAGCTGCTCAAACTTCTGCGCCGCTCGCCCGAACACGGCGATGCCCGGCTCTGGCTGGCCAGGGTTAAAATTGCCCAAAACGAGCCGGACGAAGCTGAAAGCATCTTGCGGGAAGCCCTGCTCTGGAATGGAGAAGACCCCAGAGTCCTGTCGCTTATGGGAGACGTTCAGCAGATGCGTGGAAACATCGATCAGGCGCTGGACTACTACCGGCGGGCAGCACTCTTTGAAGATGAGCTGGTAAAGATTTACCTGTCTCTCGCGGCCCTTTACGGGCGCAGTCAGATTACCGGAATGGAGGAATTTTATGTGGAAAAAGCGGAATCGCTGGTTGGTGAAGACAGCCTGTTCAATCAGGCCGTTCAGGCAGCCAGGGAGATTATCACTAATAACTAAGGCAGGCATATTTATTCTCATCAGCATAGTGCTCTCGTCCTGCATGAGCACCGTTAAAATGATGGAAGTAAAAGACAGCCTTAGTTCGGAAACCCCTTACAAGCTGGAAGATATTGCCATCGACGGAGTCAGCAGCTTCGGCGGACTGGAAGCCCAGATCCGGCGGATGCAGATCAGTTCCGCAGCCATGGCCGGGTTGAACCTGAATGAAAAGGAAAAAGCCCCCAATGCCCGCTATTCGGCCGATGTCTTTTTCCGAAGCGTGGAAGTGTACCAGCAGCTGCGCCGCAACCGGATATTGAGCGTTGTCCTTACCATCAAGGACACGGAGGACAATATTTGCGCCATGTTCTACCACAGCAGCACCAGCAATGCCTCTGTAAAAGACATGGACGTACTCGTTCAGGGAACCAGGGAAGTATGGAAAGCATTCGCAAAACAGCTTCACAAAAAAGAATCAAAAGGACTGTTTTAGCCTGCCTGCTACTGTGCGCCGCGGCTCATGTCGGCGCACAAAGCCTGGAGCTCGATCTGCCCACGGCCATTGCCCTGTCCATCACGGCATCCCAAGAGATGAAAGACGGCCGCTTCACGCTGGAGGCCGCCGAAATTCAGCGGCGGCTGGCCTATCAGAGCCTGTTTCCCTCCCTCTCGGTTACCCTGAGCGACGAAAGTAGCGTGGTTCAAAACGCGGCAGATCCGCGTAAAAGCGAACTCACCTTTGCCCTAAGCCAGCCCGTCTATCTGGGCGGACAAGTTGTCAATTCGCTCAAACTGCAGCAGCTAAAAGTGGAATACGGCAAGGGAGAACTCCTCGCCCTTACCGAAAACCTGCGTCAGTCCTGCTACAGCGCCTACTATTCCTACATCATTCAGGAGCGCAAAATCAGCAAT
This sequence comes from Spirochaeta sp. LUC14_002_19_P3, assembly GCA_002084135.1. Taxonomy (GTDB): domain Bacteria; phylum Spirochaetota; class Spirochaetia; order DSM-2461; family DSM-2461; genus UBA2779. Next base: position 15,689 of record MUIB01000059.1, on the reverse strand, counting down.
CAGGAAGAAATCCTCACCAGTGCCCGCGAACAGCTCGCAATTTCCCAAAAGGAATTGGAGCTAGGCAAAATTCGGGAAGTAGACTACCTTGAAACCGAGCTGAAAGTTCAAGCCATGGCCTCCGGCCTGGACGAACAACGCCTGGCCCTCGATGAAGCAGCCTACAACCTGCGCCAGCTTCTGGGACTCTCACCCGATCAGCCCTTTACCGCCGCCGACAACCTCCCCAAAGATTACGCCGGTGCCACACTGCCCGTAACATCGGAACAGTCTGCCTCTCTGGCCCTGAACGCCAACAACCAGCTTCAGCTAAGCCTCCTTGAAATTGAACAAAAAAACGTCGAATACAAAGCCGCCAAAAGCCGCTGGCTGCCCAACATTGCCCTGGAAGGCAAGGCCAAATTTTCCGGAAGCGGCTACCCCCTGCAGAACGGCGAATACAGCCTTGGAGTAAACATTACCTTCCCCCTCCCGTGGATAGCCGTCTCTGGCACCTACGCCCTGGCCTCCAACTCTCAGGACAGCTTTACCCGCACCGGTGCCGTGAACGCGAAAACGCCGCAGAACATTGCTTACGGAGTCAACGCCCGCACCGCCTCCCTGGCCCTGGACAACGCACGGGAAAAATATCAGAAACTCCGAAACGACCTTATTTTTCAAGTACGCATTACCCTCAACCGCTTTGAAAACATGCGCCAGTCGCTGAAAATGTCGCGGGATCAGGTAAACCTTCTTCAGCGCCGTCTGGACATCCTCGCCCTCGAAGTTGAACACGGCACCTCCACCCGCCTGGACTACGTAAAAGCCCAGAACGATTACATCGAAAAAGTTATCAGCCTGAACGAAGGCATCCTGGAACTACTTCAAACCGAACGGGCTCTGGAAATCCTGCTCGGCATCCCCTTTAACACCCTTGGCCAAACGGAGGCAAACAATGAAACAGATGAATAAGAACAATCAATTCAGGCACTCTTTTTTTGGGCGTTCCCCCGCCGCTTCGCGACGGGGTCGGGCTTTGCGGGGTTTCAGTCCTTGCCTTGCGGCTGCGGACCGGCTTGCGCCGCCCCTCCAATCCCTAACGCAGCCCCAAGCGGAACGCTCGCGAGCGTTCCCTGCACCCTTGGCGCAGTGTCAACCAGAGCACTTTGAAAGTGTCCTCTACGCCGCCCCAAGCAGAACGTTCACGAGCCTTCCCTGCATGCACAAGCGGAAGGCAAGGCACTCCCAAGCCCTCCCGTCATACAGAAAAATTCTTTTTCACTTTTTACGTTTCACTCTTCATTTTTCCACCGCTCTACTGCTCTTCATCGGCGGCTGCCAAAGAAGTCCGCGGGAAGCCTCCCCCATCATGAACCTCAACACCCAGGCACTCCCGGTAAAAACCTTCATTGCCAAAGAAGAAGAAATTCAAACCCAACTGGAATCCTACGGCAACATCAGCTATGTCCGCAAAGCCGATATCACCGTATCGGTGGAAGGCACCTATGAAAACCTTCTCTACGAAGAAGGCGACAGGGTACGCGCCGGAACCCTCGTTGCCCGGCTATCCAACGTGCAGCTCAATATTCAGCTTGCTCAGGCCAAAGCCGCCATTACCTCATCGGAAGCGGGCCTTGAACTGGCCGAAGCCGCTCTCGATGAAGGGCGCAGGCAGGTGGAAGCCCGGCTGCTGGGCCTGGCCAAGTCCGCATTGGAAATCGAACAGAAGCAGCGCGAACTGGAAGAACTGGAGCGAACCAAATCCGATCAGCAAGCCCTCTTTGAGGTGGGAGGAGTTACCGAATCGGCACTGCGATCCGCCGAACTCACCTACATGTCAGCCGCAACCGATCTGGCCCTGCTGGAAAAAGACCTGGAAATCCGCCGCATCGGCTTCCGCGATCAGGACATTCTTTCCCATAATTTCCCCCTTCCCGCCAAAAGCAATGAAAAAGAGCGCACGGCACTGCTCATCGACATAAACACCCGCACCCTTCAGGCCGAATTGGATGCTGCCCAATCCCGGCTCACCTCGGCCAAAACCCAGCTGGAATCCGCTCAGGCACTCATAGACGAGCTCAGCCTCGAATCCCCCATCTCCGGCATCATCGGCACCCGAAACCCTGAAGTCGGAGAAAAGGCATCACCCGGCGACAGCGTCTACACCGTCTTTGAAAGCGGCGAAGTACACGCCGTGTTCCCGGTACAGGAGGCGGATGCCATAGCATTAGGCCGCGGCATGACAGTAAACATAAGCATAGATGCCTATCCCAACGAGGAATTCTCTGCCGCCATCGACAGAATCTCTCCCATCGTATCCCCCCAGTCGGGCAATGTTACCGTGCGCGCCCTCCTTCCAAACCGCCGCGGACGCCTCCAGCCGGGCATGTTTGCCCGGGTTAGGGTAAACACGGGTGCCCCCCATCAGGGCATAACAATCCCCTTAAGTGCCCTCATTGAGAAGCGGGAAGAAGAAGGAACCCTCTACACCGTCCGTGGCGGCAGAGCCTTCATAAAAACCGTAAGCCTCGGGCGTCAAACCGATGGACGCATAGAAATTACAGACAATCTCGATGCCGGAGAAATCGTTATAGACGAACCATCCCCGCTTCTCCGCGAGGGAGAGGAGCTTAGCCTTGAAGAATAATCTGATACTCACGGCACTGCTGCTTGCCTCCTGCGCCGTAATAAACACCACCCCCTTTGAGATAGACTCATACCCCAAAGAACGCAATCAGGAGCTTCCCGCTAACGCCGTGCCCTGGGTACAGTTCCCTGAAAACGTCTCCCTTACGGCGGCGGAAAACGCCGTGGAAATTAGCAATGCCGCAGGCATTTTCGACTGCGACTACAGCTGGGAAAACCGCCGCCTCTCCCTTAGCCCCCGCACGGCATGGACTCCCGGCAGCCGCTATGCCCTCAAAGTGGCAGGGCAGTTCAGCTATGCCGATGGACGGGTATTCAAGGTGAAGCATATTATCCCCTTCTTCATCGGCGCACCCGATTCCCCGCCCGTACTCAAGTCTCAGAATCCGGAAAACGAAACCATTATCGCACCCTCCGATACACTCACCCTGGAATTTTCCAAAGCCATGAACACAGCCCTTTTCGCGCAAAACATTACTTTTTCGCCGGACATTGAAGTTACGTACTCCTGGAACACTGGCGCGGATACCGTGCTTATTGCCCCACAGGAAGAATGGACCCCCCTTAGCCGCTTCACCATTACCCTGCCCAACACCCTTACCGATGCAAAGGGCATACCCCTGGCCGAAGACTACACCATAACCCTGCGCACCTACAGCGACATAACAGCACCCGCCTTCACCAGTGCCCACCCCTGGAGCATCAGCACCAGTCAGCCTCTTAGCTCCCTCACCCTTAACGACATCAACGCCGATTCCGGCATATATCTACTCTTCAGCGAAGCCATGGACTGGGACACCTGGGACGCATCCTGGTCCATCGAACCTGCCCTTACTTTTTCCATACTGCCCTTCTCCGAAAGTGCCATCGCCCTCATACCTGAAGCACGATGGATCCCGGAGCAGCAGTACACCCTGAGCATAGATGAAACCCTCAAAGACGCGGAAGGCAATGCCCTCGCGGCGGTACAGGACATTGCCTTTACCTGCCCCATTCCCCGGCAAAGAGTTTTGTCCATCGCCCACTCCACCGCCGATCCCCTTAACGATTTGAGCACGGCCATCCCCAAAGCCGCTGTGCCCCTTACCCTGGACACTGGCCCGAAAAACACCCACACCTTCATGCTCACCTTCGCCCAGCCCATTACCGTAACGATGCTCCCGAAGTTTGTCTCCACCTTCAGCCTTACTGCGTCCTTTCCCTCCAGCATATCATCGCCCAAACTTGTCCTGCTCTCACTCACCAGCAACACCACCCTGGAACTTGGCTACGAAGGATTCACACCCGCAGTACAAAGCACCCAAGTGCATCATTACTACCAGCTTTCCCAGCGGGCCGAGGAAGATGACACCGTAAACAGCGATGGTTCCTACCTCACCGAAGACTGGGACATACTCTATGTTATCGAGGCCGCCCCATGAAACAGCTTTTTCTTTTGGCTACGGTGCTACTCATCTTTGCCTGTGAAGTTTTCAACCTCTCCGACACCCAGGCCCTGAGCATCAGCGCCTATACCCCCTCCGAAACCACGATAAAAGCCGCCGAGTTGGAAACAGCCTCCGTTACCTTCTCCCGCCAGCCGAACCCGTCCCTTGCCGAGGAAGCCTTCGTCCTCACAGCCGATGGCATTGAAGTCTCCGGCCAATTCAGCTGGTTAGGGAACACCCTCCACTTTAGCCCCTTCACTGGCTGGAAAGACGGTACCGATTACATACTCAAAGTAACAACAGCCGCAGAAGACGACGATGGACGCTCGCTGAACGCAGAATTTACACACAGCTTCAGCACCCGCGCCGAAAAAGACCGCCCTACCGTAGTTTCGTCCACCCCGGCAGACGGGGCCAAAATCAGCACAATAAAACCCGCCGTTACCATCCAGTTCAGCGAAGCCATGGTCCCCGGCTCCGTTGCCAGCGGCTTCAGCATATCGCCCAGAGCCAACGGCATTCTTACATGGAACACCGGCTTTACGGTTTTTACTTACACCCTAAGCGAAAATCTCAAATGGCAAACCGAGTACGAACTCTTCATCCCTGAATCAAGCACCGACAGCCAGAACAACACCCTGGCCGAAGACTGGAACATCCGCTTCTACACTGGCACCGACACAGCCGCTCCAAGCCTCCAGTCCGTCAGCAATGGAGCCGGCTTCACCCTCCAGCCCGACAGTCTTACCGATACCGTGCTAACAAGAACCACAGGCTGGGAAACAGACTGGTCATTTGTCCTTAGCTTCTCCGAAGCCATGGATGCCGATTCCCTCCTGGGAGCCCTTACATTTACCCCGAATTTGAGCTATAAAGAAACATGGAACGGCAGCACCCTTACCCTGGTTCCCGAAAGCGAAGCCAACTGGGACACCCCCTACAGCCTGCTCGTCAGTACCAGCTTAACCGACACTCAAGGCAATCCCCTCAGCACCGAATACCGCTATAACTTCCAAACCAACGGCAGCACCACCAAACCGCCCGAAGTCGTGGCCATGGTCATTTATACCGACCCTACCGATCCCACTGCCGTTATTATTCCCAGCCCCTATACATCCATGAGTCTGGCCAAGTTCGCCCCGCCCCCGCAGGATATAAATTTTGGCAACACCGTAGTAGATGTATTTTTAAAACTGGCAGCCGGTGCCCAGCCCAATCTCGACTCCTTCGCCAATAACTTTCTTATTGAGGAAGACGGCGTAAACAGCTTCGTGCCTCTGGCCGTACGTCAGGCCGATGCCGCCTTCCATCCCCCAAACATTCCCGCTGGCGACTTCGGCCCCGCCAATCCCGGCGCGGCCTACGACACCTGGGTGCGCGCCATTGTTTTCATCGACAACGACGATGCCGCTAAAACCGGTCTGCTCAACATTACCCTTGGCGGCGATTTCACTGACGACAAGGGAAGGGCCATGGGCACCGACTGGACAGTCCCCATCTTCATTACCGATTAGGAGCACCATGAAAACCCTGATTCAGTTCATCCTGTCCCGGCCCATCGCCGCGGCCATCGCGTTTCTCGCCATCGCCGCGGGCGGCATACTCGCAATACTGCGCATGCCCCTGGATTTTCTGCCCAAAATGGAGGTGCCCCAGATTACCGTCGTTACCTCCTTCGGAGGACTCCCCGCCGCCGATGTGCGCGAACTGGTTACCATCCCCCTGGAAGATGCCCTCTCCAGTTTGAGCGGCCTGAAAAATATCCGCTCCTACTCACGGGACTCTTCCTCCCTGATTCAGATCAGTTTGGAGTGGGGGGCCTCCATGGACACTGCGGCACTGCAAGTACGGGAAATTATCGACACCGCTTACTTGAGCCTGCCAAGCCAGGCCGATAAGCCGCTGGTGCTGCCGGTGGATCCGGGCGAGGCACCAGTTATCCTGCTGGGGGTGTTTCCTCAGGGCAGCACCAATCCCGCCCTGGCAAGGGAAATGGCGGAGCGGGAGCTACGTGCCGCGCTACAGCAAATAGCCGGAACCGGCTCCATTCAGGTATCCGGCGGACGCCGTGAGATTATCGAGGTAAGCACCGATCAGTCCAGGCTTTCCCGCACGGGCCTGCCTTTAAGTGCCCTTACCGAGGCCATCGGCGGGATGAATGCGGAATATCCCTCAGGGAGCATCGAAGACGGGGACATTCGCTACATTATCAAGGCCGACGGACGCCGCCGCCAGTGGGAGGACATTGCCGAACTCACCCTGCAAACCCAGGCCGATGGGCAGGTTGTCCGCGTCCGCGATACCGCCCAGGTAAAACGGGAATTCGACAAGCGTCAGTCCTTTCTTGTTACCGACGGCGAAGAAGGCACCGCCGTTGCCATACGCCGTGGCCGCGGCTACAGCCCGGTTTCCCTCTCCCGCAACCTCCGCGCCCGCCTGCCCGCCCTGCGTGCCAGCTTCGAGCGAGACTTGCGCATCGAAATACTCCACGACTACTCCGAAGAAATTACCCTGAGCATCAGGCGGCTTCTGTTCTCCGGCCTTACCGGAGCCGCCGCCGCCTTTCTTGTACTCTGGCTGTTCCTGCACCGGGCAGCCTATGCCTTCATTGCCCTTACCGCCATTCCTCTATCCATTCTGGCTGCCATCCTTACTCTGCGGATTATGGGCATTTCCCTCAACATCATGTCCCTCGGCGGCCTTACTCTGGGCGTGGGTATGCTGGTGGATAACGCCATTGTGGTGCTGGAAAATCTGGCCAAAAAAGCCCGCACCGACTCAGACATTGCCCCCGCGGCGGCGGAAATTGTCCAATCCACCCTCGGCTCCACTCTTACCAGCATCGCGGTTTTCGTGCCCCTGCTCTTCCTGCCCGGCCTTACCGGGGAGCTTTTTAGCGACCTGGCCTGGGCTATTGTTATATCGCTTGGGTTTTCCCTGCTGGTGTCCATCGGGTGGGTGCCGCTGCTCTACTCCCGGCTGCGCCGCTGGGGCGGCCGAAAATTTCAGCCTTCCGCCCTTGCCCGCGGGCTAGCAAAAACCAGCCTGCGCCGCCCCGTGCTGTTCATTATTCCCGCGCTGTTCATTACAGCCTGCGCCGCCATGCTGGTGCCGGGCATGGGGTTCCGCTGGCTTCAGCCCATTCGCCAATCCCGCATCGAGGCCATACTCCGCCATCCCCCCGGCACCTCTGTTGAGCACATATTCAGTGCCGTGAGTGAACTGGTGGTTCAGATAAGGCGGCAGCCGGGCATAGCCTCCGTAAGCGCTTCCGGCGGCGGCAACCTCCGCGACCCCTACTTCATAGCCGACCCCAACCGCGATATGGAGCGCAGCGATCTGCTCATCTTCCTCGAAAAGGATGCCGCCTGGACACCCGCCGCCCTGCGGGAATTCATTCAGGGCAAAATGGGCGAAGCCGTAAGCACCGAGGCCTTCTACCCCCCAGACCTTCTCAGCCGGGTTCTCAATATCACCGAAGGGTACACCCGCCTCATGGTTTCCGATAATACCGCGGCGGCTGCCATTGCCTCCGCCAGGGCATACCAGCTCCTGGCGGCGGAAGAGATCACCATAACCCCCAGTAATAAAAAGCCCCAGATTCGCCTCCGTCCCGATAGACAGGCACTCTCCCGCCACGGCCTGAGCCTGGCCTTCATCGCCGAAAACATCGGCACCGCGGTAAACGGCCAGTTGGTAAGCAGCTACGAAGAAGCCGGGCGGCGGCTGCCCATCCGTGTCCGCCTGCGCCCCGAAGATCGCGCCAACCGCCGGGCACTGGAAAACCTGAACATTATGAGCACCGAAGACGGCCCGCTTACCCTGGGCGATCTTACCCTTTTAAGCCCCGAGGAAGACTATGCCGTGCTCTACCGCGAAGGCCGCCGGGATGCCGCCTACCTCGAAGTGCCCACTCCACAGGTTGCGGATTGGATACAGCGCGGAAACGGGCGTATTACCGATCCGCAGGCCGCACTTCGCGCCGAACAGCGCAGTGCCTTCCTCTGGCTGTTCGGTCTCGCCGCGGGCCTGCTCTATGTGCTGCTGGGAATGCAGTTTAACAGCTTCTTGCTGCCGCTTCTCTTCCTGCTTGTACAGCCTGTATCCATTGCCGGTTCCATACTGCTGCTGCGGATATGCGGCCAGGAAATCAATCTGAACAGCCTGCTGGGGATGCTGGTAGTGCTGGGCTTGAGCATAAACAACGCCATTCTTCTTTTCGAGGCCGGTCGCCGTGGCCGCATAATCGGTTTGGGGGCGGCATCGGCGGCCTTTTCCGGTGCCCTGAGCAGGATGCGGCCCATTCTTATTACAGCCGGAACCACCATAGCCGCCCTGCTGCCGATTGCCCTGGACTTCTCCGGACGCAATCCCCAGAACGCGCTGGGCTTGAGCGTAACCGGCGGCCTGCTGCTCTCCATACCCGCCGCCCTGCTCCTGCTGCCCGCGCTGTTCGCCGCCTGGTTCCGTCGGCAGCCCGCCCCATGACGATGCCAAAGAGCCCTTCCCGGCGGACACTCCTGCTGTGGTTCGCCCTCATTGTCTCTACCATAGCGGGACTCACCCAAATCGAATTCGGAGCCTCCCAAACCGCCTCCTCCAACTTCATCGTTATAACCCGCCATTACGGCATCAATGCCTCGGAAATAGAGCGTAGCATTACCGATCCGCTGGAAAACCAGATATCCGAACTGCCGGGCATAAAACGGCTAAGCAGCACCAGCGAATTTTCCCAGTCCCGGGTTACCATTACCCTTAACAGAGCTGTTGATGCCGATGCCTTCTACCTCCAGCTGCGCGACAGAGTGGAAAGGGCCTATGCGGGCTGGCCCGATTCCGTCCAGCGGCCTCAAATCCATTCCTCCTCCAGCCGCGGGGATCCTATATTCATTGCAGCCTTTTTTGCAGCCCCGGATTCCAAAGACGAAAAAGGGCTGCCCCGGCTGCGGACAAAAATCGAAAAAAACGTAAAGCCCGCCGTGGAGCAGTTAAAAGGGGTAGGGGAGGTGAGCATTAGCGGCGGCGGCATTCGGGAAATTCATGTTGAACTCATCCCCGAACGATCCGCCCGCATCGGATTCACCCCCGGTGCCGTGGGCGGCTATCTTCAGGGACAGCACCTGCGCCTCCCCGTCGGCGAACTCGAAGAAAGCAGCATGGATTTAAGCCTCATCCTCGATGGTCATCTTGGAAATCTGGAAGCCATGGAAGAATTGCAGCTCGACGGCAAGGAACAGGGGCAAATCCCCCTGAAAAGCATCGCATCCGTGCGCTACGGCTACCGGGAACCCGAAGACATCAGCCGGCTCAGCGGCAGAGAAACCGTTACCCTCTACGTAAAGGCCGCCGGCGGTGCCAACCTTGTCGCCGCTTCGCGGCTGCTGCGGCGGGAAATAAAAAGCCTGGAACAGAGCGGTTACAGCATCGAAATCGTCTACGATCTCGGTGCCGAACTCGAAAAATCCATCCGCCAGGTGCTGCTCGCGGTTTTTATCGGGATAAGCTCAATTGCCATCTTTCTGGCCTTTGCCCTGCCTTCTTTCCGTGCCATAGTGCACCTCATCCTCCTGCTGCCCCTGAGCGGCGCATTCACCCTGAGCCTGCTCACGCTGTTCGGTATCCCCATCGATCAAGCCATCCTCGCCGGACTGGCCGTGGGCACCGGCCTCATGATAGACAGTGCCCTCGTTGTAACCGAAGCCCTGTACAGCGGAAACTACCGCTTCGGCCAAACCGTTATGCCCCTGGCCGCCTCCACCGCCACCACCCTCATCGTCTTCGTTCCCCTTACCCGCGCCATGTCCCTTAGCCCCCTGGTACTCTCCATCTCCCTGGCCCTTATCCTGCTGCTCACCTTCGCCCTCTTCTACTCCGTAAGTTTCCTGCCCCCCTTCCTAAGGCATTCACGTCCCCGCCGCCAACGCCGCACAGGCTCCAAAGGTCATTTTTTGCTCATCTTCACCCTTTGGTGCATTCACCATCCCCGCCGGATTATAGCCCTGTTCAGCCTTATTACAGCCGCTTCCCTCGTCACTGCCCTCCTGCTACCCCGCCATTTCGGCACCCCACAAGACCCCGGTGCCCTCTTCGCCCGGCTGGAAATGGAAAGCGGTGCCTCCCTCCCCTCCGTAGACCGCCGCGCATCCGCCATTGTCCGCGCCCTTAGTGCCGCGCAGCCGGACATTATATCCGTGGAGAGCCGCGCCAAGGCGGGTCAGGCCCTGCTCACCATTCGCTTCAATGAAAAGAAAATCAGCGCGGCGCATCTTGCCGACAGCCTGGAAGCCGCCGCGGCCGCCGTTCCCGGCGTGTTCGCCTACGCCCCCACCGTGGAAGATGAAGGGGCCGGAGTGGAATTCACCCTCAGCGGCGGCGACAATCTTCAGCTACGGCAACTCGCCATGGATATAAGCGCCCAGGCAGGCAATCTGCCGTGGGTAAGCGGCGGAGTTCTTCACTTCAAGGAAAATCCCCCGGCCTACGTCTTTGAACCAGATATTCAGGAACTGCGGCGCCTGAACCTCGACATCCGCGACATAGCCGGGCTGCTAAAATGGAGCATTCAGGGCCCGGTGGCCCTTAAATGGTTTCAGAACGGCGAAGAACGCGATCTGAGGGTGTTTATGAACCGGGAAAAAGTCTCTGCGCTGCCCCAGCTTCACAGCCTGAGCATCAACACCGCCGAAAACGAACGGGCCGCCCTCGGCCAGATAGGCCAGTGGAGGCATCTCGAAGAACCTTCCCGAATTACCCATGCCAACCGCCAGCGTGCCGTTAGCTTTACCCTCCTTACCAACACCTCCAACCTGAACAAACTGCTTACATACTCCGCCGACTTCGTCCGCGCCACCTCTCTCCCGCCGGGGTACAGCCTGCTCTCCGATGAAGCCCTGGAAGAAAAACGCACGGAGTACCGCGGCCTCTGGCTCAGTCTCGCCGCCGCCTTCCTGCTTATCTACGCCGTACTCGCCGTCCAGAGCGAATCACTCAAAGCCCCCCTGCTCGAACTGTCCATCGTTCCCGTTAGTTTGGCCATACCCATTCTATGCTATGCCATTCTGGGACGCCCGCTGAAAACATCCACCCTTTTCGGGCTCATCCTGCTCGCTGGCATGGCCGTAAACAATGCCATCCTTATCCATTCCCGTCTCGCCGGAGCTGGCACCGGCATACCCCTCCCGGAGCGGATACTCAGTGCGGTGCGTGCCCGGTACCGCGGCCTCATACTTACCACTGGCACAACCCTCCTCGGTGCCCTGCCCCTGCTGCTGCGCACAGGTTCCCCCTTCACCGAAGACATGGCCTTCGTTATTACCTTAGGCCTGTCCAGCTCCTTCCTCGCTGCCCTCACCTTCTTCCCCGCCCTGCTCGCGCTGGGAAAGGAAATGCCTGGCAGGAATGTAAGGATGTTGAAAGAAGGAGGAGAAAAACATTGAAGACACAAGGAGGCCAATCAATGGCTAAGAAAGCGACAATATTACCGCAGGTTGAAGTGTTTTCCCCTTCTTTTGCTTGTGCTATTATGTTCTTGTCCCATGTTAACACCTGTCTTTTTCATGAAGTAGTATACATGGTTTCATGGGACTTCTTTTGCCCTCTCTATCGCGGACAGTTAATGTTACAATTCACCGCCGGGGCTGGGTCAGAAAAGCCTTGACATACATTCCGTTTTCAGGTATACTACCCTCAAAATCGGCAGGAGGAAGCATGAAACCGGAGTACGATATCATCATTATTGGCGGCGGACCCGCAGGAATGGCCGCCGCTCAATACGGTGCCAGGGCTAATTTGCGCACCTTGGTGATAGAAGAGCTGGCCCCCGGCGGAGCCATGCTTCTTATCAGCGATATGGAAAACTACCCCGGCTTTCCCGAAGCAGTGAAAGGCTATGAGTTCACCGAAAAAATGCATCTTCAGGCAGAAAACTTTGGTGCCGAGTTCAAAATAGCCTCGGCGGAGTCTATAAGTCAAAAAGAAGACATCTTCACCGTTCATACCAGCGAAGGGCCAATAAGCTCCTGGACAGTAATACTGGCCACCGGCGCGAAACACAAAACCCTGGACATTCCCGGCGAGGAAGAATTCATGGGGCGGGGAGTTTCCTACTGCGCCACCTGCGACGGGCCCTTCTTCAAGGGTAAAAAAATACTCGTTGTGGGAGGAGGGGATGCCGCCTGCGATGAAGCCTCCTATCTGGCCAACCTTAGCCCCAATGTTATTTTAATTCACCGCCGGGACAGGTTTCGCGCTCAGAAAGTACTCGCCGAAAGAGTGCATGGCAACCCCCACATAGAAGTAAGACTAAACCACACCCTGGAAGAAATTAAGGGCGAAAACAAGGTTGGCCGAGTTGTTTTGAAACGTACCGACACTGGGGAATGCTATGAAGAAGATATGGACGCCGTGTTCATCTTCATCGGAGCAATACCGCAGACTCAGCTTGTACCATTTTTGCAAAAAGATGAAGCTGGCTATGTGGTAACCAATCAAGACATGGAGAGCGTCCAAGCCGGGCTGTATATCGTTGGAGATGTCCGTTCCACCCCCTTCCGGCAAGTTGTAACCGCCTGTGGAGAAGGGGCCGTGGCAGCGCACAAGGCAGCAGGCCATATCGACGACATAAAGGGCGAAACCTACCCCGGATTAAAACAGCAGTAAAAGTCCATGAAAAATACCCTGAAGCCGCTATGGCTCCTTGTTCTCATGGCCGCACCGATCATTGGGGCTGAGATTCCTCACTTCACGAACAACGAAGAGGCAGCTCTGCTTGCCGCCCGCCTGGTAGAAGCCATGAACGACCATGAAGCGCTGGGACAAACACTCATGTTCGGCTACCACGGCGAAACACCAGACAGCAGCATCATACGCGCCATCAACAGAGACTTCCTCGGCGGAGTAAAAGTGTTCGGAAAGAACGCCGAAAATCTGTCTACCCTCGCCAAAACTATCACCGTATACCAGCGCACCGCCCTGGGGCTTCGCTTCGGCATACCCCTGTTCATCTCCACCGATCAGGAAGGCGGCTGGGTGCGCCATATTAAAGGCGCAAGCGCGATTACCCCAGGCAACATGTCCTTAGGGGCCAATCCGATACCGGAAGATGCCCGGGAAACAGGCCGCATCATAGGCCGGGAGCTGGCAGCCGTGGGTGTAAACATGAACTTCGCCCCAACCGTAGATGTCTTTGTAGACCCCAAAGCCGACGTAATCGGCCCGCGGGCCTTCATGGCCAACCCAGGCTGGAGCGGCATTCTCGGGCTGGCCTTTGCACGGGGTCAGGAAGAATTCGGCGTAGTGAGCACGGCCAAACACTTCCCCGGCCACGGCGACACCGCCGACGATTCCCACGGCACCCTGCCCATTGTCCGCGCCAGCCTCGACACCCTGCGCCACCGCGACTGGGTGCCCTACCGCATAATGATAAAAGCCGGACTTCCAGCGGTAATGGTGGGGCACCTGGCCTTTCCCGGCATAACCGATGCAACAACCCCCGCCACCCTCTCGAAAATATTTATTACCAACCTGCTCAAAGGCGAACTAGGTTTTACAGGCATAGTGGTTACAGATGACCTTTTCATGCGCGGTGCCAGGGTAAATGGCGAGTCCATGAGCGAGGTGGCCTACCAGGCGCTACAAGCCGGTGCCGACCTAATCCTTATCTCGGAAACACCAGCGGCCAACCGGGCCGTATTCAGCCGCCTCAGCCGGGAAATGAGCCGCGATGCAACCTTCAACGCCCGTGTGCGGGATGCCGCCCTGCGGATAGTAACAATAAAACTTCAATACCTGAAAGGCGCAAACAAAGTCCCCTGGTTTCCCGAAGCCCCGGCGGAAATTTTTGCTTCAGAAGAAACCCGTACCTTCCTCCTGAATCAGGCGGCACGCAGCATAACCTTAGTACACGGCGAACGCTTCCCCATCCCCCCGCAAAGTGCCGGAAAAGTACTCCTGGCCGCTTCCTACCCGGATTTTTTTACCGAAGGAAGAAAACGCTATCCAAACGCCGCATCCTGGCATCTCGGCTACGCCAACACCATACAGGAGCTTAAACAAAAAGGCCGAAGCCTTGCCCGCGCCGCAGCAAACTACGACACAGTAATCGTACTCCTGCCGGATGCCGCAACCGCCATACTCCTCAACGAGCTAAAACCCCATGCCAACCATACAGCCATTATTTCCATCCTTTCGCCGACCCACCTGTCCCGCCTGAGCTGGGCGCAAACCGCCATTGCCGCCTACGGCACCGGCATTGAAACCTTTCAGGCCGCCTTCGCCGCCCTCGCTGGCGACTTTGAACCACAGGGACAACTCCCCGTACCTATTGAAACAGGGAAAACGGAATAACATTATTTTTTGGGGTATTGCTTAAGGGCACCTCTAAAAAACTCTCTCTGAATTTGAATAAGAACCGATTGACTGAACGACTGATGATGAACCCTAAAAGGAGAAAAAACATGTTTATTAGAAGGCAGCTTTGAAGAACGGCTGTCGAAATGAAGTGCTATCGGACATTTGCTTCGTCAGGCGGGAAGCAAATCGATATCCAACTCAAAAAATCATACGAATTGACATGGGTACAAAAGGGTCAATTTTATTTTTTGAAAAATGAAGGATTATAGGATGTCTCCACACAAGTTATGCTTGTAAAACGGGCATTTAATCGGGAATCGCCCCACGTCCGTTCCCGCAAATGAATATGAAAGCGCAGAATCAGAATCGTCAACACCACCTTTCGCGCATTTTGCGGTTAAGCCAAAAGCAAGATGGATCAGAAAAACATCAGCTAAGCGGTATGTTACACCTTCCGGGACCTTGGTAATCAAAGACGACATCCTCCAACATCGGTGAGCCGAGCGTCATTGTGCTCGATCATGAGGTTCCCAAAAAATTCAGGAAATGTGCTGAAAAAGCCCCCGGTGACTGGACGTTCATTCCTGTGCCTGGTTTTTATTTGCCTATATGGTAGAGTTTATAGGGATTGCCACCTTTTTAACGATATTTTATATTAAAGGGCGAGAACCATTTTAACGATATTTTATATTAAAGGGCGAGAACCATGTTTACCATCCAGGACATTGAAACCGTTCAGCGGCAGTGGGCAGACGGCGTTATCGAAATAGGCCGGTTAAAAAATAATTTTAAGCACTGCCGTGAGGCTGCCGTAGATTTTCTCAGCCGCTACTATGCTTACGATAAGGGTGAAGTGCTTTTCAAGCCGACGCTGGCCAGCCGCAATCCCTTTCGCTTAAGCAAAGAAGCCGCCCTGTCCTATTTCATCGGCGGCAATCCTGAATTCAGCGAAGACAAAGGCTTCGCCTTGAGGCCCTGGGCTTCCATAAAGTTCAGCCATGGGGGAGTTCTGTTTTACAGAGATACAGCCGCGGCCATGGGGGAATATACATTTATAACCGCTGAGGGAATGGAAGTCCTTGCCGAATACACCTTCGGATACCGCGACTACGGAGATGCCCAGCCGCGGATTTATCTCCATCATTCTTCGCTGCCCTATAAGTAAAGGGCACCTCTAAAAAACCCCATTTAGTTCTTGACTCGAACTTTTCCGCCGCTACTGCGTTGTCAAAATGCTCACGTAGCCCAGCTACGCTCCGCTTTTGCCGCCTTGTATCGACAAAAAAT
>MUIB01000116.1 GCA_002084135.1 Spirochaeta sp. LUC14_002_19_P3 | reverse complement strand
CCTATTGTTGCTATGTCCACAAACTACTCCTCTTGAGCCGAAAAGCCTATTTCTCGTCTGTAAGCAATAACCAGAGAACGAATTTCATCTGCCGTTTCGGTTACAATAAAATGCTTGCCAGTTGTTAGTACCAGCGATGTTCGCCCTGTGCCGACAGCTTCAGCGTACTCAATGAGATGAGGATTCAGCAGTACATGCCTGTCGGCCTTGCCCGGTAAATGAACCTGTATCATTAAGCACCTCCGCCCCCGGTATTCAGGGGCTTTCCATTATACTACCGCTTTAAGGTGAGCAGTTCCTGGAGCATCTGATCGGAAGTCTGAATGGTTTTGCTGTTTGACTGAAAACCACGCTGAGTAACAATCATGTCCGTAAACTGTTCAGCCAGGTCTACATTGCTCATCTCCAGAGTACCAGAGATAATCTTACCCTTCCCGGCGACACCCGAGGGGCCAATCAGAGCATCCCCGGAATTGATGGAGCGCATAAACGCCGTTTCGCCGGTTTTGGTTAAACCACCAGGATTCGTAAAGCTCGCCAGAGCCACCTGCCCTAAATCCCGCTCCGTGCCGTTTGAATAGACTCCTCTGATAACACCCTTCTGATCGATGTTAAATGTTTCCAGATACCCCATGGTATAGCCGTCCTGGCGGTAGGCTTTGGTGCTGGAAGTTTCCGCGAACTGGGTAGTGGAATTGGTGTAGCTGCCAACTTCACCAAGATCCAGAAGAAATTCCTGAGTCTGAATTTCACCCACAGCATCATTTTCAATATCAAAAGTAACAGGAATTTGAAGCCGTCCGGCATCCACGATATTACCCTGCGCATCAACAACTGTCGCCAGGGCTCCTAAATTATCAAATGTTATGGTAAATTCTCCCTCGCCGTTGGCATTGCCTGCCGCGGTGGCCGGATCGAAGCCCAGAGTAACATTGGAAGGCACATCGGCATCTGCCGGTCTGTCCGGATCGACCTGCACCACAACATCCCAGGAGTTATTAATGCCAGGCGTGCGGGTAAAATTCATCCGCATAATATGGGCATTGCCGAAAGGATCATATAGGGTTTTGTTCAGGCTCCATGTTCCTTCCGCTATTGTCGCCGGCGTGGCACCCTCAGGAATAATGGGCGTTCGTTTGTCGAGGTTGCAGGCCAGCTCCACCAGTGCCGTGGCCTTGGCCGGATCCTTTGAACCGACCGGAATAATGAGGTCTTCTACATCGCTACTGGTTCGAATTGCCCCAATCTGACCATCTGCCAGCACTTCCGGCAGCCAGCCCTGCACCCGCATGCCGTTGGCGGGATTTACCAGATAACCCTCGCTGTCCAGGGAAAAGGCCCCGGCGCGGGTATAAAGCTGAGTATCCCCGCTGCGAAGGACATAAAAACCATTGCCCTGAATGGAGATATCGCTTACAACACCAGTGGACTGCAAAGAGCCCTGCGTATGAATGGTATCAATGGCGGCAACAGTCATGCCCAGGCCAATCTGCTTGGGGTTCACCCCGCCCAGCTCTTCGGTTGGCCTGGCCGCGCCGCTCATGTTCTGAGAAATAAGATCCTGAAAATTCACCCTCCCCTTTTTGAACCCGGTTGTGTTCACATTAGAAATATTATTACCTATAACATCCATCCGAATTTGATGGTTTTGCAGTCCGGATACACCGGAATAAAGTGATCGCATCATAATCTTAATTCTCCTTCATAACTTTGGCGACTTCATCGAAGTCGTAATACATGCCATTCACCATAACCTGAGGAAAGATTCCACCGGTAACAGCCTCAACAAGCCCGGTAACAGACTCATCGCCGTGCAGAACCTCAACATTGCGGCCAACAAGACTCAAGGCCTGAGAACCCTTCATGGCCGCCGAGAGCTCGGTAAACTGTCTGCTCATGTTGGTCATCTGCTCCAGCGAGGAAAACTGCGCCATCTGGGCGATGAATTCCCGGTCTTCCATGGGCTTGGAAGGGTCCTGATGCTGAAGCTGGGTCATAAGAATCTTCAAAAAATCATCCTTGTCGAGATTCCGCGAACTGCTTGTGCCGTTCAGGGTTTTATTGAATGCGTTTACCTGCATTTCTAAAGTTGCCTGGTTCACGCCGCTGATTGTAGGTGCTATATCCATGCTTACTCCTGCTAAATAACCAAATTAATCTGTTCATATCCGATGGGACGGGCCGCCAGGACTTCAAACTCCTCGGTGGCTCTTTGTTTCTCGCGGTTGCTTTTTTCATCGGTAAAGCCGTACGGCTCATCCTGATGGGAAAAGTTCCGGTTGGAATTCCGATCGTCCCATAATACTTCAATATCGGCGGAAGAAAAGCCGCTTTCAATAAGTTTCGCCTGCAAACCATCCAGAGTAGTGCGGAACGCATCCCGGGCAGCGATGGAATCCACCAAAATCTTTCCGGTAAGGTGGCTATCTTCCATTTGAATGCTTACCCGCACCGATCCCAAGTTTTCCGGACGCAGGTTTATACGAATTTCGCCAGCCTGCGCCTGGTTGAGCACAACCTTAACCTGACGGACTATCTCGCTGCCAGCCTGCCCATTAATTTTGTCGGACAGCACCCTGGCCGCGCTCTGGTTGTTCAGTTTAATTCCCGGTTCCTTATCGATTTCAATCGTTGTCTCGGCAATCGCGAAGCGGGCATCGTTGGTTTGAGAAGAAGTATCCGATTTCCCGGCTAATTGGAATTTTTCACTTCTGCTGGTTTTCTTCTCTCCGCGGCTGCTCTGGTTCAGAGCTGTCTTACGGACATCCACAATGGAAACCTTACCGGCTGTGCTGGTAAGGTTCGGGGTGTTCAGCCGGGGCAATTCACCTGTTTGGGGTTTTAGACGGAGCTCCGCCTTAGGTGCTTCTTTTTTTTCTCCCCGGTTTTTTCCGGTATTCTCCACCCCCTCCTCTTTCTGGGCCAAAGCAAAAAACAGTTCCGTATTCGCTGGCTTTACCGTTTTCGATTCTTCCCGTTTATCCCCGGAAAGGCTTTTCTTTTTGCCTTCAATAACCTCTTTAGCCTCAGCTCTGGATTTTAATCCTTTTAGAAGAGCTTCCACCGGGCGGGATTCTTCCGGCAGTCGGCTGGGGAATGGAATAATTTTTTTATTCTTTTCCGCATCGTTTAATTCCACACCCCGCAATTTGCCTTTCCCTGAACTACGAAGGGATTGAGACTGTAATTCCCTAGAAATACGGCCAGCTGATTTTTTTTCCGGGTCTTCAATCGTATCTATCTGGGCTTTTTTCATTTTTTCAGAAAAGGACTGCGTCTTTTCAGTCTTATTCTTGTCGGCGCGGGGCAATTCTGCCTGTTTTACATTATCCCTTGCAACCGATACCAGCATTTTCACCATTTATTGGCACCTTTGATATTAAAATCAGTCATTCAAATTCAGGTTTGGCTTTTCCACAAGCAGACGCTGAATCTCCGCCGCCCTGACGCGGTTCGGCATAATGGACAGCCAGTAGGCTACCAACGACGCTTCGCCCGCCTCCTGCGACAAACGCTCGCTTGTCCGAAGCAAGTCAACAAGATCGTTTATGCCATACTGCTCCATGATGGCAACCGCATCGGGGGGCGGCATGCCCATCATGTATTGAGCAGTTTGCTCCAGGTTCGCTACTTTATTGTCGTATTGATGGATGGCCTCGCTTAGAGAATTCTGTTTTTCTTCCACAGATTTTTCTCTTTCGGCGATTTCGCTCTCTTTTTGCTTCAGTTCAGCCTCCCGCAGAGTCAATTCCTCACGGGCCTGCTCCAGCTCCTCCCAGCCAATCGTTATAGCCTGACGCTCCTTTGCCAGACGATCATCATCCAGCAGCGTTGGGGTATAGGGCTGTTCAACCGGTTTCGGTTCTCCCAGACCCACCAGCGACATAAGCGGTGTCAGTTGCGCCTTAAAGTCTATAAAACCGAGAAAATCCAGCCAAATCATTCCTCCGATGAGAAGTGCTACAATAAGGATAAGCATAAAAACCACTTTGGCGATAATGCCGCCTATTCTCTGGAATGTCATAGGCTCTCCTCCAGCAGGGACTGTCGCTTTATCATGCCCTTGCCTGCTTCATCAAGCCGTGCAATTTCTTCGCGCGTGCAGGTTTTTTTCCAGCGCTCATGCTGTTTGGCTTTCAGCTTATCCAGAGCATAGCGCTGTGTATGGGCTTCGGTGTACTTTTTTCTGTCTTCTTCAAACTGCGGCAGGGCTTCGGCTCTGGCCGTGGCCAGCCGTTTCTGATCGTTTATCGATTTGAGCCAGATTCTTTCCCTGAGCCTGAGATCGTCCAAGGTGCTCATTTTTTGAGTAAAAACGGCATTCCCCCTGTCTTTGGCGGCCAGAATATCATCATCGATCAATTTAAGCTTGCCGACGGATTTGGCCAGGGCTATTTCGCAAAGCCTCTCTTTTTCCCGGCGCAGATGAAGCAAGGCCTCAAGCGTAAACTGAAATTTCTTCATTGTCCTCATCCTCTTCCGCCAGGGCAATGCCGGCTATTTCTGCGGCTCTGTCAAACACATCCTTCGGCTCATCGCGTTCATCCACCTTCTGCATGAAAAAATTATTAAGGGCATCCCGCTTTTTAATAGCTTCATCCACGACAGGATCGCTGCCGCGGACATAGGCTCCGACATCAATAAGGTCTTCTTTGTCTCGATAGGCGGCCAGTAAGCGGCGCAGCTTTGCGGCAGCCTGTGCCGTTCGGGTATCCATGAGGCGGGGTGCTACGCGGCTTATGGAAAAAAGAATATCTATGGCCGGATAATGATTTTTATCCGCCAGCCGCCTGCTGAGAACAATGTGCCCGTCCAGATAGCCTCGCACTGCGTCCGCAACCGGTTCGTCTAAATCGTCGCCTTCCACCAATACCGAATAAATGCCGGTAATGGTTCCCCGGGAGGATACGCCTGAGCGCTCAACCAGCCGCGGCATAAGCGAAAACACGGACGGTGTATAGCTTCGTGTGGTAGGCGGTTCGCCAATAGCCAGGCCAATTTCCCGCTGGCTCATGGCAAAGCGGGTTATGGAATCAAACAGGAGCATAACGTCCTTGCCCTGATCGCGAAAATATTCCGCAATGGCAGTCGCGGTGAACGCGCCCTTTACCCGGGCCAGCGCGGAGGTGTCCGAAGTTGAAACAACAAGCACGGATCGTTTCAAACCTTGCGGCCCAAGATCATTTTCAATAAATTCCCGCACTTCCCTGCCGCGCTCGCCGATAAGCGCGATAACATTCACATCGGCCGATGTATTGCGGGCTATCATTCCCAGCAGTGTGGATTTTCCTACGCCGGAACCGGCAAAAATGCCCATGCGCTGTCCCCGTCCAATAGGCATAACTGCGTCAACAGCCCGGATGCCGGTATCCAGCCGCCGTATAATGGGCTTCCTGTCCATGGGAGATGGAGGAGGCGCATAAAGGGGATAGTGGGTCTCGGCCCGCACCGCACCCCTGCCATCCATGGGGCGCCCCAGCGCATCAAGGACACGTCCCAGCATGTCCGGGCCGACAGGAGCATTCAGCATGGTGCCTGAGGCCGCGACTTTATCGCCGGTTTCCAGTCCCTGAGGCGCATCAAAGCTCATGAGCTGGACAAGGCTGTCCCGCACGGCAACAACTTCCGCCGCCAGAGCTTTTCCGTTTTTGAGAATAATATGACAAAGCTCCCCCACCGCTGCCCTGGGGCCGGTACTCTCGATAAGAATCCCCTGTACACGTTTTACAGTGCCAATATACTTAACCGGATCGACACCCTGTACAGCTTCGGTATACCTATCCAGATACATCCTCACCCTCTCCGTTAGTTTTAATTGGAACAATATCAAGAATTTTATCTTCAATTTCCCGTAACTGATTGTGGATACGGGCATCTATTTCGCCAAAATCGGTTTCAATGACGGCTCCACCCTTGTCTACCGATGAATCCTCAAGAACGGAAATCGATTTCACATGTTCTACCAGCTGAATAAAATCCTTGATATGTTCCGACGCCATGTTCAGATCCGACAGATTCACCCGAATGGCAACATCGCCTCGGCTCTTGAGTTTTTTCAGTGCCTGGACAATGTTATGAATAACGATATTTTTCTGATTTTCACTGATAACTTTTACCACTTTGCGGGCAATAAGAAGAACAAGTTCGATGAGTTCCGTCTCCACATCTTCGATAATTTCCCGCCGTTTTTCTATCATTGCGTTGATAATGCCATGAATACGTTCGGTTAAACGTTCTACTTCCGCATTTCCATCGTCCCAGCCAATCTTCCGGCCTTCCGTCCTTGCTTCTTCCCGGGCTTCCTCATATACCCTGTCCCGATTCGCTTCGGCTTCTTCAATAATTTGCCTGGCATCTTCTTCCGCACGGGTTTTAATGAAGGCGGCCTCATCTTCCGCTTCCTTGAGAGTTTTTTCAGCGGCTTCCGTTTTATTCCTTACCGTTTCAAGAACTGTGTCTTCCGCAGAATTTTTAATCCTCTCGGCCTCCTCCCGGGCGTCTTCGATCATACGTTCCTTTTCTTCCACCCAGGAGGTGCGAAACATTTCAGCTTCCGCTTTCAGTTCATTGAGACGCGCCTTTTCCCGGGAAATATCCGTACTGTAATCATGCTTTATCGTGAATACTGGTGCTTCTAGCTGCACCTTCTGTCTTGTAATATCCTCAATTTCCACTTGATGAAAAATATTCTTCGCCATAATAACTCCCAATCAGGGCTAAATCAGCACATTCTCCTCGCCGTATCTGGCGATGACAATATCTCCCTGCTCTTCCAGCTTGCGGATTATGGAAACAATTTTTTGCTGTGATTCTTCCACTTCCTTTTTCCTGGTTGGCCCCATGTAATCCATGTCTTCCTTGAGAAGAACTGCTGCCCGCTTGGACATGTTACGGAATATCTTGTCCTGCACTTCGGAATCCACTGCCCGGAGAGCCTTGGACAGCTCACTGGTATCAACCTCACGCAGAACGCGCTGAATGGCCCTGTCGTCCAGCATAACAATGTCCTCGAATACAAACATGCGCTTTTTAATCTCTTCCGCCAGTTCCGGATCCTCTTCTTCAAGAGATTCAATAATGGATTTTTCCGTTGTCCGATCGGCAAGGTTGAGAATATCAACGATGTTTTCCACACCTCCGGCAACCGTATAGTCCTCCTGAGACAGAGAAGCGAGTTTTTTGTCCAGAACCCTCTCCACTTCGCGCAGAATTTCCGGACTGGTTCTATCCATGGTGGCTATCCGCTTAGCGACATTGGACTGTTTTTCCGGAGGAAGCTGCGCGATAATCTGGGAAGCCTTTATGGGCTCCAGATAGGCCAGAATAAGTGCTATGGTCTGCGGATGCTCCTGCTGAATCAAGTTGAGCAAATTGGCTGGATCGGTGCGCCGAATAAAATCGAACGGACGGGTTTTTAAGGAACTTGTTAAACGGTTTACAATGTCTATGGACTTCTGAGGCCCTAAAGACTTTTCGAGAAGCTCCCGGGCATAATCAATGCCCCCGGATGTAATAAAATCCTGCGCCATCATCAGGGAGTGGAATTCCTGAAGCACCATATCCCTGTCTTGAGCCTCTATATTATCCAAACGGGTTATTTCCCAGGTAAGAATTTCAATATCTTCATCCCGCAGATGTTTGAAAATATCCGCCGCGATTTCCGAACCCATGGTAACAAGAAAAATAGCGGCCTTTTGCTTTCCTGTCAGCGTGGAGTTGTACCAGCTATCTCCCGAAGAAGATTCCCCGACATTGCTTTTTTTACTTCCCTGTGTAGTATTCGCCACAGCCTAATTCTCCATTGCCAGCCAAGTCTGGATGAGGTGGGCAACATCATCGGGATATTCGCGGGCAAGATTTTTGGCATTATCCTGCAGATCCATACGTGCTCTCTCTTCGACCGACAGTCCAATTTCCATACCTTCTTCTTCCGCTTCTCTGAGAGCCTGCTCCCGCATGGCCTGATGCTGTCTGGCCAGTAGCTCTTCCTGTTCCCTGCGCCGCCGTTCCAGCTGCTTGCTGATTCCCCGCACAAGAACAAAGATGAAGATAATCGAAGCCAGTCCAACAGCCGTCCAGAGTATTATTTTCTGATTCTGCTGCTTGCGCATCCATTCTGTATCTTCAATGCGGAACTGTTCAATACGGTCGAAGGAAATATTTTTTACGGTTACAACATCGCCCCGGGCCTTTGAAAATCCCACGGCACTCTCAACCACCGCCTGAGCCTCCCTCAGCACTGTTTCATCAACAGGAGTATATGTCCGTTCCCGCCTGCCTTCGGGCCCTACGACAGGCTTGTTATTTTCATCGTATTTCAGACTCCACACCCCATCCAGCACTATTCCAAGGCTGATCCGCTTTATCTCGTAAGGACTTTTTTCCTCCGAGATACTGCGCTGATTAATCTCGTTATTTTCAATATTCCTGTCTGATTCATACTGACCAACCAGATTGGTAAGATCCTGATATGCGGGCGGTGTCTGCCCCTCCTGCCCCGGTGGGCCTTCGGGATTGAAGCCCGTGCCTTCAAAGCTCTCCGAACTATTTTCCCGGCTGCGGATTATGGAGGGCACAACCTCAAGCTCGCTATAAGGAGTATTGGGGTTATCCTCCTTCATGGTAATAGGGTAAAACTCCTGAGTTTCAATGGACTTTTTAATGAATTCCAGATCAATATCTAAATTAACAATGTTCACCCGCGAAGGAGTAAAAACATTCCCCAGAGATGCCAGAACCGCTGCTGTGTACTGGGCCTCCAGTGCCCTCTTCTGCCGTAGCATGCGGTTGGTAAGATTCAGGCGATCGACATCCTCCATGCCGGAAAAATCATTGAGTACCGTTCCCTTATGATCGACAATAGTAATATTTTCCGCAACCAGCCCCTCAACCGCGAATTGAATGAGCTTCACTATGCCTTCCACCTTCCCCTTGTTTTCCGTAATATCGCTTCCCGGCCT
The DNA here is from genome assembly GCA_002084135.1 of Spirochaeta sp. LUC14_002_19_P3. Lineage (GTDB taxonomy): Bacteria > Spirochaetota > Spirochaetia > DSM-2461 > DSM-2461 > UBA2779. The sequence continues at coordinate 28,399 of MUIB01000116.1, read as the reverse complement.
GGGATAAATAATAACCGAAGCCGTTACCGGATTCTGATCTTGCGCAAACAGCTGTGTCTCCGGCATTACAAGCGTAACTTTTGCCGTATCAACATCGCTCAGTGCCGAAATATGCTGCTCAAGATTATTTGTTAATGCCCGCTGTAGATTCACATCGCGGTCGAAATCAGTAAGCGTCCAGCGATCCATGTTGGTAAAGAAATTCCAGGGATCGAGCTGACCCGGTAAAAGGTCTTCCCTTACCAGCAAGGTGCGCGCCTGTCTTGCGGTGAAATCATCCTTAACATAGAATCTTCCGTCCGCGCCTTTGGTATAGGCTATGTTTTCAGCATCCAGCGCAGCCGAAATTTGAGCTGTAAGCAGCTCATCCGTTACAGTCGTGTTGAAAATCACGGCCTGAGGCGGCTGCGAAGACAAGAAGCCCAACAGCACAAAAGCACCTACAATAACAACGATAATCCCAATGAAAACAAGTTTTTTCATCAAGGACCATCCCAGCCACAAGTCTTTCAGCTTGCCGAAAAATTTTTTCAGCCAATCTATCATTTTTCCCTCCCATTATTGCTGGAACCCCCCAAAGCACCGCTCTTATCCCGGCAGCTCCAGGACAGTCCCAAACCCTGCAATTACCTCATCATTGTAATATCCGTATAGGCCTTAACAGCCCGGTCTATAAGTGCTTTGGTCATGCGGACGCCCATTTCCGCCTTCGACATGGCAATAGTTACTTCGTGAATATCCACATCGTCGGGATTTGTAAGCATCTTTTCAGAAAGCGCATTGGCCTCCGTCTGCTGATCTGCGGCCTTTTGAAGGCCGTCCATCACCAAAGTGCCAAAACCCGTTGTATCGCTCTGCTGCACGGTAGCGGCCTGCTGCCCGCTGCTGTTCAAGTGCCGCGGATTAGTAAGAGTCATCTGAACTATATTACCAGTAATTTCCATTAACTCCTCCCAATCTCCATCGCCCTTCGGAACATGCTCTTGGAACCGTCTATAATAGCCGCGCTGGCCTCATAGGCCCTGGACGCCGAAATCATATCCACCATCTCATCCACAACATTCACATTCGGCAGCTCCACATAACCAGTTTTCGGCCCAACTTTTATCGCATCTGGATGAGTCGGATCCCACTTGAGAACCAGCTCGGAATCCATATCCTTTTCAATGGCCGCCACCCGCACGCCATCGCCAATTTTATTCTTCAAGTACTCAGGCAAAAATGGACTGCGCCAGTAAGGAGCCTGTGTTCTGGGCCGAAACACCACCCGGCTTCGGCGGTAAGGGCCGCCCTCCGCCGTTCTCGTGGTATTGGCGTTGGCAATGTTGTCCGAAATAACATCCAATCGCAGCCTCTGCGCCGTAAGGCCCGATGCCGCCGTATTAATTGTCGTAAAAATACCCATAAATCAATCCTTTTTCTACGATAGCACAATATTAACCAGTCTGAACTGGTGAGAAACAACACTTGTCATCAGCTCGTACATCATCTGGTTTTTTACACTGTCGTTTAATTCCCGCTCCACATCCACATTGTTACCATTGTTTTTAGCTGTGGTAAGATAGTCCAAAGTTACCCGCGGATCCACGGCATTGATATCCACCGGACGGCTAAACGGTATATGCTTCTCATTTGTAAGATAACCCGTAGGCTGAACCTCTTTCTCCGCCTTCAGCGCCTCCCCAAGCCTGGCCTCAAAAGACACCTCCGAACGCTTGAAATTCGGCGTTTCCGCATTGGATAGATTATTGGTAATAACCTGTCGGCGCAGAGAAGTCGCGGACAAACTGCTTTCAAGCAGATCCAAAGCCCGGTTAAAACTGTTTGTAATCATATCTTCCCCCCGAGAGGCAAAGCCCCTCTTGTTCATTTTCGGCTGTTTTCAAGCCTGTTATGAAAATTACTCTTTTGGGCGCATCCCTTCCTGTCCCACACAAAGGCTATCACCGGTCAATGTCTACAGGGCACCTCTAATAAATCATTCACCGATCTGTGCGCAACGAGCCCTAGAGGATGTACCGCGACAAATCCCTGTCCTCCAAAATATCCTTCAGGCGCTCATCCACATAGTCTTTGCTTATAGAAATTGTCTGGCCGCTTTTATTGGGAGCGTCATAGGAAATTTCCTCCAGCAGGAGTTCCATTACCGTGTGGAGCCGTCTGGCACCAATATTCTCGGTACGGGAATTCACCTCTGCCGCTATGTCCGAAAGACGTTCAATGGCCTCATCCTCAAATTCCAGATTGATTCCTTCTGTAGCCAACAATTCCGTGTACTGCCGGGTAAGGGCATTGCGCGGAGAGGTAAGAATTTCGCGGAAATCCTTCGCGCTCAGGGATTCAAGCTCCACCCGCAGTGGAAAGCGTCCCTGTAGCTCCGGTATCAAATCCGAGGGCTTCGTTAAATTAAAGGCCCCGGCCGCGATGAACAGAATATGACTGGTATCCACCATGCCGTACTTTGTGTACACCGTTGAACCTTCCACGATGGGAAGGATATCTCGCTGCACTCCTTCGCGGGAAACATTGCCGCTGCCGGAATGCCCTTCCTTCTCCGCAATTTTGTCAATCTCGTCTATGAATATAATGCCGCTGTTATGAACCCGTTCCCGCGCCAGTTCCGATGCGCTTTCCGCATCAATGAGCTTTTCCTGCTGTTCGGCTTCCAGTATTTCCAACGCCTGGGATACCTTCACCTTACGGGTTTTTTTCGAGTTCTGAAAAAACGGGCTGAAATTGCCGAAATCAAATCCCATCTGCTCAATGCCGGAACCGGTAATAATTTCCACATGAGGCTTACGGCCACTCCCGGCAGTAATTTCCACCGTTCTCTCGTTGAGTTCACCGGCACGGAGTTGCTTTTTTAATATGTCCCGGGTGTGCTTTCCCTTAGGATCCACCGGAGTTTTCGCGTCCGCCCCTTCTGGAGGAGGTGAGCTGGAGCCGGGCAGAAGAATATCGAGCAGAGCTTCCTCCGCAGCCTCCTTGGCCTCTTTCTCGACATTAGCCTTCATTTCATCCTTTACCAGAGCAACCGCAGTCGATATAAGATCGCGTACCATGGACTCCACATCGCGCCCAACATAACCCACTTCGGTAAATTTCGTGGCCTCCACCTTCACAAAGGGAGCACCGTCCAGCTTGGCCAAACGGCGGGCAATTTCTGTCTTGCCTACACCGGTAGGGCCTATCATAATAATATTCTTCGGCGTTACCTCATCCTTTATCTCTTCGGGAAGCACCGCTCGCCGCTGACGGTTCCGCAGCGCAATGGCAACCGCTTTTTTCGCGGCCTTCTGGCCGATAATATATTGATCCAGCGACTCAACTATTTCCTGGGGAGTCATTCCCGTGAGCCTACTCATCTCCCAATACCTCCAAAACAATGTTTTTATTCGTGTAAACGCAGATATCAGCGGCAATATCGAGTGATTTACGGGCAATTTCATCCGCTTCCAGATCCGATGAATCAAGATAGGCTTTCGCGGCCGCATAAGCATAATTTCCGCCGCTTCCAATGGCAACGGCCGCCCCGTCAGGTTCAATAACATCCCCGTTCCCGCTGAGCAGGAGAATCCGTTTCCGATCGGCCACCAGCAGCATCGCTTCCAGGCGGCGGAGAATTCTGTCCGTCCGCCACTCTTTCGCCAATTCCACCGCCGAGCGGGTTACATCCCCGGAAAATTCCTTCAGCTTGCCTTCAAAACGCTCCTCCAGCGTAAAGGCATCTGCGGTAGAACCGGCGAAGCCCGCCAGCACCTTCCCCGAATACAGCCGCCTTACTTTCTGGGCGCAGCCCTTTACGATAACAGACTGGCCAAGAGTAACCTGGCCATCCCCCGCCATCGCGATTTTATTGTTCTTCCGGACCGCAATTATTGTCGTTCCCTTAATGTCTATCACCGATACCTCCGGTATGTATTTTACTGCCATGGGGATGAGCCTGCCGGTATATGCCCTTTATGCGCTCAATTCCCGTATGCGTGTAAATCTGTGTTGTGGAAAGGCTGGAATGCCCCAGCATCTCCTGTACCATGCGGATATCCGCGCCCTCATCGTGTACATGGGTGGCGAAACTGTGCCGAAATGTGTGAGGATGCACCGATTTCGGCAGTCCCGACAATTGGGCATATTTCTCTACGATAAACCGGGCACCCCGAACCGTAAGCCGACTGCCGCGCATATTCAGCAGCAACGCACGGCGGCTGTCTGGATTATCCTCCGCGTGCTTTTCCCGCAGCGGAAGATAATCTTCCAGTGCCTTCACGGCTTCAGTCCCTGTAAACACCGTTCGCATCCGGTTTCCTTTTCCGCTTACCTTTACCTGGCGGCGCCGCACATCTTCGACATTAAGTGCGCATAGCTCCCCTATCCGGCAGCCCGTGGAATACAATAGCTCCATTAACACCCTGTCCCGCAGTCCCATAAAATCGTTCCCGGCAAGCGCAATCATCTTTTCAATCTCGTTGTAACTCAAACAGTCCGGCAGCTTCCGGCCTTTTTTGAGGGTTTTTAAGTCCCCAAAGGGATTTTTCAGCTCCGGTTCCCGGCGGCGCAGCCACTCATAAAAGCCCTTAAGGGCCGACAAACGCCTGTTCAGTGTAGAGGCAGCCAGGGAGTTTTTGGACTGCTGGGCCATAAAGGACAGGGCATGAGCCTTTACGGCCCCATCCAATGCCAAACCTTGCGCATCCAGATACTCCGTCCAGGCCGCCAAATCCCCGCGGTAAGCGGTAATGGCAGCATCCGAAAGCCGACGGACATTTTTGAGATGACTTAACCAATCATGCACCCCGAGATTCAAACCATCCCCCATAGTGCCGGTATAAACACCCGTTCAACTCTTTTCTCATGAGCCCCGCCATGTCCGCCCCACTACATGGAGCACCGACAGCCTCCACCCGCCGGACATCGGTGAATCTTCCCCAGTCCGCCAGGACATCGCCTGCACTCCTTACAACAGGGGCACCCTGCTCCTCCAGATTCCGGGTTCCTTCCGAATATGGACCAGTTATTCCTGAAGAACCAACATAAAGATCCCGGTCCTGCTCCAGAGCGAATTCGGCCGTTGTTAAAGCCCCGGATTTCCGCGGTGCCTGCACCGTAATACAGCCGCGGCATAAACCGCTAAGGATGCGGTTACGGCGGGGAAAGGCATATTTCAGCGGAAAACCTCCCGGCGGAATTTCGCCCAGAAGTGCCCCCCCTTTATCGAGAATCCGGGTAGCCAGCGAACGATGGGAAAACGGAGACGGCCTGTCCAAACCGCCAGCCAGAACAGCCCATGTTCTGCCGCCGCCGTCGAGAGCACCTTCGTGAGCGGCCTTGTCTATCCCAAAGGCCAGGCCGGATACCACCGGATAAGCCGCCAAAGCGAATTCCAATCCCAGCTTATAGGCTTCCCGCAGGCCATCGCCCGAAGGCCGCCGGGTCCCGACAATAGCAATGGGCGGCTTCCCGTTAAAATCCACCAAACCACGCCGATAGAGCACAAACGGAGGATCGCTTATCATGGCCAAAGCAGGCGGATAATCGGAATTTCCCAGAACACTGTACTGAATGCCCCAATGCTCCAGGCAGCCAATTTCCACCTCGGCTTCCGAAATAATCCGCTGCACATTAACGGTCTCAGTTCGCCGGGCCATCCGCAGCCCGGACAGGTACTGCTTTGCGGATTCCTGAAAGTCACTCATGTCCCGGCACTCAAGCAGCAATCGGTGTTTCTTCCAGCCCTTAGTGCCGGGCAGGCGATTAATGGCGAGAACAAGAAGCTGTCTAGAATCCATAATTACCCTCCGCAATCCGGCGGCTCAAATCTTCGGCTTTCTGCTTATCCGCATCGCTCCTGGCCTTTTGAACAATTTCCCCATACACCCGCTGCGCTTCATCAATCTGATCGGCTTCCATATAGCTTCGGGCCAGAAGAAAGCGACCCGGTATATCGCTGCGCTCAATGCTCAGGTAGTCTTCCAGTAAACGCACAGCCTCAAAGGGATTATTCTTCTCAAAGACAAGTATCACCGCCAGCGCATACATGGCCGGTGTATAGCGGGAATCAATATCCAGAACCCGTCTGTAACCCGATTCAGCCTGCCCAATGAAGTTCATTCTATCAGAATAATTAGCCATGGACAATGCCATCTGACCCGCACACAATGCCCTTTTATACAGCAGTACCGCATGCTCGGGTTCAATTTTTATCGCTTCGTCAAATGCCTCCAGTGCCTTGCCCCACATCTGATAATCCATGAATTTCAGTCCCAGCAAACGCCAGTAGGTGCCTGAATCCCGCACCGCCTCTATTGTCTTTTCCACCTTGGCATCCGCAGCGCGAATTTTGCTCTTGTAGCGGACTATGCTCTCATGCTCATCTCCGCCCAGCTCCATCAGCCGCTTTGCAAGTTCGGCATTTGTGCGCGCCTTGCTGCACGAGGGGATAAGAGCCAGAAGGCATAAAAACACTCCCAGCATAATTGGCCTGCTTAAAATGACCCTCCTGTAAAACACCGTCATCCTCTTATCCTCTCGGGTGATACCGTTTGTGGGCATCCGCCAGATCGTCCTCGTCAACATGGGTGTAAATCTGCGTTGTACAGATATCCGCATGCCCTAAAAGCTCCTGAACACTCCGCAAATCCGCCCCGCCGCGCAGTAAATGGGTGGCGAACGAATGTCTCAGGGTATGGGTTTTCCCCTTAAGAGCCGCCCTGTCGGCCACGCCGCGAAACCGCTTCCATATTCCCTTACGGCTCAGTCCGCCTCCCCTGCTGTTCAGAAAAACCCTGTCCGTATTCGGTGCCTCTCCCTGAAGGAGGGGCCTGGCCTCGCGGAGATAGAGCTTCAGCCAGTGTTCGGCTTCATCTCCAAGCGGTACAAGCCTCTCCCTGGAACCCTTGCCTTGAATCCGAAGCAGTCCCTCACTAAGCAATAATCGGCTCATCTCCAGTCCCGCGGCCTCGCTCACTCTTAATCCGCATGAATAAATCAGCTCAAAAAGTGCGCGGTCGCGGATACCGTTAGGCTTACTCAAATCAATGGATTCAAGAATTTTTTCCACTTCATCAACATCGAAAACCTCCGGTATCCGCCGCCGCATTTTAGGACGCTCCATATCCCGGGAAGGATTGTCCTCCCTGTATCCGGAAACCCGGATAAATTCAAAAAAGGAGCGCAGGGAACTGAGTATCCGCGCTATGGTACCGGCATCCAGATCCGTGGAAGCGCCGCGATATGCAGCATAAGATTCAAGGTCTGTTCCTCCCACAGTTAAAACATCCAGCCCCGAAGATTCCAGCCACGATAAAAAGCGCTGTATTTCCGGCACATACGTGTCTACCGTGGACTCCGCAGCACGCAGGGAGTAGCGGAGATAACCTGAATATTCACTAGCCACATCAAGCCTCGTCGTCATTTTTCCTGTGCCGCACCTGCTGTCCGCGGAGAACTGTCGGATAGGATAAATCCTGATTCTTATTTCCGATTTTTCCCTCCCAGGAGGGAACACTTGTGCTAATCCCTCTGCCTCCTTTCAAGTCCTCCCATTCTTTGCGCCACATCATATCCTTAAAGGATCTAATCTGAGTTCCCGGCTTTTCCATCCAGGAGCCTTCAGCTTCATTTTCCGGCTTTTCCACCTGCTTTAATTCCGGTGTTTTATCGCTCGTAATTTCTTCAGAGTTTTTCTCTTCCACTTTTTCAGCACTGTTCACCCCGGTCGCGATAACGGTAACGACAAGCTCGTCTTTCAGGCTCTCATCGGTATACTGCCCTGAAATAACTATTGACTCGTCGGACACCTTTGAACTGATCGATTCCATGATTTTCTTAAATTCAGTCATAGACATGTTTTTACCAGAAATGAAATTAACCAAAAGAGCTTTGGCTCCGTCAATACCAACGCTACCGAGAAGAGGATTCTCAACCGCCTCTTTAATGGCCATCTCGATATTTTCCTTCCCACTACACTTGCCTATGCCCATTATGGCATCCCCTCTGCCCTTCATAACAGTTCGAACATCCGCGAAATCTATGTTTATATTTCCCGTTTTGTTTATAATATCCGAAATACCCTGAATGCCCATCTGGAGAATTCCATCCACCTTGAGAAATGCCTCGTCGATGGATACATCATCGCTAATAATTTTAAAAATATTTTCATTGGGTATCTGAATGAGAATATCAACATGCTCTTTAAGCTTATCAATACCCTCCTTCGCAATTTTCATTTTCATGTTTCTTTCAAAGAGAAAGGGCAATGTTACAATAGCCACTGTTAAGCAGCCCTGTTCCTTCGCGATGCGGGCTACCACCGGAGCGGAACCCGTACCGGTTCCTCCACCCATACCTGCGGTAATGAATGCCATATCAACGCCTTTTAAGTGTTCCTTGATGGTATCGCTGTCTTCTTCGGCGGACTTTCGTCCGATATCCGGCACTCCTCCCGCGCCCAATCCGTTAGTAACATTCTTGCCTACAAGTACCTTAATTTCGGCCTTGGACTTTTCAAGCATATCATAATCGGTGTTAATAACCATATATTGAATTCCCTTAACACCCACATCAATCATCCGATTGACGGTATTGCCGCCGCCACCGCCGCATCCTACAACCAGGATATTGGTATTGCCTAAAACTTTTTCATCAGCTAATTCAAGCTCCATAAATTCCCCCCTTACAATTTATATGTTCCATAGCTAAAATTGCACCATTATACATTAGGGCACCTCTAAAAAAACTGCCCGAACCAATTCATTATCTTCCTCCCTATACCAGGAGTTTTTTCCTCGGGTTGTTCATCCACAACAGGGCCACCCGTCAATGTCGGCTGGAGCATTCCAATCACGGTAGACCACCGCGGATCCTGACACTCCATCGGCAGCCGCAAGGACGATCTCGGCTTTCCTATACGAACAGGCAAACGAAACTGATGATGAGCCAATTCCGCTACACCGTTCATAAGCGCACCGCCGCCAGTAATAACCACACCCTGAGGATACTTATCTGCACTCAGTGAAGATTTTATTTTATTCCATATTAAAGAAAAAACTTCAGACATGCGGGGTTCAAGTATCCTGATAAGCTCAGCCGGACTGACATGAACAGTATTTTGACCCCCCATACTCTGCACAAACGCTTCATCATCGGTTGAATTATATTCAGGCCAGCAGCTGGATGACTTAACCTTGAGCTGCTCCGCGGTTTCCATGGCAATATTGAGTACAGTCGAGATATCGGATGTTGCGGTACGCCCCCCCACCGGCACGCTGCCGGTTAAACAGGCGGCACCGTCCTTAACCAGAATAAAATCCGTTTTAAGCGCACCAATATCAATGAGCAGAACACCCATCGCCCACTCATCCTGATTCAATATAGCCGATGCGGCCGCTATTGTTCCCAGAGTTATATCTCTCAATTTGTAGCCAGTCCGCTGAAACGCCTGCGAGACATTGTCCATAACTGAAGTAAAAATTGTCAGTATAAGAACGGCTACTTCAAGCCGAACACCTACCATGTTGAGAGGATCTCTGATTCCATATATTCCATCAACGCCATAGTATTTAGGAAGGACCTGAAGCACACTTCTGCCGGCGGAAATAGGAATGGTTCGCGCATATTCCTCAACCTTTCTGATATCGTTAAGACTCACCTCACCTCGCCTACTGGAAATAGGCACAGCACCTTTTGAAGGGATGCTGTCAATCAATGCACCGCCTACCGAAGCGGAAACACCCTCTATCATCCGTCCTGCCTTTAGCTGAGCACCCTCCAGAACCAAATTTATGCGGTGACGCAAATTCTCTATGTTGTGAAAATTCCTGTTTTCGCCACGTTCCGCGAAACTGGAATAGTAACCTATAATCTTCCAGCTTCCATTAACACCCGCTTCCGCGACAACAGCGCGATCAGTTTCACTTCCAAAATCCATAACCGCCATAGTTTGTGTATAATTCACACCTACCCCTCCTTAACCCTATTATACACAGCATTTTCCCCTCTGATATCCGCTTCTTTAGCTGTTCCGGCAGCACCAGAATGCAATATATCAAGAACCATCAGGGCCTTATGAATATTCCCGGTGCTTAAATCCGTACCCAGTAAAATAGGTATACTGACATGATTCATAAACAACCGTAAATCATAACCCGCCTGTTCCCGCTGTAAAATTTCAATCTCTGAAACTAAACTGAATAACACAGAATTATCATTCCGCAAAGATGATAAATCCTCTAAAACATACCGTATGGATTCCGGGAATCTTGCCCCAAGGACAGGCTGACCGAAATCGATTCCGGAAATTATCGGTAAATTGTCTTCCGCAAAAATTTCACCAATCTTTATAACATATCCCTCTTCATCAAATACGGCCGAATGTACTCCCGAGTCCGTTTCCGCGAGTATAACAGCCAGAGGCTTACGTCGATACAAATACACCTGCAAAACATCCGGGAAGGCCTTGATAACCCGGGCCTTGCGGATAACCGGATAGGATTCAAGCCTCTGTTCAACCTCCCCCACATCCAGAGCACCCCAGGCCGTACCGCTGATGTTCAGCATTTCCAGTAGCTGCTCATTGGTAATATTTAAATCGCTTTCCAGCACAATGCGCCCCACAGCACTTCCCCGTATGCCTTGATAATTTCCCACTATAACAACAAAAAGCAGTACAGCAAGCACAACAACAGCCGCCCATGCAAAAACTCTCAACCGCTTCCGGCGCAATACATATTCCATAGCTACTTCCTGGCCAGATTCAAAATCAGCCCAAACGATACCAGGGTCATAAAGGCGGCGGAGCCTCCGGCGGAAAACAGTGGCAGCGGAATACCCGTTGGAGGCAGCACTCCCGATACAACAGCAAAATTTACAAGCACCTGCCAATAAACCGCCGTTATCAAACCGAATATACTCCAGTAGGAAAACAAATCCCCGGCCTCGCCCGCGGCAGCCCAGCCCTTCAGCGCAATAAATGTAAACAGCAGCAAAACTATTATAATCCCAATCATGCCCGATTCTTCCCCTATAACGGCAACAAGGAAATCCGAATGCGACGAAGGCAACCCCCCTTTTTTCATTATCCCCTGACCAATTCCCTGCCCCCACAGGCCACCCCGCTCAAGAGCCGTTCTGGCCTTCAGAAACTGATACCCTGCACCAACCGGATCCGAGTTTGGATTCAGCCAGGACAGTATGCGGACACGCCGGTATGGCTTGATCAGCAGCATCCCGGCAGATATAACAAATCCCGAAAAAGTGAGCAGGCCAATAGCCACACGAGAAACACCCGCCGAGAAAAAAAGTATCAAACTTATAAGCAGCAACGAAGCAACCGTTGAGAAGTCATTCTGAAAATACACCGATAAAATCAAAACTACGATAATAAGCAGCGGCGGCAGAAGAGAATCCCAAAACTTGTCAAGTTTGCCGTGATTCTTCTCCAGCATCCGCGCCAGATAAAGCACAAGAACGACCCGCATAAACTCCGACGGCTGAAATGTTAATCCAAAAATCTCAATCCACCGCCGAGCCCCGCCAGACTGATACCCAATACCCGGCAGGTAGGTAAGCAGATTCAGCCCAAGAGCCGTCCACACCAAAGCGGGCACCGATCGGCGGATAAGCGAACGCGGCAAACGGTAGACAGCCGCCGCCGCCAGAGCTCCAAGAAGCAGCCACAGCAGCTGCCGCCGCCACAAGCGAAACGGATCGTCAAATACAGCCCGGGCAAAATACCAGGACGCAGAAAACAGATAAACCGCCCCAATGCTGGTAACAAGGAACAGCAGAGTAATCATTCCCTTCATCGGTTCATGGCCGCCCAGTTTTTCCGGCCTAAATGTATTAACAATCATTGCAACCTACTGTATCTTCAAAGTACTCAAGCCCAGAATTGCAAACAAGCATCCCAGTATCCAGAAGCGGACAACAACCTTAGTTTCCTTCCAGCCCATCATTTCAAAGTGATGATGAATCGGAGCCATCAGAAATACCCGCTGCCGGGTAAGTTTATAACTTACTACCTGGATAATAACGGAGAGTACTTCCAGCATAAAAACACCGCCAATAATTAAAAGAAGCATCTCTTTTTTCAGCAGCAGCGACAGCGAGGCAAGCAAAGCACCCAAAGTTAAACTCCCTGAATCGCCCAGAAACATTTCCGCCGGGTGGGAGTTAAACCAGAGGAAGCCAACACATGCCCCCAGAAGAGCCGTCGAGGAAATTGTTAACTCCCCTACTCCTTTTATATATGGAATAAACAGATAATTCGCAAACTCAACATGACCGGTTAAGTAGGCCAGCACTGTAAACGCCAATAGAACAATAATAACCAAACCAGTTGCCAAACCATCAAGGCCATCAGCAAGATTAACCGAATTGGAAACTCCAACCAAAAGCAGTACCCCGAAAGGAATATAAAATATATGCAAATCGAGAACCGAATTTTTAAGAAATGGTATGTATAACAAGGTTGTTTCAGGATTGCGCGTAGTATAAATAAAAACCATTACCGCGAATGCAACTATGAACTGGCCGTATAGTTTTACTTTGGCTTGCAGACCAGCCGAATTTTTTCGCTTTATTTTAAGCCAATCATCGACAAAACCAATACAACCGAAGCCTAGCGCGGTGAGTAATATTATCCATGTAGAGGGGGCATTCAGTTTTTGCCATAACAGAACAGAAATGACAAACGAAAATATGATCAAAATTCCACCCATCGTTGGAGTTCCCTCCTTCGATAGATGGGTTTTTGGCCCATCAGTTCTTACCTGCTGACCAACACCCAGGTGGATCAAAGCCTGTATAACTTTCGGCCCCAAAAGAAACGCGATCAATAAAGCTGTAACCGCGGCATAAGCCGCTCTGAAACTGATGTACTGAAAAACATTAAATGCCTTTACGGTATCAGCCAAAGGATAAAAAACCGCCCTAAACATACCCTCTCCCAGTCGGTTATTGTCCAGTATATAATACTTTAGCCTGTATTATTTTTTTATAATTTAATTCACTTACCTTACTATATTCATTATACTATCCAATGATATTTTATGCAAGAGAAATTTTACAAAATTCTTATTTATTTTACAATGACTTCACAAATTCGTTCAAGAGCATTGCCTCGCGAACCCTTAACAAGTACAGCATCTCCTTTTTTTACATAATCCGCGAGAGCAATTTTCAGTGAATCCATATCCAAAAATAGTTTCAGATACCCGCTAAACCCTCTGGTTTGCAGTACGTGTTCCACAGTCGGCTGCGTACTTCCAAACAAAAATACCGCATCAAAATTCATATTGGCAATGGCCTCCCCTGCGCTCTTAAGCGCCCGTTCCGTTTCTTCCCCCAGCTCCAGCAGTTCGCCAAAAATTATAATTTTTCTGCCGGATATATTCAGAGTACGGAACAAATCAAGTACCGCATAAAGCGACTGAGGATTGGCGTTATAGCTGTCTAAAATAACAGTTACATCGCCTTTTATTACCTCACAGCGTCCCGGTGCAGGTTTTACAGATTCTAAACCATCTTTAAGTGCGGTTTCCGGCACTCCGAGTGCAAGTGCAGCTTCAGCCGCAGCCATGGCGTTGAGCAGGTTATGCTTTCCCGGTAGCGGGAATTTTATCTCTTCGCCATACCGCTTAATAACAAAACCTTCCGTACCAATGTTTTGAAATTCATCCCAGCCGTTTTTCCCCCATTCTCCAAAGAACTGAATCCGACCGGGATACCCGCGGATTAAATAATCCTTCCAGGCCTCGTCCGAGGCTATTATAGCCGTCGAATTTTTTGAAGCCGTGGACAAAATAGACCTTTTCTCACGGGCGACAGCCTTAACCGATCCTACCATTCCTGCGTGAGCCGTGCCGATATTGGTTATAATTGCAATATCCGGCCTTGCCAGTTCTGTTAGCAGCACCATTTCTCCAATTCGGTTCATTCCCATTTCCAGCACGGCATACCGGTGCCAGGAACGCAAATCGAAAAGGGTTAGCGGTAGCCCGATATCGGAATTGTAATTTCCTTCGGTAGCCAACACCTCCCTGCCGAGCCATGCCTGCATTATCGCGGCAAGGATGTTTTTCGTTGTCGTTTTGCCGTTACTGCCGGTAATGCCAATAACGACAAGCTCTGGCAGGCAAGCTCTCCGGGCAGCCGCCACCGCTAACAGCGCCTGATACGGATTCTCCACGCTTACCAATGCCCTGCCCGGCGGAGGCGTGGGAAGCGCATCCCGTTTTTCCGCCAGCACCACATTCGCACCCCTATCCCAGGCGGACTGAATAAAATTGCTGCCGTCGAGTTTTTCACCCGGCAGAGCTATAAAAACATCTCCTGCCCGGCAAATTCTGGAATCCGCCCGGGCACGCTTTATTTCGGCTCCGGGATTTCCCGCAACGGAACCCCCGGTCATATCAGCCAGCATGGATGCCGTGAAGGCATCGAGCATTAGTCTCCGCTCCCCTGTTTTTCAGGCAATTCAACCTGGGCAACATTCTCCGCATCGGCCGGTATGAGCCCAAGATCGATCTTGCCGATTTTATAAACCCGCTCCGGGGCACTGAAAACAGCTATGCCGGCCAGCAGTCTCTTATTGCTTTCCAGACGATCTTTGATGAGCTGTTCATAGTTCTCCATTTCTTCCAGGGCTACGGCATAGCGATAGGCCTGGAGTACCCGGGTCATCATAATAACCGGAATACTCAGGAGTATTGCGGCAAAAAATATTTTCTTCACTCTCCCTCCTGCGGTTTGGCCAGAACACGGAATTTCGCGCTCCTGGCCGATGGATTAGCAGCGCATTCTTCTGCTGAAGGCACAAAAGGCTTTTTTGTTACAACCTCAAATTCGCCGCCATAACGCCTGTTCCGTTTCCGAAAAGCCTGCTTAACCATGCGGTCCTCCAGCGAATGAAAGCTGATTACACCGAATTTTCCGCCGGGTGCCAGCATGTCCGGTACAATATTCAGCAGCCGCTCCAGCCGTTCCAGCTCCCGGTTAACGGCGATACGAAGCGCCATAAAAGTGCGGGTGGCCGGATGAATCCGGCCATGCCGAACAGCCAGTGGAACCGCCAAAGAAACAATATTCGCCAAATCAAGCGAATCCGTAATGCGGCTCATGCGGCGCCGTTCAGCAATCTGCCTGGCGATTGTGCGGCTGAAACGCTCCTCGCCATATTTATAAATAATATCGGCCAAATCTTTTGCAGAAAGGGTATTCACCAAATCCGCCGCCGATTTTCCTTCAGCGGGATTAAAGCGCATATCCAAAGGCTCAGCTCTGGAAAACGAAAAACCACGCTCCATTTCAAAAAAATGCCGGGTAGACAACCCCAAATCGAGAAGGACGATATCGACTGCGCTTCCCTCCCATGCAGCCAGCAGTTCATCATTCCAGCCCACCCGGCATTCAAACCTTTCGCCATAATCAGCACCGATACGCTTTTTGGCATGATTGGCCATAACCGAATCGGCATCCATACCTACAACTTTGGCCTGAGGATAGTTCTGTAAAAAAAGCCTTGAGTGCCCTCCCTCACCCAAGGTGCCGTCTACAATAACAGCTCTGTCCTTATCGGGTACCAGACAGGCTATAACCTCCTGCGGCATTACCGATACATGGACCGGATTCATAAGGAATTTTCTGAAGATGATTCACCAGCGAAGCCCTCCCAGGTTTCCTGTACCTCGCTGGAATGCTCCGATTCATTCGCATCCAGTGCGGCTTCATCCCATAATTCCAGAAACTGTCCCATGCCGATAAGATAGCAGGACTTGCTAATTCCTACGGACTTCATTAACGACAATGAAAGTTTAACCCTCCCTGTTTTATCGATATGCACCTCTGTAGCCGGAGCGATAACGCGGCGTACAACACGATGAACCCTGGATGAATACGCTCCTGCCTTACGGCGGGTAACAGATGAAACATCTTCCCATGCCTCCGGCAGGTAGAGCCACAGACATTTTTCCAACCCCTTGGTAAGAACCAGCGTTTCTCCTGAAATATTTTTCCTTATTTCAGCAGGCAGCCTGATACGCCCCTTGTCATCCACCGTTACACTGTACTGACGATAAAATTCCACATGCAATCCTATTTTTTACCCTTATTTACCACGTTTTACCCCATTGAGATAAAAATGAAAACAGGGAAAGAAATAAAAATGAGTAAAAAAAAGGAAAATTATTTGAAAGAGACGACTAATTACTATACTTATGTTGAGTTTTACGGATAAGGTAAGCTGATCCCCCGTTGCGTCAATACTCAATCTATGCGAAGTGAAGGACTTGACACTATCATACCGTCTGTGGTATTCTTAGAGTAGATTGGTTGTTTAAGCAGGTTTTCGTTATGAGGCAAGCACTTTTTTCAAGTTGATTTAGGGCACCTCTAAAAAACCCATTTAGTTCTTGACTCGAACTTTTCCGCCGCTACTGCGTTGTCAAAATGCTCACGTAGCCCTGCTACGCTCCGCTTTTGCCGCCCGACAAAAAATTTCTTCGTCAATTTCCTAAAGCCGTTTTTTAGAGGTACCCTTTATTATGAGGCCGCTCCCTTGATTCCAGCGGGATTTCTGGTATAGTATGGGTATATGAAGAAAAAAAAATTAAGCTGGCTTGATATTATACTGATAAGTGCGGTGGGGCTGTTCGGCCTGGCTATTCTCATCTTTGCCGGTGTTGTAATTATTGTTACCGCAACAATCTAAAGGGCACCTCTAAAAACCCCATTGAGTTCTTGACTCGAACTTTTCCACCGCTCCTTAAGTTGGGCACCTCTAAAAACCCCCATTTAGTTCTTGACTCGAACTTTTCCGCCGCTCCTTAAGTTGTCAAAATGCTCACCGCTTTTGCCGCCCGGCAAAAAATTTCTTCGTCAATTTCCTAAGGGCACCTCTAAAGTGGTTTTTTAGAGGTACCCATTTTTTCAAGATGCCCTTTCTGCTATGATGCTATTTGTACAAGGGAGGCTGCATTGAAGTCCAAAACAGAAATTCAGTCCGGTGCCAATTCCTCCGGTTATCGGCAAATTCTTTGTTGCCGGAAGGCTGCTGATACCAGAAGTGCTGGCAGGAGCTTCGGCCAATCCCTGCGGGCCGGCGATGTTGTTGTGCTTAGCGGGGCTTTGGGGGCGGGGAAGACGGTATTTGTTCAGGGCGTGGCCGAGGCTCTGGGCATAAGCGAAGCGGTAACCAGCCCTTCATTTACCTTGATGAGCGAATACAGAGGAACGATGCCGCTGTACCATTTGGATCTTTACCGGCTGGACAGCCCGGAGGAATTTGTTTGGCTGGGTGTAGAAGAAATGCTCAATGGCAAGGGTGTCTGTCTTATTGAATGGGGAAGGAAGGCGGAAAACGAGTTGCCGGAGCGTAGCAAATATATCGATATTGATATTGAAGCGGACGGAATGCGGATTATTACTCTTTGGGAGCCAGCATAAGCCATGAAAGCCTTGTTCCATGCTTTGAGTTTTTTAAGCATATTGCCGATGCCCGGAATGGACAGGCCCCGCGATGGGGCCGTTTTTGCGGCCTATCCCTGGGCGGGGCTGGTTCTGGGCGGCTGTACCGCGGCCATTGCCTGGCTGACTGGCCTGGTGCTGGGTGTATGGGGCACCGTGGCCGCGGTAATGGCGGCGCGGATTGTTCTTACTGGCGGGCTGCATCTGGACGGCCTGGCCGATTTGGCGGACGGTTTGGGAGGCGGTAGCAAGGCTCAGAAATGTCTGGAAATTATGAAAGATAGCCGCATTGGGAGCTATGGGGTTTTAGCCCTGATAACGATGTGCGGTTTGCAGGCGGCCTTTATTGCCGAATGGCTGGCGGATAGAAATTTTTCCGTGCTGCCGCTGATTCTGGTTCCGGGTCTGTCGCGGGGGGCTGTGCCCGCCCTGATGCGGATGTTCCCCTTTGCGCGTGAAGGGGGCTTGGGGGCGGCTCTGGGGGGAACTGTGAGCACTGCGGCGGCAATTTTTGCGGCGGCGGGTGCCGGGCTGGCGGCGGGGCTTCTTTACGGCGGGATTGGCCTGGGGCTTTGGGGCGGCGTTTCTCTTCTTATGACGGCGGGAGGGGCTCTTGTAAGCCGGAAACTGGGGGGATTAACGGGCGACTGTTACGGTGCGATTATCGAGCTTGGGGATATGCTGGGCTATTTGGGTGCTGTGATACTGCTGTGAATGAATTTTGGGGGTTGGATGATCCGGGACGGCGAGAGCCAGAAGGGGCAGGCATGGGAAGGGAGCCTTCCGCCGCTGAGCGCTGAAGGCAGGCATTGCCCTTAACGACACGAATGAACCTGAAAGCGCCAGAGGTCACCAGCTCTTTGAAGTGGGTGGCGAAACCTGGATTTGAGCCGATGGGTTCCGGCATGTATCCCTGCTGGATAAGCTCCCCTGTTTTTTTCCGATGCTATATCCCTAGTGTATATTATAATCCTTAGTTATAACTCAAAAACACCTAAACATAATTTAAGTATTTTTACTCCAATTTCCTGTTTTAAGGAAAAAATTCTCAACTTTTTTTCAAAACATTGAATTTTGAAGGGGGTAGCGGGCTTCTTTAAAAGGTAGGAGGGAAAACTATGTTCTCATTATTTACGCGATTCAGGCAGGGTTGTGAGCTGTCTTTTTTCGAATTTCATGGCAGGAGGGTATCCATGTTTATTTTCAGGCGAATAGCACTTGCTGCGTTTTTTCTGTGCTTAACCGGCTTTGTTTGGCCGGAATCGGCTCCATCGTTCGATAATGCACTTTTTGAGAAGTATCTCGATCGGGCATCCGCTGCACAGGACAGGGACAAGTGGCTGCGGATTGCGCGGGCGGGGCTAGACACGGTGCTGGCGGAATGGGAGGCGGCGGCCATTCTTGTTTTCCGTGATGCTGACGCGCTGGCGGAGAAGAAGGCCGATACGCTGGTGGCTCTTGAGGAGCGGCTGAGCGAGTGGATGGCCAAATGGATGGTGCGGAAGTTCAGTGAACGGACTTTTGGGGATGGGCTTTTGGAGTATTGGACTTCGGTGAACGGGGCGGCTTCCAAATTGGCTTATGAGACGGATGCCGGGGGGGACTTTCTTAGGGATGGGAATGGCTATAAGGCCAGGGTTAGCGATAGGGCTGCGATTGATGCCGATAAGGCGGTTTTTAGGCGCGATTGGGAAGGGCAGGCGGCCACGTATTTGAATGCCTGGCATGGGGGTGTGGAGACGGCGTACTCGGAGCTTTTAGCGCAGGCGGGGGATGAGGAGAAGCTGTTCCTGGAGCAGTACCGCGCCGGGACTCTGGATGCCTTGAAGAAGGCAAGGGCGCGTGAGCTGGCGAAGATGACGCATCTGGCCGAATCGGCGATGGTGCATAGCCGGCTGCAGAATATTGAAAAGCCGGATCCGAATCTTGGTTTGGAGACGGCTTCCGAAGCCAGGCAAAGGGTTAGCGGAATACAGAATAAAATTGCGGGGGGGCTGGAGCGACTGAAAAACGATTTGGAAACGGATGCTCAAGACCCGAATGTTGCAGATGGCAAGATTGATGCTGAACGCTGGCGGGAGAGTTTCAAGGAGGAGCTGGAGAAGGGCATGGCTCTCTGGGATGACGCGCAGAATGCCATGGTGAAAAACCGCGCGGCATGGGAAGCGCGGGCGGGGAATGATTTAGAGCAGGGTGTGAAGGACTGGGAGCAGGCCTTTAAGGATTTGGAAGCGGCCCGGGTTCAGTGGCTGGCTGATTTTGACAGCATAAAAACCCGGGGAGAAACCTTGTGGGAGGATGAGAAGCGGGAGCTAAGCAATGCTCTGGATGCGGCGAAAGCGGAGATGGCGGAGAATGCTTTAAGCCGTGAGGGCTCAATGCTGGAGCGCGTTAATGCCCTGGTGGATATGCTGGGACAGTCTTTGAACATGATGAGCACGGCACGGGAGAATTTTGCCTACTGGCTGAACAAGGTGAATCCGAAGAGCACCCTGGAGCTTGAAGATGTGCCGAATGATTTAAATGGGATGAGGAAGCTATATGATAAGGAAATAACAGAATATACACATCGTCGTGATACATATAATAATAATATACTTGTTCGTTGGGGTATAATTGATCCCATGGCTTCCACAGACAAAGACGCCGAGCAGGCCCGCTACTGGCTGGAAAAAATCTACACCACATACAAAAACTATGCGGAAGATGCCTACAAGGAACTTTATAATACCTACAACATTACGCTGTTCGGAGAGAGTGGCTTGGACGAGAACGGCATTAAGGGGACGAATGCCGTTAATATTGAGGACGGCAGATGGCAGGAATTCTTTCTGGACGAGTACCAGGTAGAACTCTTGAAGGCGCAGGCCGTGGCTAACTTCTGGAAAAAGGAGCGGGATGTTGCCCAAGCCGCCGCCGACTATGCGGAGGAGAACGCCAACTTACCCCGTGAGGAGCAGGCAGACAAGCGAAGGGAAAGCGAAATGGCTTATGATAGTGCGCTTACCGATTACAACGAGGCTCTGGCCGATTACGAGGAGGCGGTGAAGGCACTCAATGCGGCCAATAAGGCCCTAACGGACAACAGCGGGAAGATTGCAGAGGTGCAGGAAAAGCTGTCCACACTGAAAAAGGAGCTGGAAACAGCGCAACAGGCTTACCAGAATCAAATACTGCTTATAGAGCTTGATTCTGTGGACTACTTTCAGGAGCAGCTTCGCGATTACTATGCCCAGCTTTTGGGACTGGACGGGAGCTATCAGCCTCAGGCGGCGGAGCGTGCGGCGGATAATTTAAACGCCTACCTTGAAGCCGTGAAAAATGAAGCCGGGAAAGGCTTTCTGAAGAGTAGCGCGGACATTGCCCGGAATCTGGTTCTAGGCGATCCGGAGAATGGGGTGTTATCTCTGAAGGCATTGCTTACCCGCTATAACACGGCTTTGAACTGGCACTTTGATCAGACTGATCTTGGCGCGGGCGGTTTCCGTGCCGATTTCCTGAGCGACTTGAAAGATGCCTGGAATTTGAGCGTGAAGGACAGCGCGTATAAGACCATAGAGTCTTTCGTGAATCAGGCCGGTACTTCCATCGACCCCGAGACACAGGCACGGCTGCGCCTGGAGATTCACAGCATAACGGCGGGGCTGTTGCGCCGCTATCGGGGAGAGCTTGAGCTAATGTTGAATCAGCTCAAGCTGTTAAGCGATGAGAATCCGCTCACCTGGGCGGGCATTTCGGACGCTTCCTCTTATAGTTCGGATGACATAGCCGCCAAGCTGGAAGAGCACAACCAGCAGGCCCGTGCGAAATTCATAGCCAACCGGATAAGCCGGGATAAACAGACCCTGACAGAAGTGCGGGATGCACTCACGCAGTGGCTGAACAGCGGAAAGGAGATGAAGGATTTCAGCTTGCCAAAACCGGATGACTTTAGCGATGAAAAAGCAGTTCTTGGTTGGCTTTATGCAAAAACCTATAACACCGGAACATTTGCCGCGAAGCTGGATGCGGACATTAAAACCCTTGAAGAGCTGGAAAATGCCATAGCTGGTAAAACCGACTTTGACTCTCTGGCAGAAGCCCTGCGCCCGCTGATCCAGAATAATGCCCTGGCTTCCAGCTATGTGAATAACGGCAGTGTGTTTAGCTTCAATGGCCGCGACTACGGCTCCATGTTTCTCGCTGATGAATGGAGCACCTTCGACCAGGCGGTGAAAGCAGGCCAGGTTTGGGACACCTTTGGCAGCCTTTCGATTGCCGGACGGGACATGTTTCGCCAGGAGGCCATTGCCGGGCTGCGGGGCATGCTAAGGGATGCCGGTTTAGCGGAAGAATCCTCCGGGAGCTGGCAGTTTAGGAATGCGATGACTCTTTGGGATGAGCTGGGGTTTGTCCGTGAGGATGAGGTGTTGGACTGGCTTGCAAACCTGCGGGATAAACTCAGCGGGTTCCAGTCGACGGGGCCGGAGGCCCTGAGGGAGGAGCTTTACCGTTGGCAGCGGCAGCTGGAGAATTATTTTCTGGTGAAAAGCCGTGCTTTAAGCGGCGGCCTGACCAAGGCGGACATAGAAAGCGGATTTGTTAAGCTGGAAGAGGGACAGGATGCCCTTAAGGCAGATTATGAATGGCTTGAGGCGATGAACAGTGTGTCCGAGCCGCTGACGAAACTGGCTTACGCGCTATTGATTGACGAATCGGATACGAAGAGCGAGACCATACTCATCTCCACGCTGGCGGGGGAACTGGCGGCCAGTATGGCACCGGATGCCAACCTGGGCGAGGATGAACCCTGGAATGATGCCATGACGCATATTCTGGATGTTTTGGAGCTGGACGATGAGGATAATGAGGCGGGGTTAAAACTGAAAAATTATTTTGACCGGGCCAAGGTGCTTGCACGGGAAAGGATTGAAGGGGCGCGGGGCATTGCCGGGAATGATGCGGCTTATGAGAAAGAGACTCTTTTTGCCCGGATGAACAGCCTGTCTTTTGAAGACTTAACGGCTGTGCTAACCGGTGCCTGGACAGCTCCTGGTAGTTCTGCCTCCTTAAGCCCTGAGGATACCTTAAAGCAGAACTTGCAGGGCTACAAAACGGATGAGAGAGCGGTACTGCACTATCTGAAAAAGGCGGCTTATGAGCGGAAAACGGCGGATGCGGTACTGGCGGGTTTTGCCCTTTCCGCAGCCGCCCAAACAAAGCTGGATAGTTTTATCGCGATGCTGAATGCCATGCGCCAGTATATTTCCGCGAAAGACGGTGATTTTTTTCACTACCTGATAGATGCCGGAATAGATGAAAATATCGCGCGGGGTGCGGCTGCTTCGATTTGGGAGGATGGTTTTTTCATAAACCCAATAAGGGGTGTTTTGAGCAGCGACAGTGAGAAAAGGAGCTGGACGGCGGAGTTCCTCCGGGGGAAGCAAAAATATTTCCATTCGGTTGCGGGAAGCTATGCGGAAAAACTTGGCCAGAGCATTCAGGAAGCCTTGAATGCACGGGGCGATGCCCTGCGGGCCACTGAGCAGAGGCTCTCTTACGCCAAGCGGAAGGCTGCTTTGGCACCCGGTGCCTGGCGGCTGTACCTGGACAAGGAGTTTTTGCGGCTTAAGGATGGGGAAGAATGGAGCGATGCGAGTTCGGCTGGAACAAAGATTGTTCCAGCGGCAAAATTGGCGGACGTGGAGACGAAGGATGAGGCAGATGTGCTGTACCGTGCTTTCAATAAGCAGATGGCAGATGTTCTGGAAACCTGGAATTTGCTCAATGGGGCGAATACGGCACTTGCGGGAGTTCTTGAGACCTGGGAGCAGGAGCAGTTTTCGTCTGAGGCACTGCAATCTTACCACAACTGGGCGGCGGCCTTCAGCGGGGATGCAAATGCGCTGAGCACCCAGGATGCTCTAAAAGCACTTGAAGACCTCGCTCCTCTGACGATGAACCCGGCATTGACTGAGGCACTCAATAAGAAGAAGACGATCCGGCTGCAAGAGGAGGAGGGGGCAGCGGGAATAAAAGCGAAAATTGCCACGTTCGGAAAGAGTGTGGCCGATTACCTGGCATCGTCGGGAAATGCGGCGAACTCGAAGGCCCTGCAGGATGCACGGAAAGCGGTGACGGCGGTGAAAGAGGACATAGAGCAGGTACAGAAGGAGTGGGCGGAGCTGATTGGCCGCAAGGTGAACAGTGCCCCCGCCGCGGGGAAAAGCGAATATACCTACCGGGAAGCGGAGTACCTGTATGCCAAGGCCTACGAGACTGCCCTTGAGAAAATCCGGGACTTGGAGAACGCGAAGCTGAATTACCGTTCGGCCAAGGCCATACGGGACTATGCGGTGAGTTACCATCTGTATCTGGGCCGCGACATTGCCGGGGACTACCATGATTTGGATGACGAAATGCAAGTGGAACTGAAAGAGTTTCAGGCTCAGATAGACGCGATCCGCCCGGAGAAGATTCTGGCTGAGGCGGAGGATGAGTACAGGCGGGCCCAAAATGTGGTAGAGGTGCTGAAGAATGCCTATTCCAGGAACCCTAAAACCCTGGCCGAGACGGATTGGAAGTACCGCAGTTTAACGGAAAAAGTGAAAACGGCCAAAAAGAATGAAATTGCCCTAACGCGGCTGGAAGGAATGCTGGCGGAGTACCGCGAGAAGACGCTTGGGGAGTATGATAAGGCTAAGGAGAAGAGGGAGGCGGCCTTGAGGAAGCTATCTAACACCACTCATGTTAGTAGTGATAAGGGGCTTAAAGGAACAGTGGGAATAACTCAGAACAATTTTCCAACTCGGCAGCGTTATCTTCAAACTCTTGATATTAAATGGGACAGCAATGGCCGGGCCATTATAACCTTTGATAACAATAAAGATTCAATGCGCAACGATGCGGATAGAAGTACACGGCTTGCCCAGTTTTTCGGCACAGACGGTAAGAAGCCTCCGAACGAGAAATATGAAACCTATGAGGATTTGCTTCACAACCTTCTTTTAACAATGAGGCCATTGGACAAAAACCAAATTGACCAGTGGTTTGAAGCCGTTCTATATGAAATGATGGCTTACTCCATGTCTGAAGGCTCAAGACCGGCTTACGCTGCCTTTATGGATATATCTTATGGAAATTATCCCCATAAACATAATTGGAATCACATAATTCACTTGATTTTTGAAGCGGAGGCTCCAAGAGGATATAATGATTTGGGGAGGAGTTCCGCCTCTATCGTTAAAGATAACACCTATCAATTCTTCAAGCTGGCCTGTATTGCCGACCTTGTTGGGGAAAATGGCTTCAGCTTCAAGGAAATGGGGAATAACAAAGCACAGAATAAAGCTCATACCGTCACGGTTCATGGAATAAACGCATGGAACTGGTTTTGGCACCGAAAGGCAGCAAACAGAGTAGCCAATGCAAGAGATAATTATGGTTCGGAATATGCGGACCAAAGAGATCTATTTATGGGAGCACTTACAGAGTATAAAGACTTATACGCCATTGAGGCTCAGTATGAATCGAATATCAAGACGGCGAAAGGCAGCGACAACCCTGATTTTAATGAGCTGTTGAGAGCATTGGATCTGACACTCAGACAAAGCCCTGGATATCAAGCGAAAGAAATAGCGAATTTGCTGAATATCAACTATACACCCTCTAATTGGATAGGACTCTTGAATACGCGGTTCAATACGCTTAAGAATGCCATTTCTGCCAAAGAACTCAGTCAGGTGCGGACTCTGCCCCAGCTACTGGAGAGACTTCTTCAAAAAGCCACAGACCAGCGGACAGCTGCGGAAGAGGAGCTTGATCGGTATCTCTACCGGGAGGACCCAGACCAGTTCGGCAAGAAGGGCATTGCCAGGCAGCAAGAGGAGAAAAGAGAGGAATTTATTAAGGCACAGGACGAATTTCTCACTCATGGAATACTTCCGGCTTCGGGATATAATATGAACGCTGGAGAGAGTGTACTTGCCGACTGGCAGACTACAGGCGATGAGAAAACCCGGAACACCCTGGCCGCCCACATCCGGGGTCATTTAAGCACTCTTGAACGAAGAGGGGAGATGAATTTTCTGCTTCAGAAGAATCTGCTGGAGATAATGGATACTTACGCGAACTCACCGGATGATGCGGTGTTTGCGCAAGGTGCGGATATGTTCGGGATGCTGCTCGAAGCCTACCGCGCCGGAGAGCGCTATGCTAATGCGGCAGCGAATGCCTGGAACTCCCCCCTGTACAATGCGCGGGATGTGCTGGGCGATAAATGGAAGCAGGACAGCTCCCTTTTTGAAACGCTGAAGTCCGGCAGCGCCCAGATGGTGGAGCTGGGCTCCAGCCAGCAGCTTCCCAAAATGATGGAGGAACTAAAGGCATACCTGAACGCCCGCATGACAGCCTACCAGAGCGTGCGCGACAAGGAAATGGACCTCCTCATAGCCGAGGGAGACAGACGCCATAAAACCTGGCAGAACCAAATGACAGCCATGCTTGCACGGGGAAATATTGAGTGGAAGCTGGCCGAGATAAAGATGAATAAGGAACATGTTCAGTGGCAGAAGGATTTTCAGAAAACCTTACAGGACGGCGTGAAGGCCTGGGACTTGCAGTATGAAAATTTCCTGACCAAAAAGAACCAGTGGGTATCGGATATAACCGAACAGGCCGTGCATGTTGGAGACGAAGATATCCTAACCCGCGTGGGCATGTCCGCAAAGGAAGCCATAGCCGAAACCAGCCGCTTCATTATGCCCGACCTCCCTGCTTTACCCGATTTAGACAACTTCATGGGAAGAATTCTTAACCGAACCATGCTCTCCACCCTGCTGGAAAATGCCAAGGGACTGGAAGACGGTATCGGAGCCATTGAGACAAAGATTCTTACCAGTTTGGGACGGAACCCCTATGTAACAGGGGAGATGCTGAACAAGATACGGGAGTTCCAGACCGCAGAGAATGAGGAGCTTGCAGCACGAATGGCCCTGGTGCAGTATGAACGGATGCTGGACACTCTGGATGAGGCCGTAGCAGGCCTGGACAAGAGTGTGGCAGATGCCAATGCCGACTATGCTGAAAGCATACGGCAGACGCTTGCCGATAAGCAGTTTCGCCGTTCGGGAAATAACTTCATTAAGAACACCCTGGTAATGTCCACGCTATGGGGTAATACTTATGAGGATCATGTTATTGAGGGCTATAAGTATTATGATGCGCATCTGCCGGACTTGAAGATGGAGGCGGTTCCGGTAAGCGATGCCCTTATTGAGGAACTTGGCTCGATGGGCATTCAGGCTCTTTTGGACAGGGCCATGAAGGCTCTGGAAGATGAACAGATACGGGTGTTCGGGAACGGGGAGCGTGTGTATGTTTCGCAGAAAACCGGGAAAGAGGGAGAGTATCTGAATAAGGATGCGTATGACAAACTTCGTGCCTCCAGGGAGGCATTAAGCGAGAGTGAGCGTGTAGATTTTCGGTACAACGAAATTAACAGCGGGGAATTAAGTGCCCATATAGGCTATGAACCTGTGTTTATAAACAATCCGGATCCGGAGATTAGCCTATCGCAGTGGCGGAAGAATGTCCGCTTCCCCGGTTCGGGCGAACAGGGCCGGATTTACGGAATGCTCATGCAGCATCAGAAGATTGAGGCCTATGCTGAATCGGAGATGCGCAAGCCCTTCTATGAAAAGAAACTGTGGGACGACCGGGGGATGGAGTTTAAGGCGATAACGCTTCGGACAGTAGGTGATATCGCGGCTGCTGTTGTTGCAAGTGTTGCAACCATTGGAATGGGCTCTGGCGTCTCCGTCGGGCTTATAGCACTTTCAGTGGGTATCAATCTTTCTGATGATTTACTCTTTACCACGCTTGATATGGCCACTGGCTACCGGACAGTTGAACAGTCTCTGGAGAGCTTTGGGAAAAAGGCCCTTTCGGCTATTGCTTCAAGTGCTATAGGAGCAATTGGCGCGGGTGTATTTGATAAAGCAAGAGTAATAGCCAAAACCGCTCTAGTGGGAGTTCGTGCCCTGGGGAGCCAGGTAGCAACGAGCACCATTAATGCGGTGAGGTTTGACGGCAACGGTATTTCCTTCGATGGGGAAGCCTTTGTCAAGGGCATTAATCTTGGCAACATTGCGGCCAGCATGGCAGGAAGTTTTGTGCAGTTCGGCCTGGACAAGGTTAATCTTACCGGCTTTGTGGGAGATGTTCTGGATAATGGCAAGTTATTGAATAACCTGATAGGCACAACGGTAACAGCAGGCTTTGAATATGCATTGACTGGAAGTACAACATTGAATATACTGAGCTTTTCGGACTTCTTTATGGGTTCAAAGCAAAAACCCGGCTTATTGGGGGACTTTTCCAAAACGAATGTGGGTCTGTTGGAACTGAGACTGAGCAAAGACGGCTCCAGTTTGGGCATAGGACGCGGGGGACATAATTTCGGCATTGGGACAATAGCATCGGCCATGAAGGGCATTGAGGCTTACCAGGTGAACAATGAGATAAGGAAGGCTGAGCTTGATGAGGATATTACCGAGGGAATGCGAACGCTCTATTCGGCCATGGGCCTTGACAAAGAGGATACGACACTGCGGGATACCTATGATGATATTATTTCGGGCAAGGTGAAGGTGCGTATCGGAACGGGGCAGGATTATGACGGCCATACTGTTTTGTCTAATGGTGTGCGCTACATGGATTTGAATGCTTCGGGAAAGAGTAATCTTGATATGGCGGTGTTGTTGGCACATGAGGCCTATAGGGATGGCATTGAAGTGCAGGATTTGGGACAGGCCATGGAAACGGCCAGAGCGAGTTTTGGGCATATGAATGTAGCGACTCAGCTTGCTGCGGCCTATGGGCTTAAAAGTTTGAATGAACGGAATGCGTTGGAAGCCTTTGCGTATGCGAAGGCTATTGAGACTGAGGATTGGAGTATGGT
>MUIB01000060.1 GCA_002084135.1 Spirochaeta sp. LUC14_002_19_P3 | reverse complement strand
CGTAAAGAAGCGCACAGCCTCCACGATGCCCACGCATTGGCAAAAGAGGATTGCAGAAAAGAACAATTATTGTTAAGGGTACCTCTAAAAAACCGCTTTAGGAAATTGACGAAGAAATTTTTTGTCGGGCGGCAAAAGCTTAAGCTACGTGAGCATTTTGACAAATTAAGAGCGGCGGAAAAGTTCGAGTCAAGAACTAAATGGGGTTTTTTAGAGGTGCCCTTAATACAATACAGCCCTGCCGCTTGCGCATCCCTTCAATTCCTAACGCACCTGGTGTACATTCTTGTAAAAAGAATATATCCTTAACAGCATAGGGGGCTGTTTCAAGGCAGCCGCAAAGGAGATATATTTGTCGGGACCGGTTCAGCACCTGGAAGCAAGTCAGAAACTTACTCAAAAACAGGTAATGTCTCAGAAGCTGATACAATCGATCAAGCTGATGGCCATGCCCATCGCTGAACTGAGGGAAACCATACATCAGGAAGCAGAAAGAAATCCTGCTCTGGAAATTGTGCGTGAAGCAGGAGAAATAGACGAGCAGCCTGCGGAAGAATCACGGGTTTACACCAGCCAGATAGCCGATTCAGACCCCTTTCAAAACAGTTCCGATCCTGGGTATCAGCCAACCAGCAAAGGAGATTCGGACAGCAAACAGCGCTTCATTGAGGGAACGGTGTCGCGGGAAGAATCCCTGAGCGGGCATCTCATCGAACAGCTTGGCTATCTGAACATTAGTGAAAACACCCGCAATCTTGCCGAGCGGATTATCTGGAATCTCGACGGCGACGGCTTTCACCTTGAAACACCCGAATCCGTGCTGGAAAACATAGACAATGAAGTAATAACCGCCATTCTCAGACTGATTCATCGCCTGGAACCCATAGGATGCGGCTGCAAGGACTGGCGGGAATCTCTGAAAGTGCAGGCGGAAATACGCGGCGATGCACCCGAACAGTTTAACCCTTTTATAGATAAGTCCCTGCCGCTTATGGAAAACCAGAAATTCGATGAAGCACGCGCCGCACTGGATGCATCCCCGGAAGACTGGGAAGAGCTCAACAGCTACATCCGCCTGCTTAACCCCTTCCCCGGACGATTATACAACAGTGAAACCATCCCCTACATTATCCCCGATTTAATAGTAAAGCACACAGACAGCGGACCGGTATTAACACTCAACGATGAAGTGCTGCCCATTCTGCGCATAGACCCTGAATTTGAAAAACTCAAAGACGGATTTTCCAACAATAAAGAAACAACACGCCGCATAAAAGACTATTCACAGCAGGCCCAATACTTTATTAACAGCCTCACGCAGCGGGACAACACCCTGCTGAAAACCGCTCAGGCCATTGTAGAATCCCAGCGCGACTTCTTCATTGGAGGACCGCGTCATCTTAAACCCCTTATACTGAAAGACATTGCCGAAAAAACCGGCGTACATGGAGCAACTGTATCCCGCATAACCACAAATAAATATATTCAAACGGAATGGGGAATCTTTGAGCTGAAATACTTCTTTACCAATTCCATATCCGGCACGGCGGAATCAAGTTCACCGTTCTCCAAAACCGCGGTAAAAGAAATACTCAAAACACTAATCAGCACAGACGGCGATCAGAAAATATCCGATCAGAAATTATGCAATCTTCTTCAGAAACGAGGCATAAAGATTGCCCGGAGAACAGTGGCCAAATACCGCAAAGAACTTAATCTGCCCGCCTCGTTCGGCAGTTAATTCGCAGGTAAATATTTTTGAATTAACGGCAAAATCCAGGCGGCGGCATACTGGAACTGATAATGAGGTTATGATATGGCAATGGATACCATAGATTTCAAACCCATATTCGACAAAATGAAATATGGAGACGATGCCTTCCAGGAACTCATGCGCAAGCGCATACGCCGCATTCTGCTGGTGCTGCCGCAGTACGATGCCTGGATACTGGAACACGATACCAAACTTACCGATCAGATTGTTGGCGAATACCACCAGCTGAATCTTACTACCGTGCCGCGAATTACTACGGTAAGCGATGGAGAGGAAGCTCTGAAGCTGCTCCGCAAGGAAAATTTTGAGCTAATGATTATCGGCAGGCGCACCGGAGACATAAGCCCCGCTGAGCTGGCAAAACAGGCCAAAGAAACCCATCCCGGCATAGCCGTGCTGATGTTGTTTTCCTCCAAAAGCGAACTTATTACCACCTCCATGCTCCTTGAGCGAGAATGGATAGATTCCCATTTCGTATGGACAGGCGATTCCCGGCTCCTGTTGGCCATGATTAAGTACATAGAGGATTTACGCAACGCCCCCAGCGATACCAAAGGAGGCCGGGTAGGGGTAATTCTTGTCGTGGAGGATTCCGTGCCCTTCTATTCCGCCTATCTCCCCCTTCTTTACAGTGAAATGCTTACCCTTACCCAGCGCCTTATTGCCGAAGAAATGAACGACAAAGACAAGTACTGGCGGATGCGCACCCGTCCCAAAGTGCTTCTCGCCCGGGACTGGAATGAAGCCATAGAACTGGGGAAAACCTATCGCGATGCCCTCATTGGCATTGTTTCGGACATATCCTTTATGAGGGATGAACAGTTTGACATCCGGGCGGGATTTTCCCTTATAGACAGGTTCCGGGAAATGGGAATCGGTGTGCCGGTGCTGTTTCAATCCTCGGATAATTCCATGGCTGCGGAAGCCGAAAAGCACGGTGCGCAGTTTCAATGCAAACTTGCCGCCAACCTCCATCAGGGCATACGGCGCTTCATTCTGAAAGAACTGGGTTTTGGAGACTTTATCTTTCACGATAAGGAGGGACGGGAAATACATCGGGTTAAAACCCTCCGGGAGCTGGAACAGGTTCTCCACACCCTCCCCGAAGAGATATTTTTATTCCATGCCGACCGCAACGAATTCTCCCGCTGGCTGGCCGCCCGCGGCGAATACAACGCCGCCGATCGCATCAGGAAAGTCCGTATGGAAGATTTTCCTGATGCGTCCGAAAGAAAGAAGTTCCTGGCCAAAACCCTGCGAGAACTGCGGGAAACCCGCCACCGCGGTCGGCTAATCGATTTCAGTTTCAATGCCCCCGGCACACCGGGTTCCGTTATCCGTTATGGAAGCGGTTCTCTGGGCGGGAAAGGCAGGGGGCTGGCATTTTTTAATGCCCTGCTCAGCGCAATACACTTCCAGGAGAAATTTTCCCCCCTTACCGTGGAAATCCCCCACACCCTCATTATTGCCACCGGCGAGTTTGATAAATTCATGGACGAAAACAAATTCCCCCTGGATTCATACTCCAGCGACGAAGAACTGCGCCGGGAATTCCTGAATGCGCCAATCAATGAAACCCTCCGCCAGGTACTCAGCACATACCTTGAGCGGGAAGCCGGCCCCATGGCCGTGCGCTCATCCACCCTGCTGGAAGACTCCCAGTCCATTCCCTTCGCCGGAGTGTACGACACCTACATGGTACCCCCCGCCGGGAAAGATGAACGGCTGAACATGCTGTTCAGTGCGGTTAAACTGGTATGGGCCAGCACCTATTCCCTTCAGGCCGCCCGCTATCGGGAGGCCCTGGGCGTAGGCCGCGATGAAGAAAAAATGGCCGTGGTAATCCAGCGTGCCGCCGGACGGCAGTACGGCACTTACTGGTTTCCACGCCTGTCCGGCACCGCTCAATCGCTCAACTTCTACCCCATCGGCCCCATGGAGCGGGAAGATGGAGCCTCCCGAATAGCCGCTGGTTTGGGCCGATCCGTTGTTGAAGGCGACCGGGGCTTCATGTTCTGTCCCCATTTCCCCTCTATTCCATGGGGCACCGAAGAAGACCGCTGGAGAAAGGGTCAGAAAAATTTATGGGCAATAAACTGCGGGGAAGATGCCGTAAAAGGGATGGATTTATTCCAGGGCGACAGTGCCACCCTAACGCGCCTAAGCATAAGAGACGCGGAAAAACTCGGCGTACTCGGCCACATTATTTCCACCTGGGATGCCATTGGCCACCGCATCGTGGACGGCACGGAATTCTACGGCCCGCGGGTGGTGGATTTCCGGGACATACTCGCCTACGACTGGCTGCCCCTGGCACCGCTGCTGGGCTATCTCCTGCGCTTATGCAGTGCCGCCATGGGCATACCCGTGGAGCTGGAATTTGCCCTGGACTGGAAAGGAAATATCCCCCAGGAGGCCACATTCTCCCTGCTTCAGGTTCGCCCCCTTATTCCCCAGAGCGGTTCTCTTGATACCATATCCGTACTTCCTTCAGACAACCTCTTGCTGCTTCATTCGAAGCGGGCTTTTGGGCATGGAGTTATCAGCGGCATTCACGATGTCGTTTGGATAGACCCGGAACTCTACAGCCCGATGGAAACCGAAGCCGTAAGGGAGAAGGTGGCCGCGCTTACCGAACAGCTCGCGGCCGAAGGCCGAAACGCCATCCTTATAGGGCCTGGCCGCTGGGGCAGCCGTGACAAGTTCCTCGGCATACCGGTTTCCTGGACCCAAGTTCGCCAGGCCAAACTCATCGTTGAAGTCATACGCGGCCACGAAGACCCCGAACCCTCGCAGGGCTCCCACTTCTTTCACAACCTTGTCGCTCTGGGAGTAGGGTATGCCCATGTATCCCTGAGCGGCGATGAGGAATTCATAAGCTGGAACATTCTGAAAGATGCCTCCAGCGATGAAGGCACAGTGCGGCACAGCATCTTCCCCGAACCGCTGGACATTATTATGGACGGCAAGAAAGGCACCGTACACGCGGCATTACGCAAAGTGATGGAATAAAGGGATTTTTGGCAGGGAAAAAGACGAAAAAAAACCGCAGAAAGGATAAACCTTGGAGGTGCCCCTTACTGCGATAGGTTCGGCATTGCTGCTGAACATGTTAAATTAGAGGTGCCCTTTACTGAAGAAGCTCCTCAATAGTAACGCCAACTTTTGAACCGCTGAAAACAGAACCGGTTCTCATGCTTGTAAAGCGTTGCTCCACCAGCGCATAAGCCTTGTCTGGCAGGGGGATGTAGCCTACTTCCTGAACCAGCTCGCGGCCTTCGGCAAGATAGAATTCTATGAACTCTTTCACTTCTTCCCGTTCGGCGGCTTTGGTACTGACATAGAGAAAGAGAGGCCGGGAAAGAGGCTGATAGGTGCTATCGGCCACCGTTTCGAGAGTTGGAACAATAGCTCCAGCGCCGTTCGTATCATCTTCATCGCTAATCGGGACAATTTTGAGCTTGTCGGCATTCTCGGTGTAATAGGCCAGGCCGAAAAAGCCCAGGGCCAGTTTATCGCTGGATATGCCGTGTACCAGAACATTGTCGTCTTCGCTGGAAGTAAAATCTCCGCGGCTGGAATGCTCTTCCCCAACAATGGCCAGGGTAAAGTAGTCGTAGGTGCCGGAATCAATGCCGGGACCGAAGAGATGGATTTCCTCATCGGGCCATTCGGGGCGTATCTGATTCCACCGCATAATTTTATCCTGCGCGGCTGGCTCCCAGAGCATTTTAAGCTCCTTCACCGTCATGGAATTAACCCAGTCGGCTTCGGGGTGAACAACAACGGCGATGCCGTCGAAGGCTACCGGCAGTTCAATGAATTCTATGCCGTTTTCGGCACAGGCTTCAATCTCGGACGGCTTAATCGCGCGGGAAGCATTGCTTATGGCAATTTCACCGCGGGCGAACTTCTTGAATCCGCCGCCGCTGCCGGATACCCCAATGGTTACCCGTGCATCCGATTCCATCTGAAATTCCTCCGCAACCGCTTCGGTAATGGGGAAAACAGTGCTGGAGCCGTCGATAGCGATAATGGTACCTGCCTCACGGGAGCCAGCGGCCCACAGATTAGCACTCATGGCTAAAGCGGCAAGAACAATCAGCACCATTTTAATGTGTCTTGACATTCAAGACCTCCTTAAATAAAGTTGCCACCTGTATAGCAAATAGCTTTCTGAAGGACAACCCTGTTATTGTCGGGAATTATGGCAAGTTTTTGGCTTTCTGACGAGAAGGGTATTTTCCCACCTTTCCATTTTTCCTCCCGTACCAGTGGACAAAGTGCCCCAAAACAGTTATCCTGTTAAACAGAATGAATGATAAACCGCTTTCCAGCCATTGGGCCGACATTAGCGCCGACACAATCATC
The DNA here is from genome assembly GCA_002084135.1 of Spirochaeta sp. LUC14_002_19_P3. GTDB lineage: Bacteria > Spirochaetota > Spirochaetia > DSM-2461 > DSM-2461 > UBA2779. The sequence goes on along the minus strand of MUIB01000060.1, from coordinate 11,838 downwards.
CGTGAACGGGGAGAGAAGGAGCACTATGTCTGCGCCTCGGGCATAACACCCTCTGGAACCGTGCACATTGGCAACTTCCGCGAAATTATTTCCGTAGAGCTCGTCGTTCGGGCACTCAGGGACAGAGGCCGCAAGGTTCGATTTATTTATTCCTGGGACGATTACGATGTATTTCGCAAAGTTCCCGCCAACATGCCCCGGCAGGAATACCTCGCCCAATACCTCCGCCAACCCATCACCTGTGTTCCCGATGTTTTAGGACGCGAAGAGAGCTATGCCGCCCGCAACGAAAAAAACCTCGAAGCCATTCTACCCAAAGTGGGCATAGAACCCGAGTATATTTACCAGGCCAGCCGATACCGCGCATCGCACTATGCTGAAGAAATGAAAACCGCTCTGGATAAAAAAGACACCATCCGCCAGCTCCTCAACGCCCATCGCACAGCCCCCCTGCCCGAAGACTGGCAGCCCCTGAGCGTTTTCTGCACTCAGTGCCACCGCGACACCACCGAAGTAAAAAACCGCGATGGCGAATATGGAATCCGCTATGAATGCAGCTCCTGCGGAAATACCGAAACCGTAGACCTCCGCAGCACCGGAGCCGTAAAACTCCCCTGGAGAATAGACTGGCCCATGCGCTGGCACCATGAAAAAGTAGACTTTGAACCAGCCGGAAAAGACCATCACACCGAAGGCGGCAGTTTCGACACCGCCCGGACAATAGCCGGGGAAGTCTACAAATGCGAAGCTCCTGTTACTTTTCAGTATGAATTCGTTCGCGTTAAAGGCGGCAGCGGCAAACTCAGCTCCTCATCCGGTGAAGTCGTCTCGCTCTCCGATGTTTTGCGCTATTACCAGCCCGAAGTTGTGCGCTACCTCTTCGCCGGCACCCGTCCCAACACCGATTTCGCCATCAGTTTCGACCTGGATATATTCAAAATCTACGAAGACTACGACAAACTCGAACGCTCCTACTTCAACAAGCCCGACAACCCCAAAAAACTCAACAAATGGCAGAAAGATGCCCGTACCTATGAACTCTCTCAGATAAGCCATATTCCCCAAACCCAGCCCGCCCAAATCCAGATCCGTCATCTCACCGTCCTGCTCCAAATTCATTCCGGCAACATCGGCAAGGCTCTGGAACACATTAACCCGCTCGCCCCCCGGGACATTCTCAAGCTAACCAAACGCGCTGAATGCGCCTGGAACTGGGTATGCGACTTTGCCCCTGAAGAATTCCGATTCAGCCTCCGCAGCCCCGAAACGCCCCCCATCCCCCTTGCCCCGGAACTCGCCGCCGCCGTCCTCCAGCTCCGCCACCTCTCTGAACAGCAGCTCGGAAAAATCCCCGAAAAAGACTTTTCCAAACTCATGTACCAGATTATCCAAACCAATCAGCTTGAATCCGCTGAATTCTTCCGCGCTGTCTACCAGCTCCTTATAGCCAAAGATGAAGGCCCCCGTCTTATAAACTTCCTTCACATCCTCGGTACTGAAACCGTGCTTCCTCTCCTTAGTCCGGCTTAGTCCGGCCCTTAGTGCCGGACTCAAGGGTATCTCTAAAAAACCGCTTTAGGAAATTGACGAAGAAATTTTTTGTCGGGCGGCAAAAGCGGAGCTAGCCTAAGCTACGTGAGCATTTTGACAACTTAAGGAGCGGCGGAAAAGATCGAGTCAAGAACTAAATGGGTTTTTTAGAGGTGCCCTTCATCCGCAAGCCTCTTGGGGCTTGCGGAGGCTTTTGGGCACTTACCATATTGGAAAACAAATCCGTTTCCCTTTGACACAAACCGCATTCATCCTTATATTCAAATCATATCAACTCAAGGAGTACATTATGAAGATCAGTTTCAAGCTCATTCTTCCGGCAATAAGCCTTGCAGTGCTTTTAAGCTGCGCTAATACAGCAGACAATCCCCCTGAGGATGAGGATACAACAGCCCCAACGCTGCTGGCCACTCAAGACCCCATCGAACCCGAAAGCACCACCTGGAAGATTCGCTTCAATGAAGCCTTAACCTTGGCCGCCGCAGACAACACCGTCCTGGCCGCAGGCATTACTTACACCATAAACAGCGGCAGTGCCGTGGCCGTGCAGAGTGCCTCCATAGATGCTGCGGACAGTACCGTCATCAACATTGAATTCACGGGCACTCTCGCCCTGGACGATTCCGTTGTCATAAGCATAGCCGCAAACATGGTGCAGGATGCGGCGGGCAATAAAAACGCCGCCGAAAGCATCACCAAAATTGTTATTAATAATGCTGTTCTTCCCTATCTGCTGGATGCCAGTTCCCAGAATGAACTCGGCGATGCGGATACCAGCTATACGCTGCAATTCAATACGGCACTCACCCTGTCTGTCGCGGATAATGCCGCTCTGGCCGCGGGCATAACCTACACCGTGAACGGCGGCACTCCAATCGCCGTAGCAACGGCAACAATAAATGGCAACGATGTAGAAGTTACCTTTGCCACCCCCTTCACCGCCGGAGATGAAGTTGTCTTCACCATCGCCGCAGACATGGTGCAGGATGCGGCAGGCAATAAAAACGCCGCCGCCAGCCTTAATGCCATAACCGTAACCGACGCCACCCCGCCAAAACTGTTGCCCCAAGCCCAGCAGGACGGCCTGGACAGCAACCAAACTTCGTATATTATCCGCTTTAGTGAAGAATTAACACTGGTAAACACAGAAGCCGCTCTAACAGCTGGTATAACCTTCTCCACAGACGGCGGTACCACTTCAACTGCGGTGAACAGCGCATCCATAGACAGCACGGATGCCTCGCTCATCACCATCACCTTTGCCTCCAGCTTTGCCGCAAATGCCTCCGTGGATATTTCCATCGCCGCCAATCTGGTTAAAGACAGTGCGGACAATAAAAACGCCGCCGAAAGCATAACCGGAATTGTTATTAAAAATGCGGCTCTTCCCTATCTGCTGGATGCCAGTGCCCAGAATGAACTCGGCGATGCGGATACCAGCTATACGCTGCAATTCAATACGGCACTCACCTTGTCTGCTGCGGATAATGCCGCTCTGGCCGCGGGCATAACCTACACCGTAAACGGCGGCACTTCAAGCGCCGTAGCAACGGCAACAATAAGCGGCAACAATGTAGAAGTTACCTTTGCCGCCCCCTTCACCGCCGGAGATGACGTTGTCTTCACCATCGCCGCGGGTTTGGTTGAAAATAGTGGCAACAGCAATGCCGCTAACACCCTTACCTTAACCATTACCGACAACACTCCGCCAACATTTGATGCTTCCCAGAACACACTGGATGATATTATGGAGACATTCAAGCTCAAATTCACGGAAGAATTGAGCCGGGCGGCTGCCGACGATACCGCTTTGGCCGCAGGCATTACTTACACCGTAAACAGCGGCAATGCCATGGCCGTGCAGAGTGCCTCTATAGATGCTGTGGACAGTACCGTCATCAACATTGAATTCCCCCGCTTCACTGGAGGGGCTTCCGTTGTGTTTTCAATAGCCGCAGACATGGTGCAGGATGCGGCGGGCAATAAAAACGCCGCCGCCAGCCTTAGTGCCATAACCGTAACAGACACCCCGCCGACACTGCGGGCCGAGCAGGATACCATCCGCGAACTGGACCGCGATTACAAGCTGCGCTTCAACCAGAATCTGGTTCTTAACGCGGCGGATAATACCGCCCTGGCCGCTGGTATTACGGTAAGAGTGGACAGTGGAACGGCAACACCGGTAACCAGCGCGGAAATAGACAGTACCGATGCCTCGATAATAAACATAAAGATACCCCTGCTGGTTTACCCCACTCAGCAGGTAACAATTTCCATAGCTGCGGATTTGGTAAAGGACACAACGAATAATAACGCCGGTGCGGGCAGTTTTGGCAAAACAGTGGAAAATCAGGTGTCTCAAGCCGTGCGGACTATTGAGGATAATATGGGCGGCAGTGGTATAGCGGTTGACAACGATGGGATGCTGTATATAGCGGATCCATGCGGAGCAGATTATGGAACGCTTTCTTTAGGTCTGTTAAAAGTTGACAAGAATGGAACAGTCACCAATGTTTCTGCTGACTTCTGGGCGACTACGATAATATTTCATAATAATGCACTTTATGCCGCGCAAACAGATAGTAAAATAGTAAAACTTACCCCCAATGCTGATAAAACGGCCTTTACTCCTGCGGATATTACAAGCGGCGGCAATGGATTTGAAGACGGTGCGGCAGCCACTGCACAATTTGAATGGGTACAAGGATTAGCCATTGACAGTAGTGGAAATATCTATGTTGCTGATACCGATAATCACCGCATAAGAAAGATAGCTAGCGGAACCTATACCGTAAGCACCATAGCTGGCAATGGAACCGGCGAGTTTGCCGATGGTGTCGGTACCGCGGCTAAATACAATTCACCGCGAGGTATAGCTGTAGACAGTGCCGGTATAATATATGTCGCTGATACGAATAATCATCGAATCCGGAAGCTCACTCCCGGCACAAACGGCTATACTTCAAGCACTATAGCGGGAACCGGTACAGCCGGATATGTGGACGGGGCGGGCGGAACGGCTCAATTTAATAAGCCTTCATCTCTTGTTCTTGATAAAGCCGGTAATATATTTGTTGCGGATTATAGTAATTATCGGATAAGAATGCTGAGTCCCAATGCGGATAAATCGGCTTGGACAGTAAGCACATTTGCTGGCGACGGCAATCAAAATAATACGGATGGAATCGGGGTAGAAGCGAGTCTTAGTTATATGACGCTTACCATTGATGCAGACGATAATATGTATGTAGTTGGGGATGGCCATATTCGGAAAGTTTTCCGCTGAAATACTGCCTCCGCAAGCCTCTTGGGGCTTGCGGAGGCTTTTGGGTGCTGATACGAAAAACAAATCCCCTGTTCCGCCCCTTAAAACAGCGGCAAATCCATAAATATAACACCGAAGACAAATTTGTTCTCATGCCACAAATAGTTCAGCATCATCCCGAAACTCAGACCGGGGAAGTTGTTGAAGGCAGTAAAATCCAGAGTAAGAGTGGCACCGGTAGACCATCGGGGAATCAGAGGTCCCTTGTCTAACAGGGCATCGCCGAGCCAGGAGAAATCGCTGTGCAAACCCATACGAATGCGCTGAAGGAAGAAAACTGCTCCAAAAGGCACATCGGGATAGAGGAGCGGGAACTCATAATCTGCCGATGCCAGCAGAATGAATTCCGGGTTTTCCCAGGAATAACCACGAGCCTTCCCCAAAAGAGGGGAAAATTCCCAGGTATTGCGCTCCAGGCCGCCGCTGAGTTTTAATGAAGTATTGCGCAACCCTCCCGGCATATACAGAGAAAGCTTGCCAGTAATCATATCACCATTGGCTGGCGGAATATGGGTGTAGGCTCCCACCAGCCGTATGCCCCAGTCAGGATTCACCGCCCTTCTGGAGCCAGGGCGGAGAAGATTCCAGCTCACGGCATAGCGTGCGGCCGGTTTCGGCTCCGGCTGTATGTTATCCAGCCATTTTACACCGCCGGAAACATCGAATACCAGTGTATGATACCATATTCCCCCGCGGGATAAATTGGCTGGAAAGCGCAGCCCGGCCATGGCATCCAGATAATTAAAGGAACTATCCGTATTAATTCGGCGCCGCATATAGTTGCTTTCCAGATAAAAATTGGGGCGTATGCCAGTAAAATTCATTCTCATATACGCTCCCGGGCTCACCTCTACCGTATCATAACTCGCCCCGAAATCCCAGGAAAACGTGTTGAGGATATTCCTCGACTGCACACCCAGCCGGAGAAGATTGGCCATAATACTATCGTTGTACAAATCCAGAGAACTCGCATTCAAAGCTCCGCCAGCCACCCCCGACACTGCGTCAATATTAAACCTGAGAAAACCCCAAGTGTGAATGTTCACCGCTTCCGGCTTGTAGTCGGACTCTGGAAAATCCTCGTTGCCCTGAGCTACCACCGCCTCCCTGTTTTCAGGATCGCGCAGTGCCGCATCGGGAATCGATCTGCCCTGCTCATCCATGCTGTTTGCCGTTTTTTGGGGGCTGACCTCCTCCGGCTCCAAGGCATTGCCTTTGGAGTTCGGAAACCGTACACGGGCAAGCCGTTCCCCTTTGGCGCTGGAATATTCGACAAGGTACAACCATTCCCCGGAAGGAGAAACATAAGGCGAAGAGGCGGAAAACCACCGGCGGGCGGCCAATGTGGTTTCCAGAGAATCAATATCCAGCGCCCACAGAGCCTCAAAGCCCCCGCGGTTTCCGGAATAGACAACCGTCCGCCCATCGGGCGCGTACACCGGTGTTTTCACCGTTTCCATGGACAGCGGCGTAAGCCATTGCAGCTCAGGCGAAGCAATCCGCCATTCGGCAATCCGCCTGCCGGCATCGGATCGAACAGAAAACACCACCCTCTCCCCATCCGCCGACCAGAAGGGATAGGCGGCACTCTCGGACACATTCAGTTCCAGCGTATTCAGCACCGCGCCGTCTTTCGCATTCAGAATTACCAAACGGCTGTTCGCGCCGCGCACCATTTCCGCCGCCGCCATTTTTTCACCGTTTGGAGAAATAGCCGGGTACAAATAGCGGCTGGATTTAACCGGGTGAAAACGTCGGATAATTCCGCCCTTTTCATTTAAGTCAACAACAGTAAGGTCGCTCACACTGCTTGCGTTAAAGCTGGGATTCCGGCGGATTGAGTTCCAGAGAACGCGATAACCCGGCTTGCCCCGCCCGGTATCTTCAAGCCGTGTCATTGATACTCTGCCGTAACGCGGGAGGCGGATGCTGTTTTTACTGCTGCCATCGGGTAAAATTTGTACCATCCGCGGTGCCTTGGCCAGGCTTGTACGGCGGACAAACACAGTTTCGCCCGCGGAATTCTCCGAATCGATATAAAGAGGATCAATGGTGGTATAAACCGTGTTGGCTTCGCTTATAAGTTCCGCTTCAGTCCAGTCCACGGATTCTTTCAAGGCCTGAGTTTTCTTGTTGAGGTTTTGAATCATTTCATCGAATATCTCACGGGGATGCTTGCCCGTTGCTTTCATCATACCCACATCGATACCGATAATCGGCAGCCCTGTTCGTGCCGCGCGTCTGTAAACCTCCTGCATAGCCTCATCGCCGTATTTTTGCCGAATCCACAAGGCAAGCTCATAACCCAAATGATAAACACTGGGATGATGCTCCCGGTAAGATGGATTTGCAATGCGGTGATACTTGGGATTCTCCCCGGCTATCAGAGCCATTTCCTGCCTGAACAGCGGATCCCGTCCCCGGCCTTCCCCTGAATAATAGGTTTCGGAATAAATTGCATCACCTTCCAAAAGCCAACTGGGCAAACCGAATACCAGGGCGGCACCCCAGCCCAGCTCACCGGCTATAATATGCAGAAAGCGGCCAAGTCCCTGGTCAGCAAAATCGAAATGGCCCAAATGCAGGCCCTCATGCCGCGCCAGCATCATCCACCAATCCGAAACGGAGGTAAAATCTTCCCCCGGAGTGTTATACCATACACTTCGCCGGGGCATCAGCGTAACATAACCGTTGGAAATTACACCCATATCGGTAAGCACCAGAGGCCACTTTTTCTTCGGATGCTTAGGAGGCAGTTCACTCGTTATGGTTTTATACACCTCATCCAAAACCACGGCCAGCGCAGCCGCATCATCGGAAAGAGTGTCTGGATAGATAACAACAAAATGCTCCGTTTCCCGCTGTTTCCAGTGGGTGCCCGGCAGATGCTGCGCATTCAAAGCCGCCGATACAGTTAGCCAGAGCACAGGAAAAAATAACAATAAACCGCGGCGCGAATATTTCATGGGGAAAGCCCTTTGTCTGTAATTCTGCTTTTTGTAAGCATACATTAAGCAGTTTGTTATGGCAACAGGAAAAGCAATGCGATTATTGCCCGATAAAACACTGGCGGCAATCCCCCTTCACCTACTCACATCGAAAACAGCTCATAATGAATCCGCCCCCGCCGTACCCCCGCCTGCTTTAGCAGGCCAAGAATGGTTTTCGTTAGCGGCCTGGAAGCGCAGATAAAAATCTCCAGATTGCGTAAATTAGGAACACTTTGCAGACGCTCCAGAGTAAGCGGCCTGCCATCCCGGCGGGAAAAAAGTTCAAGCTCGGCACCGGGTATGGACTGAAAATTCCGCATATCGGTTTGAAACATTGTATTTTCGCTTCTGTTCAGCCAGAACAGGCAAAGCGGTTCCACGACTGGCCTGCGCTGGAGGTTTTTGAAAATGCTAATAAAGGGGACAATGCCAATCCCCCCCGCAATAGCGAGCATGGGCTTCGCGGCATCCGTTGGAAAAAAGAGCCCATAAGGGCCGTCTATAACAGCCCTGTCCCCAATCGCGGCATCCGTGTGCAGGCGGCTGGTAAAATCACCGTCGTGCTGGATGGCAAATGACAGTCCGGGCTCGTCGGGATGGGATGAAAAGGAAAAAGGGTGCTCCTCTCCCCTTAGGCGGCCGCTAACAAAACGCAGGAAGCCGAACTGGCCGCCTCTGTACTTAAACAATCTTCCTGTCGGAAGCGCGGCGAATTCCAGGCCCGTAACCGTATCGCTTTCCGCCTGTATCCCCTTAAGTTCCCATAGCTCCCTGCTTCTCAAAAGTAGCGGACGGCTAAATTTATGATAACAGTATAAGCCGAAGGCCAGCATAAAATAAACCGTCGAGACAATAAAAAATCTTCTGTCGGTTTGAGCCATGCTGCTCAATATGATATGCAGATAAACCAGAATAGCCGCCAGAGCCATAAAGTTGTGCTTAAGACGCTGATACTGATACTGCGTGTTCCGGTGCGACCACTGATGAAATTTCCGAACAGGCGGAATGAGATTCAGAAGATGAGTTAAAGGAATATCCACCCACTGAGTAACAGCACTGAGTGCCAGTAGCAGAAATACTATCGCCGCGCTGAAACCGAACCATGCCTGAACGGACGTAGGCATTCCCTTCAGCAAAAAATGCGCCGCTATCCAGAACAGACAGCCCATCGCACCGAGAGTGTGCAGGCGAATCAGAGCAGGCAAACCAACCAGTTTATCCAGCAGACGCACCCTCGCGCTGGTAATAAAGCCGTTCATAAACCAGTAATAAAGGAACGTTCCCGGCAGGGCATCTACGGCAATGCCGAACACCAGATACGGAGGAAATTCATTGAACAGCGCAAAATAATACGAAGCAAGCGATGCCACCGGAAGAAGAAAATAAAAAACCGTAATGAAGAATGGAAAAAACAAAAAATCCCCCTTGTAAAATTGAATATTTTCGATTACACTCGCGGACATGAAACTACCCGATCCCCCTTCCGGGAAAAAAGTCCACATCCTCGCCATTACTCCTCCCTGGAGACACATGGACGCACTGGGACACATCAACCACACCCGCTACTTTGAATATACAGAACAGGCCCATGTTTACTGGCTGGAAAAAATTGGTTACTCGCCAGATATAAGAGGCAAGTCCGGCACTGGACCAGTGCTTATCACGGCCTCCTGTACTTTTGTTAAACAGGCCATCTACCCGATAGCCCTGTCCAGTCATTTTTTTGTTGGAAAGCCCGGCGAAAGCAGCTATGAAACCTGGTGCGAAATACGGGATAACAATAACACGCTTTATGCCTCCTGCAATGCAAAAGTTGTCTGGGTAAATTACCGGGCAGGAAAATCCGTTCCTCTTCCCGGGAAAATAAGGACTGCTATAACCGCGGCAGAAGACTGCTGTTAAGGGCACCTTAAGCAAGTCCCTTCCTCTTAAATTTCCACCTTAATGGCCGTTTCCAGAGCCAGTTCCATCATATCAGTAAAGGTTTTTTCCCGCTCTTCGGAGGAAGTTTCCTCATGGGTAACCAAACTGTCGCTAACAGTTAGGAGAGCAAGAGCTTTCACCCCGAACCGGGCGGCCGCAGTATAAAGCGCGGCTACTTCCATTTCTACCACAAGAATACCGTATTGTGCCCATATCTTCCAGAGTTCGGTGTTTGCATTGTAGAAGCTGTCCGTAGAAAATACCGTGCCTGCCTTAAGGGTAAGCCCTAAGGCTTTGGCGCTACGCATCGCTTCATCCGCCAGCGTCCAGTTTGCCGTTGGAGCGAAGTTCATGCCCTTGAAACTCTCGGCAAGCATGGCCGAATCAGTAGAGGCACTAAGAGCCATAATTATATCGCGGACTTTTACCTCCGCCCGCAAAGAACCACATGAACCAACCCGAATTAAACTCCTGGCACCGTAAAAATTAATGAGTTCATGGACATAGATGGCGTGAGAAGGCATTCCCATACCAGTACCCTGAACCGAAATTTCAACCCCTTTGTAAGTGCCGGTATAACCCAGCATTCCCCGCACCTCATTATAGAGCTTGGCGTTATCAAAATATTTCTCGGCGATAAACTTGGCCCGCAGGGGGTCGCCCGGAAGCAACACCCGTGGAGCAATTGCACCTTTTGGGGCACCGATATGTGTACTCATAGATTTCTCCTTCTTTTAATTATACCCCAATTAAAAATGCTTGTCAAATGGTGAAATATTACATTTGGGACAATTCCATTCCCTATATGAATGAAATGCCTGAAATAAGCATAAAAAGGATTGCAGAGGGAACCATGTTTAGGGTACCTCTAAAAAACCGCTTTAGAAAATTGACGAAGAAATTTTTTGTCGGGCGGCAAAAGCTTAAGCTAGCTTAAGCTACGTGAGCATTTTGACAACTTAAGAGCGGCGGAAAAGCTCGAGTCAAGAACTAAATGGGGTTTTTAGAGGTGCCCTTTATTCTCTGTTCAAAGATGGGGAGCTCCTGTTGACATGCTGTTTGAAGTGTGCCATTATGGCGGCATGAGTATTCTTGCGGCGCAAACTGGTATTTTACCTGATATAGTTCAGAACCTGTTCTGTTCTGTTCTGTTCTGTTCTGTTCTGTTCTGTTCTGTTCTTAATCTTTCTTCCATTCTTTGCTGTCTATCTCCATTAGCTCTTAGACTTTTTCATGTAAACAACATTCATTCTCAAACATCTCAAACAAAACGCGGAAATTCTTCCGCCATGGCGGCCTTTGCGCTGTCTCCATCTCGAAAAACAACTGGTACATCCGGTTTTTTTATTATGGGCTCCTCTGAACCTTGCATTCACAAGTTTTTAGAGGAGCCCTTTTTTGTTTCACAGGAGGTATGTATAAAACAAATTGTGTATCCAGCGGGAATTCCTTGCTGTGTGCTGCCCTTATTTTTACGGGCTATGCGAATACAGCGGAAAATCCTCTCACCGTTACCGAAATTGCCAAGCAGGCACGCACGGATGTCCGCGATTCGTATGTGCTGTTCCGTATCAGCCATGAGACGGATTTAACAGACTATCATTTAGCCGTGGTAAAAAGCGTTGACACCGCGCCAACAGCCGGAGCCTTGAAATGCAACATTGACCCCACGGCTTATGGATGGGTTCCATCCGTATAAAAATAGGGTACCTCTAAAAAACCGCTTTAGAAAATTGACGAAGAAATTTTTTGTCGGGCGGCAAAAGCTTAAGCGTAGCCGGGCTACGTGAGCATTTTGACAACTTAAGAGCGGCGGAAAAGATCGAGTCAAGAACTAAATGGGGTTTTTAGAGGTGCTCAATATTCATTTTCATATTTTCACAAGGAGTAAAAGATGAAAAATTTGTTTACGCTGCTATGTTTGGCAGCCGTGTTGGTAGCTATGGTGGCATGTGCTTCTCCCACCTCGACGGAAATAACGGCGACAGAGGTTCCTAAAAGGGCACAGACCGATGTGCGGGATTCCTACGTGCTGTTTAGGATTGAAGC
>MUIB01000063.1 GCA_002084135.1 Spirochaeta sp. LUC14_002_19_P3 | reverse complement strand
GGCCTGCGCCCTTACTGGATTAACACCAGCGACAACCGCCTGGTTCGCGACGTTATGCAGATGGACAAGCAGGAATCCCGGAAAGTGGTTGAGAGCCTGCTGAAGAAGGAAGAGGTGCGAAAGGAAGTTATCTTGAACATCGCCTATCCGCAAATTGCCAGCAGCCAGGATACGGCCTGGAGCTTTCTTCTGCACGGCGGCTATCTTAAGGCATCTGAAAGAAGGCAAATCCATAGAAACATTACCTACAACCTTTCCATCCCCAATCTTGAAGTGGAAACCATCTATGAAACCATTATCAAGTCCTGGCTGGAAGAAGATTTAGAGGCGAATGAAGACTTTCTCACCTTCATTGCTGGTATTAGGGAACTGAATCCTGTTATGATAGAGGACGGCTTGGGCGGCATACTTTTTGCGCTTGCCAGCTTCCACGACACGGCCTTTCCCCGAGGTGCCAGAAATGGCCACGCCCGGAGCGGCAATGCCCGGAGTGCCCAGCGCAAGGCTGGGGAAACCTTTTACCACGGGCTGATGCTAGGTCTATTGGCCTATTTAAGCTCGGAGTACATTGTGGAAAGCAACCGGGAATATGGCTCCGGCCGGGCGGACATTGTGCTGATTAAGCGGAATTTTGGGAGGGACACCACTCCCGGAGAGGTGCTTCTGTTTGAGCTCAAGCAGCAGCCCATTGATTCCAATTCCCCACTGGAAGAGCTGGCAGGGGAAGCCCTTACCCAGGCCCGGGAACGGTATTTGGCCGGGCTAAAGAAGAAATGGCAGCCGGAAAGATATTTAGTGGTGGGGGCTGGATTCAGCGGCAGGGAAATGGCTTGCCAGTGCGAGCAAGGATAGGAAGTTTTTAGACTGAGCTCTGGCACCGGACATCAATATTACAATTCACTAATACTCCCCTCGCATCCTGTACAGCCCTGCCCAGCCATGATAAAATACCCCTATGAAAAAACGTGGGGACAGATTGAGTGGCAGGGAAATGATTTGCCAGTGCTAGCAAGAATAGGACAGTTTTGGACTGGCCTGATGCCGGGAGTGAATGTTCCACAGGCATCCTGTAAGCCCTGCTGGATAAATCCCCCATGAAAAACGTGGAGCCGGATCCCGTGGCAGGAAATGATTTGCCAGTGCGATCTGGTGGTTTAGGAGACAAAAGATGATAAGAAACATTGGAATTTCTTTGTTGGGTTTATTAACGATTAGTGCGCTGGGAGCCGTTGAGCAGGAAGCTATTTTCGCGGGAGGATGCTTCTGGTGCCTTGAGCCGCCATTTGAGGCACTCAGAGGAGTGAAGGCCGTTGTGAGCGGATATACCGGCGGCACGGTGAAAAATCCCACTTATGCACAGGTAAGCCAAGGCAATACAGGGCATTTTGAGGCCGTGCGGATTACCTACGACAGCAGCATCATCACTTACGGGGAGCTGGTGGAAGTATTCTGGCGTAACATCGATCCCACCGATGCGGGCGGCCAGTTTTACGATAGAGGCAAACAGTACCAAACCGCGGTATTTTATGCCAACAAAGAGGAGAAGCGCACGGCTGAACAATCAAAAAAGGATCTGGCGAATTCAGGCATATTTACCAAAAAGATTGTTACCGAGATACTGCCTGTCGCGCCCTTCTATCTTGCCGAAGAGGAGCATCAGGATTATTACTGCAAGCAGCCAGCACGCTATTATTCCTATGCGGAAGGCTCAGGACGGAAAGTCTTTATAGAGTCCGTTTGGGAGAATGAGGAATGGAAGGACTACAAGAAGCCGTCCAGGGCCGTGTTAAAATCTCAACTCAGCGAGATGCAGTACAATGTTACGCAGAAAGACGCAACAGAACGGGCCTTTACTGGCGAGTACTGGGACACTTATGATGAAGGAATTTATGTGGATATTGTATCCGGAGAACCGCTGTTCTCTTCCACGGACAAATTCGACTCCGAATGTGGCTGGCCCTCGTTCACCCGCCCCATCGACAGCAGCTTCATTGTCAACAAGGCCGACAGTTCATTGTTCATGGTGCGAACCGAAGTGCGCAGCAAATACGCCGATTCCCACTTGGGCCATGTTTTTAACGACGGCCCAGTGGAGGAAGGCGGCCTGCGCTACTGCATCAATTCCGCCTCGTTGCGCTTTGTACCCCGCGCTGAAATGGATGCACAGGGCTATGGTGCCTACTTGAAACTGTTTGAATGACGTTTCTTTCGGGCTTTCCCCGCTGCGGAGGCGGCAGGGAAAGCTTTGCCGGGTTTTTAGTCCTCGTACTTCGTGTCGGCTTCCTTATCATCCCTAACACATCTTTGGTCAGCTAAAAATCAATCCCTTTGGAAGGAACAAAATAATTCTTGTGGATAATATTCTGATCGAACTCGAAAAGCGCGATATTCTCAACAGGCAGTGCGAACGGGCTCTCCTTATCGGTTTCGTGGAGGATAGCAGACACAGCGCAGAGGCTCATGTTATTGAGCTGGAGGGATTGGTTCATTCCATGGGAATAGAAGCTGCGCTTTCGATGCTGATAACTCTCCGGGAACCCCATCCGCGCTGGCTTTTGGGACGAGGCAAGGCGGATGAAATAGCCAGCTGCATTCGGGCGGAAAACATTGATTTAGTTGTTTTCGATGCCGATATTTCTCCAGCTCAGCAGCGCAATCTGGAGAAGACCTGGAAGATAGCGGTAATAGACAGGCAGGAGGTAATCCTCGACATTTTTGCCGACCGTGCCGCAACCCATGAGGCCTATTTGCAAGTTGCCCTGGCGCGTATGCAGTACAGCCTGCCGCGGCTTACTCGCGCCTGGACCCATCTGTCCCGTCAGCGCGGCGGTGCCCGCGGCAACCGGGGCAAGGGGGAAACCCAGCTCGAAACCGACCGCCGCCTTGTCCTTGACAAGATTGCCCATCTTAAGCGAGACTTGAAAAAAGTGAAGGCTCAGCGGGAAGTTCGGCGCAAGAGACGCCTGGAAGGCGGCATTCCCCTCGTCTCTCTGGTGGGCTATACCAACGCAGGCAAATCCAGTCTGCTTAATGCCCTGAGTGGTTCCGATGTTTACGTTGAGAACAAGCTGTTTGCTACCCTCGATACCTCCACCCGGCGGATGGAACTGCCGGGCGGACGGGAATGTCTGCTTACGGATACAGTGGGCTTTATCCGTAAGCTGCCGCATGGACTCGTCGATGCCTTCCGCTCCACTCTGGAAGAAGCCGTTCTGGCCGATGTCATTCTGCTTGCGGCCGATGCCTCCAGCGAAGAGCTGGAAGAGCACTTGAAAGTTACCAATCAGGTTCTAAGCGAGCTTGGGGCGGGCAATAAGCCGCGCATACTGGTTTTGAACAAGACGGATGCCATGAGTGCGGAGGCATTAAGTGCTCTTTGTATGCGCTATCCCGATGGGCTTGCGGTATCCGCCCGCACCGGGGCTGGACTGGAAGAACTGCTGGAAAAACTGGGTAGGGTTCTGGACAGTGCCCGCACGGAAGTGCTCCTGCGGCTGCCTCAGGAAGCGTGGAATATCCGATCCCGCCTGCATGGAGAGGTCAGCATAATAAACGAGGAGTTCCGTGAAGATGGAATATGGCTTAGGGTGCGCCTGAACGATGAGGAACGAAGCCGCTTAGCGGCTTATATTATTTCCTAGGAGGAAAGGATGGGCAATATCACTATTCAGTACCATAAAACACGGGTGGGGGAGCTGATACTTGGCTCCCATCAGGAGCGGCTCTGTCTGCTCGATTTCCGTTATCGGAAGATGCGCGGTACGATAGATAAACGGCTACGGACGGGCCTTAAGGCGGAGTTTATTGAGCAGGGTGATGATGTTTTGAAAGCGGCGAGAGGGCAGGTTGATGAATACCTGGCTGGTACAAGACAGCAGTTTGATCTGCCTCTGCTGATGGTGGGCAGCGATTTTCAAAAAAGCGTGTGGGAGGCTTTAATGCGGGTGCCTTATGGCGCAACCTCTTCCTATCTGGAGCTGGCGAGAAACATTGGCAATGAGAATGCCGTTCGTGCGGTTGCTGCGGCCAATGGTGCGAATGCGATTGCTCTGATTATTCCCTGCCACCGCATTATCGGCAGCGATGGAACATTGGTTGGGTACGGCGGCGGCCTGGCGGCGAAAAAATTTCTTCTCAAGCTGGAGAAGACTTCTTAGAAGGGTTCCGAAATACCCACAGCCTGTTTCCTGTATAACCGCAGCTGGTGTAAAACACCATCCCCGCGATAACGCCGACAAGTTCCGCTAATCCGGCTTTTTCTATGAGCAGGTACTGGATAATCTGAACGCATCCCAGCAGACTGAATGTCAGTATAATGAAGCGGATGAACATGGGATGCAGAGGGCGGGCAAAACTCCGAAAGGTAAAGATGCAGTTCATAATAAAACTGAAGAGTATGCCCAAAGAGTATGCAGCAGCGGTGTAAGCCATGTAATGCCAGCCAGCCTTATTTAACAGGTAGGCCGTGAGGGTAAAAACTCCGGTATTGCCCAGCCCTACCAGGACAAATCGAATCATAGTTGAAAATTCTTTTATCAGGATGGAAAGGCGCATCAGGTTTGGCGTGTCCGTTTAGATAATTTCTTCAATAACGTATTCAGGACGACCCTTTACCTCATCGAATATCATGCCGATGTAGCTTCCAAGGATGCCGAGAATTAAAATCTGAAAACCGCTGAAAAAAATAATAACAATCAGGGTGGAAGTCCAGCCGGGTATTGCTGTAATCTTTGGCGAAAAATAGGATAAAAGCGCGTAAGATGCAAATAAAATAGCAAATATAATGCTGAACATGCCTATGGAAATGCTAATTGACAAAGGCTTTTTGCTGAATGACAGCAAGCCGTTTGCAGCCAGTTTTGTCATTTTTTTCATGGTGTATTTGGTAACCCCGGCTGTTCGGGGGTCTCGTTTATACTCCAGGGGGACGGCCTTGTATCCAAGCCAGGGAAAAAGCCCGCGGATATATTTATTGTGTTCCGGTAATTGGTTGAAACTATCGATTACCTGTCTGTCGATAAGCCGGAAATCACCGGTATCCAGCGGAAGCGAAACATCGGACAGGATATTTATTAACCGGTAAAACAGTTTGGCCGTGATCTTCTTGAAGAGATTTTCCCTGAGTCTGGCTGTGCGCTTGCCGTGGATAATTTTCCCTTGGCCAGCTCTCCACATTTCTACCATGCGGTTCATGAGTTCCGGCGGATCCTGAAGATCGGCATCAATTATAATTGCCGCATCGCCTTTGGCATGCTTGAGACCAGCTGAAACTGCCGACTGGTGGCCAAAATTACGGGCGAAAGAGAGTATCCTTACCGTGGTATCTTCCCCGCGCAGTTTCTTGAGCAGATTCAGAGTATTATCGCGGCTGCCATCATTGACAAAAATAAGTTCCGCCTCCCAGTCTACACTGGAAAGAACTTCCCGGAGCTTATTGAAGGTGCTGGAAATTACCTCTTCCTCATTAAAACAGGGGATAATGATGGAGACAGTAAAAATATCTGAGTGCATGGTTTATTCAAGCATAATCCGCGCTGAATGTCAATAGGTGCCCAATGGTTTTGATGGAAGGTTCAGAAATTGAGTGCATCAATATAAACCTGAATAAATTCATCCAGCCGTTTACGCCGGTACTGCATAACCCAGCGGGGGTGGGGGAGGGCTTCAACACGCTCAAAAAACCGGTAGCGCTTGTTAAGTGCTTTGAGGTATTTGAAATTTTCGCCCTGACCCATACTGAATGCAATGCGCTTTTCGGCCCCTGCCGCAAGCTGTATGTCCATGGCTTCGGCCATCCATGCTTCTAACTGAGCGGGCAGGCCCTTTACATCGTAGTAATTGATATTCCTGCCCCTGGAAGTAAATCCAACAGGACTCATGGCCGTAAGGTAGCAGCGTTTGTAAAAGGCTTCCGTTCCGCCGAATGCGGCAATAACCCGATAGACAAAATCGCTTGAAAGTTCCCGTCCGCCGGTAATGGAATGGGCGATACCGCACTCGGTGTTGAGGCGGATGGGATCGGTGAAGCACAGACCGGTTACGCCTGCCCCGAAGCGGCCGGGATTTATGCCGATGAGAAACACCCGTTTATCCGTATCGGAATAGAATTTCTGATAGAAGCAGCGCATAACGCGCTGCACCTCAGGGCTTTTATAAGGCATAAGTGTCTCGATATCTTCCGGTATGCACCCGGGAGGCTCAAGCTTATCGAAAAAATTGAGGATCTGCTTTCCAAAAGTCATATTATTCCCATTGGGCACCTCTAAAACCCCCCATTTAGTTCTTGACTCGAACTTTTCCGCCGCTACTGCGTTGTCAAAATACTCACGTAGCTTAAGCTGGCTCCGCTTTTGCCGCCCGACAAAAAATTTCTTCGTCAATTTCCTAAAGCTGTTTTTTAGAGGTACCCCTCACCTGAAAAGATCATCTAAAACCGCCTACGGATTCCCGTTCCAGAGGCATGCTCATACATCTGGGGCCGCCTCTGCCCCGCACCAGTTCAGAACCTTCTATTTCCACCACTTCGATGCCGTTGCGCCGCAGGGTTTCATTGGAGTGAAAGTTGCGCTTGTAGGTTATCACGATTCCGGGGGCCAGTGCCAGGGTATTGGCGCTGTCGTTCCACTGTTCCCGGGCCGCGGTGAAGTAATCGCCCCCGCCGCTGGGGACAAGATTAAGCGCGGGCAGTTTGAGCACGGATTTTAATGCGTCCGCCAGGGATTCCCGCGCTTGTATATGCACACCTTTCTTGCTGGAGGGACTGAGGTGGAATACCTGGATGCTGTGTTCAATGCCGGGATAGATGATGAATTTATCAAAGTCCAGCATGGTAAATACCGTGTCCAGATGCATGAAGGCCCGGGCATTGGGAATATGCAAAACCAAAATCTCCTGAATGCCGCTATTATTAACAAAGAGACGGGCGGCGAGTTTTTCTATGCCCGTGCTGCTGGTTCGGGCACTGCACCCAATGGCCAGCGCGCGTGGGCTCAGTACCAGAATATCTCCGCCCTCAATGCTGTCGCCGTCTTCGGGGCTATACCAAAGCTGCCGGGTTTCAGCAAAGAGAGGATGGCGGCGGTAAATAAAGTTCAGGATTAAACTTTCCCTGCTCCGTGCGGCGGTTTTCATGGCGTTTATGGCGATGCCGGTGCCGATTATGGTGCCCGGATCGCGGGTAAAATACAGGTTCGGCAGCGGATTTATGCAGTAGGGAAAGCCATCCCGAATATAGTGGGAAAGGCGTTTTTCATTATCCTTCCGGGGCACATCCTCTTTGCGGAGTCCTCCGATGAGAATTTCGGCCAGCTCCGCGGCTCTCTTGCCATTCAGGTAATCCCGGATAATCCGCCGCTGCTGTTCATCGGGTATCCGGCTGTAAGTGAGAACCTGATTCAGTAATTCTTCCCGGACATTGTCGGTGCGGAGAATGTCGGCAAGCAGATCGGTATAATAGTATACTTTGCAGCCCCGTGTCCGCAGAGTATCGGCGAATTGATCGTGCTCCTCCTGAATCCGTTCCAGCCAGGGAATATCATCGAACAGCAGCTCTTCCAGAAACTGCGGGGTTAAGGTTTCCAGCTCCCTGCCCGGCCGATGAAGCAGGACTTTCCGCAGCGGCCCAATTTCAGACTGGACGGATAACGATGCTTGTTCAGCCATTTGTGTATGATAGACAATGTTCAAGCATGTCCACTCCTCAAAATCTTTCCATGCCAAGGCTTAATTTATAAACTGTTACAATGCCCCGCATGGATTCAGCACTGCCGATGGCTTTCCAGCCACGTGCCTCAGCTATGCTGTTTGCGGTATCGGTAGACATGTAGAGTTCCCGGTAGTCCCGTCGCCGCGCTTCCCTCTCAAGTGCCGAAACAAGTGCGCTGCCTATGCCACGGCGTCTCATTTCCGGTACAACCAGCAGAGCCGCGCACCAAGGGGTAAGTTCCGGATTGTGGGATATGGATTTTTCCTTCAGGGAGATTGTGCCCAACAGTGTTTCATTTCCTAGAGCAATGAAGCAGACAGGCAGCTGTTCCCGATTCATGGAACCGCGCAGATCATTTTCCGCATTTCCCGGTCCATTGTTTCCATAATAAGGCTCCCATTCAGCAATAAACAGATCGGTGAGCTGTGGGAGTAAATGCGGCTTGTCCGCAAGGTAATGAATTTGCAAGTTTTCAGGTGTGGATTTATTTTTGATACCTGCTTCAATTCTCAATTCAGCACTCCGCTGCATGTCCCCTGCTCACCGCATTTCAGTCGAACCGCTCCAGCAGAAATTGCGCCAGAGCATCATTCGTATTGTTGAGTATTGTGGATGACTTTTCTTTATTCAGGAGCATAGCCAGGGCTTCGGGGAGCTGGGGTTTTACACCGATTGCTTCTTCCACGGTTTCCACGAATTTGCCGGGATGGGCGGTGGAAAGTATGAGGGTATGAACGCCGGGGTGCCTGGCGCGGTAGAGTTCCGCCGCCTTCCAGCCTACCGCTGTGTGCGGACAGAGTACATAGCCGTACTTGAGATAGACTTCGCGGATAACATCTCTGGTGGTTTTGTCGTCAACAGACCAGGCTTCAATATGGCGGCGGAATATTTCCACATTCTTGTCGTAGAGGCAGTTCAGCCGCTCGAAATTGCTCGGATCACCGACATCCATGGCATTCGATAAGGTGGCAATGGACGGTTTTGGAATGTAGTTCCCGGTGCGCAGATATTCCGGCACGACATCGTTGGCATTTACGGCAGCGGCAAAGCGGTTTATGGGCATTCCCCACGATGCGGCGTACAGTCCGGCGGTAAGATTGCCGAAGTTGCCGCTGGGCACAATAAAGGCCATATCCTCTATATCGCGCATCTGGCTCCAGGCCCAAACATAATAGAAGGACTGGGGCAATAGCCGCCCAAGGTTGATGGAATTGGCGGAGCTTAAAGGCAGGTGCCGTAGCCCAGGATTGGTAAAAGCGGCTTTGGCCATGCGCTGGCAGTCGTCAAAATTGCCCTTAATTTCCAGAGCGGTAACATTGCCACCCAAAGTGGTAAGCTGTTTTTCCTGCAAGGGGCTCACCCTTCCCGAAGGATACAAAATAACCACTTCGATAGCATCCCTGCCGTGAAAGGCCTGGGCCACCGCACTTCCGGTATCCCCGCTGGTGGCCGTAAGGATAATGGCTTTCTGGCCCCGCTGCCGCAAAATTCTGTCCATTGCCGCGGCCAGGAAGGAGGCTCCAAAGTCTTTGAATGCACAGCTTGGCCCGTGAAACAGCTCCAGCACGGTAATACTCTTGTCTATGTGCTTAAGCTCGGGACTGAAATGAAATGCGCTGCCGATAATGTCTTCGGCCGCCGCAGCGTCCTCCTCGTTTTCCAGCAGCCGCTGCAGGAGCTGAACGGAAAGTTCGCGAAAGGGCGCACCCTTCTCTAGAGAGCTGAAAAAATCGCTGATTTTGGGAATATTTTCAAACTGATACAGGCCGCCGTCCGGTGCCAGTCCGCGGAACAGAGCCTCGCTGAAGCTGAGCTTTTCGCGTGAATCGCGGGTGCTTATGAATTTCATCTGGATTAACCTCCATGGGAGTGCCTCCCTGCTATTCGCGTGCCCACTCCAGGCTGCCGTCTTTGTGTTTGTCTTCATCGTCGGCATTAATTCGCCACAGTCCATCATCATCGGTGGATGCGTAAACATAAGCATCCAGTAAGCTTAGTCCTGTAATAGAATCGCTGCTAAGATCGCTGGCTATGTAGGTATTGTTTTTAGCGAAGGTAAAGGAGTTTTTATCCGTGCGAATGGTCCATTTGGCAGGATCCGCATCTTTAACGATAATTTCCATGTAGCCGCTTCCGTTGGAGGTGGAACTGAGGTTTCTTGTTCCCGCCAGAATAAGATCGTCCGGGGCATCGTAGGTGCCGTCCGCATCGCCGCCAGCTTCGGTACCCCTTACATCGAGGAAACTCGCAAACGGGTAGCTTGAATCCAGAGATTTCCAGTCAGAGCCGTTTGTGCTTATATATAAGGGGTAATAACTGCCTTCCTGTTTCCAGCTCGACATGATAAATACCGCTGCTGTTTTGGCTGTGCCGCCATCGGGCATCCAGCTTAGGGCATGGCAGGGCAGAACAGGAGGTGTATTTGTAACGGTTCCGCTTGCATTGGTTATTGTGCCAGTTATTGCCGTTCCATTTTCATCGGTAAGGGTGCCGGTTTCATCGTCCGGGTTTATAAGCGAGAATAGGTAAATGCTGTTTCCGTCGTAAGCGGCACCTGAAATATAGGATTTCGCCAGGGCAGTTTCCCATGTTCCAGCAGCTTCGCTTATATTACCGCTATTATCAAGCAGATAAAGACTGGAGCCCTTAAAATCCGTTTCCTTGCTAAAGTCCCCGCTATGTTCCAATATATTCATATAAAATATATTGGCGGCAGGATTGGGGCTGTACAGAATAACAGTTTTAAAGGTTGATTCCGAGCTGTCGAGGATGCTGGTGCTAATCGGCTTGAATTGCTCGGCTTCATTATAATAGTACAAACTGACGGACATACCGTTGGCCGATGCTTTTGTGAGTGCCAGGAGCAGTTTGTCATTGGAAGCCGCTATGGATTGAATATTTGTCCAGTCTGAGGGGAGTGAAACGCTTTCCCATCTGTTTGTTGTACTTTCGCTGCGGTCTGAAATGTTTCTCCGGTACAGAGCCCCCCCGGAGGAGAAATAATTGTAGTGTGTTGTTCCGACTTCATTCTCTATCTGAAGGAGTGCTGATGCCCCAACACCATCAGGAAGCTGACCTAAATCAATTTTATCAGTTGCCGCGATATAGGCAAAAATTCCCACGCCTTTACAGCTGTTCAGCAGTAGCATGGCCGCCGCAATAATTCCAATAATTCTCTTCATTAGAAATGATACTCCGCCGTTAGGGTTATTTCAAGGAAATTCCCGATACTGCTTTCCCGTGCCCCCCCCAGGCCGGCCTGGGGGATGAACAAATAGCTAAAGTCAAGTCCGAAAGACCACTCATAGCTCCAGTCAAAATAGACTCCAACACCCGGTTTGAGGATGAAATCGACCAGAAAATTATCATCCTTCCAGGATGTCATGGCTATTCCAGTGCCTATGAATATCGGGATGGTAACCCGGCTCCAGGGATGAAATTCATAGCTGGCTTTAACTGTTATCGGAATGGTATAGGCAAAATTTCCATTAATATCCTGAGAAAAACTCCCGTTGAGCTGAAGACCAAGTTTCCAGTTCGGTGAAAGATATACACTGTAAGTAATAGCACCCGCTCCACCGGGATAAAGATGGGGAGGAGTCGCGCCTTTTGTATAATTGGTACCGTCCCAATCTTCCAGCAGAACTGTAAATAAAGGAATGTACAGACCAGCGGTAATCGCGAATGCCTGATCCCCCAGAGAGCGCTGATTTATACGCAGCTGAGGAACAAAGGGTTCCCCTGGAGCATTACCTTCCTGGCCTGCAACTGTACCAATAGTAAGCAGCAGCAGTATAACAGCGATGGCTAAGAGTTTCTTGTGCAAGTGTAACCTCATTGAAATAATATTAATGTGATTTGCCCAGTTCTTCAAGAGTGGCTATCCCAATATAGCATTACCATATTGCAATATTAAGGCTTTTAGCAATATACGCCCGTATTGCTTGCCTTACTATCGCCATAATAGTTATATTGTCATTATGAGCGACACCCACACGGCCTGCAATCCGCTTGCGGATGTCCACAATAAAAGAGTTCATCTCATCGGCGCCAAGGGTACGGGTATGTGTGCGCTGGCGGAAATGCTTACTTCATCTGGTGTGAAGGTGAGCGGTTCTGATACGAACGAGGTGTTCTATACAGACAAGATTCTCAAGGAACTCGGCATACCCATAACGAGTTTTGAAAGCACCCGCCTCAGTCCGGATACGGATTTAGCCGTGCGCTCAGCAGCTTATGATGATAACAACCCCACAGTTGCAGCCGCGCTGGCCGCGAATATTCCCCTTATAAGCTATCCGCAGGCTTTGGGCTATTTGTCCCGGCTGTACGATGCCGCAGCTGTTGCGGGAGTCCATGGGAAAACCACAACAACCGCCCTGGCCGGCACTTTGGTGAAAAAGCTGCATCTGCCCGCCGCGGTTATCGTGGGCAGTGCCGTAGCGGGATTTGGAGACAGGGCTGTCTGGCGGGAAGGAGGGCAGTTTCTCATAGCCGAAACCTGTGAGTACCGCCGTCATTTTCTTCACTATCATCCGCGCCGTATTGTTTTAACCAATGTGGAAAGCGATCATCAGGACTACTTTCCCGATTACGGGGCAATAAAAACTGCCTTTGAGGAGTTTATCCTGCTGCTCCCGGAGAACGGGGAACTTATCTACTGCCGGGACGATGCCGGTGCCCGGGACACTGTTGAATCCATAAGGGAAAAGCGAAGCGATATTAGCTTCATTCCTTACGGAGAAACAGCAAATGGCCCCTGGGCGGTAGAATTCCTGCCGCCAAAACCGGGCATAAATGAATTTCGTGTGGCGGCCTATGATAGAGTTTTTCAGCTGCATATTCCCGGACGGCACATTGCACTGAATGCTGCGGCGGCTCTGGCTCTGATTCATTCCATCTGGCCGGGTGTAGATGGTGCCGCCGCCGCCAAGGCCCTTGCTTCTTTCCGGGGCAGTCGGCGGCGCTGCGAAACGATTGGCGAAGTAAACGGCGCTCTGGTGTTGGACGACTATGCCCATCATCCCACCGCCATAGCGGCTACCCTGAAGGGTATACGGGAATTTTATCCCCAGCGGCGGATTATTGCGGATTTCATGCCTCACACCTACAGCCGAACCGCTGCTCTGCTTAAGGAATTCGCCGCCTGTTTTGAACATGCGGATATATTGATACTCCACCCCATCTATGCCTCTGCCCGCGAACTCGACAGCCTGGGAGTGTCCGGTGAAGATTTGGCGCAGAGAGCGGCAGCAGAGCGGGGAAAGAGAATTACTGTTTTTCACAAGGATTTTTCCCAAACGGCTGAATATCTGCGCACAATTCTTTGTTCGGACGATCTTTTTATTACTCTGGGAGCGGGTAATAACTGGAATATCGGAAGAGAATTAGTGGGGGAGGGGAGCCGATGAACAGCATGACGGGTTTCGGCTGTGCCGAAGGGGAGCATGACGGCGGAATACTGACAGCTGAGCTTAAATCCTTAAATAACCGCTATTTAGACATAGCGGTATCTCTGCCTTCAACGCTTTCCGCCCTGGAAGGCAGGGTTCGGGAGCTTCTTCAAAACTCGTTCCAGCGGGGACGCCTGGAACTTTGTGTCCGCATGAAAGGGGCCGGAGATGCTGTTTCCGTTCGGGTGGACAGGGCCGCCGCATTGGCCTGGAAGGCCGCTTTGGAGGAACTCTCAACGCTTTTGGGTGGGGATATAAATCCTGACATAATTGCACGGCAGGAGGGTGTTTTTACTTCTACTCAGAATAATGCGCCAGAGGCTTATTGGCTTCCTCTTGAATCTTTGATAAAATCCGCAGTAGAGCAGGTGCACAGCGATCGCAGGCGGGAAGGTATTCAGCTGTTCCGGGATATTGAGCTTCAGCTGGAGATTCTGGATAGTTCACTTGTTTCAATTTCAGACAAAGTGCCGCAAATTAAGAGTGAAGTAAACGAAGGTTTAAAAACTCGGTTCAGGGCCATTGTGGGCAGTGAAGTGGATGAAAGCCGAATTTTAACTGAAATAGCGGCATGGCTGATAAAACTGGATATAAATGAGGAAATTATTCGGATGCGCACTCACCTTGATGCCTTCCGGGAAGGAATTTCCTCCAAAATCCCCAAAGGAAAGAAATTAGATTTTTTGAGCCAGGAAATAAACCGTGAGATAAATACCATCGGTTCCAAGGTACAGCAGGCAGATATCAGCCATCTTGTTGTCAACATGAAAGATGCTGTAGAAAAAATTCGGGAGCAGCTTCGCAATGTTGAATAAGTTGAAAATTAACATAGCCATTTCAGGGTGGAGCGGATGCGGCAACACAACGGTGAGCCGAACTCTCGCCAACCGCCTGGGACTGAATTTTGTCAATTATACATTCAGGAGCATCGCAGAGGAGGATGGAATTACCTTTGAAGAGGTAAGCCGGAGGGCAGAACAGAGCGATGATTATGATTTGCGGGTGGATGAAAAACAAATAAAATTGGCCCGTGAGAAGCCTGCTGTTCTGGGTTCCAGATTGGCTATCTGGTTGTTCGAGGAAGCCGATTTGAAGGTGTTTCTTACGGCTCCGCTGGAAACCCGCGCCCGGCGTATTCATCTGCGCGAAGGCGGTGAAATTGATGAAATTATGGCAAATACCAAAGCGCGGGATGAATGCGATCATAATCGTTATTTACGGCTTTACAATATTGATAATCATGATTATCTCAAGGCGGATATTGTAATAAATACGGAAAAATACAAGGCCGAAAAGGTTGCAGATATTATCGAAGCGGCGGTTATGGCCATTTTTAACCTGAAGGCTTGATTCTTGCCAGTTCTTTCAGCCTCGCTGGTTCCACCTTTGCATGGAGTTTCCGCAATTCTTCCATAACCTGATCCACAACATACTGCCTGGAGTCCCTGTCCGCAGGAGTGGACTTCTCATTGTCTTTCTTGAACTGTCGGCTGTTGATGACATTGGAACAGGTAAGAATCATAAGATCCTTCTCGGCTTTATCCTGAGTCATGTCTTCGGTTTTGCTGGGGGGCAGGGTGTTGCCGTTAATGGCCATGAATATAACATTATCGAAGGCTTTGAGATAGGAATAAATCTCACGGACCCCTTTGCCTGAATCGGGATCCCATGGACGGTAGCGGGTTCCGGCGGGAAATACCAGTATGAGTCGGCCATTATGCTTATGGGTTATCATTTCCCTCATGGCGGCATGGTTAATGGGCACACTGAGTTTGCGCACCTCTTTAAGCTCCTGCGGATCGCTTATTTTGTCTAAAAACCGGCTGGGATAAATGACAATGGTATCGAAAGACCTGGCAAATACCGCGGTTAGGGGATTGGTTTCGGTAAGCTTCATCCCCCGGATTGGCAGGAGCATTTCGGCGGCCTGCGGTCCGAGTCCCGGGGTTTTCTCCATTAGCCGGTAAACGGTTGGAAAATCGAAATTGCCAAAGTGTTCTGCCAGCAGTAGGCAGGACTCCCCGTTTCTGCACTTTTGAACCAGTTCAATCAAGGCCGCCGCATTGTCAATCCGGCTGCCGGGAAGCGTTACCTCGTCAACAAGCCTGCCTATAACAGCCCTGTTTTCCCGGTTACCAGCCTGGTATACGTTGTCGGGGGTAAATGAATAATTGCCCTGAAGCTTATCACTCATTTTCTGTATTATGTCTTGTATATCTAATAATGAAACCACGAGCGGCATAATAACAGTTATTTCAGTTTGTGGTAAGTCCCGCCGTGAAAAATTATTTTGCAGGTATTAAGGTGCCCTTAAGTTATGGAAGAACAGAAGCCTGCTCCCCCCAGCCATTAACGGCTTTCATACTGTTTACCGGATCTGTAATGTCTTTCCCATCAACCACAAAGCGATAAAAGCGGGAATTCGGCATTAAATTCACATTGACGGAATAGACTCCAGAATGCAGCAGAGACTCGGGCATGGGTAAAATAAAAGGATCCCAGCCATTAAAATCACCAATCAGCGAAACCTGAGAGCCAGGTGCACCAGTATAAACAAACTGAGTAGAACCATCCGGAAGTTGTGTAACACCGGGAACAGGTTTTTTTGAGTAAACCGGCATGCTCAAACGGGATACAGGAATGCCGCGGGCATCGGCCGCAAGTTCCGCATTCGGATCCGTCGTCCACAAACCATCCGCGATAATACGGTAGTGAAGCCGGGATATTCCTTCCGGCAAAGGCAGGGTAAGCATAAACACATTATGAGGATTTCTTTTATACGTATACAGTTTACTGTACTGTTCATGCTCGAAAGCCAGAGATACCATCTGAGTTTTTGGAGAAGAATAGCTGAATACAACCATATTCCTGAATATTTCAGGCTCTGATGGACGCTCAGCACTGAGAATATGGTAATTCAGCTCCGCATCAAAGGGAGCAGCAAATCCAAAGGGAACGGCAACTGCAAAGAGTATAGCTACAAGCCGGAATCTGCCGTGAGTTATCTTCATTTCCATATAATTATATTCGGATTGATAGCTGCCATCCTTAAAAATCCCCTCCCTTGATTTTTAAGAGGTGTCCAATACCCGCAATGAAGGGTAAAAGCCCATTCGGTACTTTTCTCAAAATATTCTCAGTGAGGTATTACTTCAAGTGAAAAATATGCTGTAAAGTGAAGGATAAACAGGCGGGGCAGGCTTGGCGGCCTACAACTTCCCAGGTTCAGCACCGTGAACCACTCGTATAGAGCACCTTTTTGCCAAAACCGAAGTACAGGCCAATCCGGTTCGGGGCATGGCTGGAGCATTGAGGCTAAGGTGCCCGCTAAACCAAAAATCTGGAGTAATATCTGAAATGAAAGAAAGCATTAACATCGGCATGGCGGGCTACGGCATGATAGGCCGTTTGCACAGCATGAACTACGGGCAACTGCCCTTCATTTACCCCGGCACCATTCCCCGCCCCGTGCTGCACACCGTGTGCGCTTCGTCTGCGGCCAGTGCCCAGGCCGCGGCGCGGGAAGGCGGTTTCCATCATTACACCACCAGTTTAGAAGAACTTACCGCCAGCCCCGCGATTGATGTTATTGATGTGTCGCTGCCTAACAGCCTGCACCGTAAGGCCGTATGTATGGCGCTACAGGCTGGCAAGGCCGTGTATTGTGAAAAGCCCCTGGCCGCTACCCTCGAAGACGCCCAGGCCATGGCCGCCGCAGCCGATAAAAGCGGCGCACCGTTCGGCATGGTATTCCAGTACCGCTTTCTGCCCGCCATTCTCAAGGCCCGGGAAATACTGGCCGCAGGCCGCCTGGGCCGCATCTTCACCTGGCGGGCTGTCTATCTCCATTCGGGATATCAGAATCCGCAGCGGCCCATGTCCTGGCGTATGCGCAAAGAAGAAGGCGGCTGTGGAGCTTTGGGCGATTTAGGCTCGCATATAATTGATCTCCTCCGTTACCTGACAGGAGATTTCGCTTCGGTACAGGGTCATTTAGAAACATTTATTCAGCAAAGGCCCATTGCCAGGGGGGCAGCGGAAATGTCTACCGTAAGCGTGGACGACGCCGTCTGGTTCAAGGCGCGGATGAAGAATGGCTCGGTGGGCACGCTGGAAGCCTCGCGCTTTGCCACCGGCACCATGGAGGATCTGCGCGTTGAGATTCATGGCGAACGGGGTGCCCTGAAATTCGATCTGATGGACCCCGGTTTCCTCCATTACTTTGACGAGGCCAAGGCACAGGGCGATTTCGGCGGTGAGCGGGGATGGCAGCGCCTGGAAAGCGCCCAACACTACCCCGGCGCCCTTACCCCGCCCGCCCGCGCTCCCATCGGCTGGCAGCGTTCCCACACGGAAAATCAGTACGCCTTTCTTCGTGCCATTTCCCAAAACCGTCTCCCCTCGCCGGGCCTTGAAGATGGCCTGAAAGTGCAGCAGGTTATTGATGCCGTGGAACGTTCCGCCAAAGCCGGCGGCACCTGGATAAATGTATAAAATAGCCCCACTATGGATAAGGCCGTGCTTTGGGACTGCTATTTGCATCCGAACGGCAGATAGTATAGAATGATTCCATACAGCGGGAGTGTTTATGAATACAGTTAATGCCAGTAAAGGCACCGTCTCCCTGCTTCAGGCCAGCCATGAAGGTGATATTGAAGTGGTGCGAGAACTTCTATCTCATGGAGCGGATGTGAATGCCATCAACGATAAAGACGGTGCCTTCCCCCTGCTTTTGGCCAGTCAGGAAGGTCATCTTGAAGTGGTGCGAGAACTTCTATCTCATGGAGCGGATGTGAATGCAGTTAATGATAAAGATGGCATCTTCCCCCTGCTTTTGGCCAACCAGAACGGTCATCTTGAAGTGGTGCGAGAACTTCTATCTCATGGAGCGGATGTGAATGCAGTTAA
>MUIB01000066.1 GCA_002084135.1 Spirochaeta sp. LUC14_002_19_P3 | reverse complement strand
AATCCAGTTCAGTTCAACATCCAAATCGCCCGCCGAGGAAGGGCCGTTTTGCCAGTCCCGCGGAATATCCGCAGCCGTGCAGCTTAACACAAACCGTCCCCGCGGATAGCGCAGCGACACCTTTACCCGGGCATCGGCCAGCAGCACCGTTTCCCCATGAAGCTTCACGAAACTCTCCAGCGCCCACACTTCGCTCAGCTCCCATTCCCATTTCAGGCTGATACTCCATTCCTCCTTCAAATCAAAAGAGCCTTTGAGCTCAATATCGTGTTTTATAAACGACCATTTCAGCTCAGCACTTATTTTCTTCGCCAGCGGAGCATCGCTTATCCCCTCCCAGTCTATTTGACCCCGCAGAGACAATTTCCGAAAGCGCCATCCAAGCCCCAAAGAGCCGAACTCCTCCTCCCTCAGGGGGGCACGCCCATAGTTCCACAGCGGCACCCTAAGCCCGGTGCTCAGCAGCGGCCCCCGGTTCGGGCTGTACCGGGCATCCCAGGCAAGGCCCACCGGAACATCGGGCAGCTCCCCCTCGCCCGTACGGAAGAACTCCGTTGCCAAGGTGCCCCGCATCCGCAGCCGCCAGCCTCCCTTTGCATAGCCTGCCGCCCCCGCGAACAGCAGCCCCGGGCGGAAATTGCTCCCCGCCGAAACAATACCGGTAACAGCCCCCGTCCAGGGGCCGAATTCAAACCGGTTCCGCACCGCATATTCCGTTAAGGCCCCGCCGGGATGAGCTTCCTCATCAGGAAACTCTGGATACCAGGCATCGCCGCCATCCTCCGAACTGAGCATGCCGCCGCTCCAGAGCAATTCCAGCTTCCAGTGCTTCCTATCGATTGGAACACCCCAAATTATCGCGCTGTCCACTCCTTCCCGCCGCTCCCAGGCCACCCCTGCCCTGCCATTCCAGGGCGCAAGAACCACTCCGTACCGTGAATCGGAAAACGAACGCAAATCGGCGCGGTACATGGTCCGTTCCGTAAACCGGGAAAGTGCCGTGTAGTCGGGGTTACGAATCTCCGCCGCCAGTCCTGCATCGCTAAGATGCCCCAAAGTAAGAAGCGGCGAATTAATTCCCACCATACCCTGAAACTCACCGCGGGGATCCCAGCGTCCCGCCGCTCCGAAAGCCCAGCCATCGACATGGAGAATCCCATAGCCCCGCCAGCGTCCTAAACCGTCATAGCCCATCGACATCTGCGTCCCCAGCTTGTCCACCGCGCCAGCGGCAGGCAAAAAGAAGACAAGATGCAGGATAATATAAATAAAAAAGATCTTCATACCTATATAGAAGGCCGCTTGGGGCTTGAAAATTCAAAATTGACTTGAAAAAATAAAAAAAATAATGAAAAATGTCAGAACCTGCCCAAAAACCTCTTTTTGGGCGTTTCCCTGCCATCAATAGGCAAAGCCTTCGGCTTCGTCTATTGATGGCGGGCCGGGCTTTGCGGGGGTTCCGCCTGCCATGGGCAGGCCGCTTTGCGCCCCTCCAATCCCTAACGCGGATTTTCGGGCAGGTGGGAAGAAACTCTCAAAACAAGCATTTTCGGAGGCAGTGTTATGTTCATACTTACCCTGAACTGTGGAAGCTCATCGGCAAAGTATCAGGTTTACGACTGGGATAACAGGAGCGTTATCAGCGTTGGAATCATCGAAAGGATAGGTCAGGAACAGTCCAGCCTTACCCATAAAGTTCCCGGCAGGAAGAACTATGAAGCCCTACAGCCCTGCCCCGACCATGTTAAAGCGATTTCATGGATTATGGAAACCCTTATCCATCCGGTACACGGCTGCCTGGACAGCATCAGTGCCATCGGCGCGGCAGGGCACCGTGTGGTACACGGCGGCGAAACCTTTACCCAATCGGTGGCCGTAGACGCTCAGGTGCTAACTGCCCTCGAAGCCTGCTCCCCGCTGGCGCCGCTGCACAACCCCGCCAACATAGCAGGCATACGCGCCGCCCAAAAAGTGCTTCCCAACATTCCCCACTGCGCCGTACTCGACACCGCCTGGCACCAAACCATGCCCCAATCCAGCTATCTTTACGCCCTGCCCTACACGTGGTACAAGAACCATAAAATCCGCCGCTATGGCTTTCACGGCACCAGCTACATCTACACCGCCAAACGCGCCGCCGTTCTGCTTGGCAAAGCCCCCGCCGAAACCAACCTCATCATCGCCCACATTGGCAACGGCTCATCAATATGCGCCGTAAAGAAAGGAGTCAGCTTCGACACCTCCATGGGCTTCACCCCCCTCGAAGGACTGATAATGGGCACCCGAAGCGGCGACATAGACCCCGCCATCGTAACCTACATGATGCGCGAAACCGGCATGAACAGCACCGAAATGGAGAACACCCTCAACAAGAAAAGCGGCGTTCTGGGCATATCCGAACACTACATCGACCGCCGGGACATCCATAAAAACGCCGAAGACGGCGATGAACGCTGCAAGCTTGCCATGGCCATGGAATGCTACCGGATTAAAAAATATATCGGTGCCTACAGTGCCGCCCTGAGCCGGGTAGACGCCATTGTCTTCACCGCTGGCGTAGGCGAAATGAACCCCACCTACCGCTGGAAAGCCCTGCACGGCCTATCCTCTCTCGGCATTAAAATCGACCGCGAAAAGAATGAACTCTCCCACACCCGCAATGGCGAAACATGCATCTCCGCCGATAATTCCCCGGTAAAAATATACGTAATCCCCACCGACGAAGAACTGGTTATAACCGAAGATGCCCACGCCCTCATGAGCGGCACCTACGACACCCATACCCGCTTCCGCTATTCATTCCAAAGCCCTAATTACCGCAACAAGGCCCGCGACACGGCCCTGAAAAACGAAACAGCCACCAATCCGAAACTGGAAACCATTCTGGCACAGCCGGTGAATTGAGGAAAATGGCCATTGCAAATTAAAATTGACCTCTGGCGCAACAAGGAAAATGCCTTACTCTAAGGGGCACCTCTAAAAACCCATTCATCCCTCATCCTAAAGCGGTTTTTTAGAGGTACTCCCTTTTTCAAAAATAGCGTATCATGCCGAAGTAAACTTCGCTCTTGCCGTTTTGGGTAATGGCCCAATCCAGCATAAGGTTAAAGCGGGCAACGGGAGGGAAGGAAAGGCGCAGGCCCGGTCCAAAGCGAAACATGGGGGTGCGCTGAATGCTATCGGCAAAGCTGGTTCCGCTGAGGGTAAAATCAAAAAAGCTGGCGAGCTCAAGAAACATCCAGTTTTTTCGGAGTAGGGCAATGCTCAATTCCATGTTTATTCCCATTACCAGAGGGGAATAGTATTCGCGGCTGGAGCCGCCGCGCAGATATTCCTCCTGGTTTATCTGATACATGGGCCAGGGGGAGGAGGAATAGTCCAGTTTTATCCGGGAGGAAAAGGCCAGCCATTTTTTGGCGAATATTTGATGGTACTGGGCTTCGGCACTGGCTTTAAGGTAGGGGGCATCCTGTACGGGTATCCATAGCCTGGCACTTGTTTCGGCCATAAGGCCCTGCCTCCGCTGATCGGAGAGGTTTACCCGGTTCAGGGCTACTCCCAGGCCGAAACCGGGAATGCTGTGCTCCATGTCCCAGCCCTTGTATCCCTCAGCGGCGGCCTCGCTTTGAATAAATTGATTGTGCTGGAAGCCTAAATGCAGGGAAGCGGAAAATTTGTTTGCCCATTCATACGTTAAACGGGTATTGATAAATTGACTGCGCTGGGAGAAGGCGTTAACTCGTTTTTCATTTTCCGTTATGTAGGCTAATCCGGATTCAGTGCCCGCATAAACCTGGAGCTTTAAGGGCAGGGCGGCAAGCCGGGGATGCGCATAGCGAATGGCCAAATCCAGCCGCGGGTCTTGATTTTCCACAAAGGTGCCTGTAACATTGCCCATAAGGAAAAAGCCCTGGCCAAAGACATTGCCATCCAGAGCACCGAGGTAGGTAATGAGCCTTTGATTATCGCCCTGAAAGAATAAAACGGGAAAAAGTGTCCACTTTTCCCGGAGCCGCAGTTCCATTACGGTTTGGCCGTTTTCGCGGTATAGCCCCCAATCGGTTTCAAAAAACAAATTCCGGTTGTATACCCTTTGCACCGATTCCTCGATAATTTCGGCGCTTACCTCCTCTCCTTCATCGAACAGAAATTCATTCATAATAACCCGGCGCCTGGTTTTCCAGTTGCCGTTTATATCGATTCTGTCGATAACAATTTTCTCTCCCGGGGTTAATTTTTCCCCGGGGGCTATTGCAATGGACAACAGAATGTCCCGTTTGCCCTTTTCCAGGGGAGCTAGCTGATACTCCAGGGCACGGTAGCGGCCTGCCTCGTTCAGACGGTTCAGTGCTTCATTGAGACGGGTTTCCGTTATTTCTTCACCGCGTTTCAGGCTCAGGATTTTCTTTACCCACAGGGGAGAAGAAACACCATCGGTGCTGATGCTGATACTGCCGAGTACGAAGGGAAAGTCCCCAGCATGGAGTATGGTCGTTATAAAAAAAAGAATTAAAACGTTTTGGCTGCGCATGGTATTTTCTCAAACTATAGGCTTTTCCAATTGTTGTGTAAACCCCTTCACTCAATTCCATTTTTCCGGTATTATATTCATCACACTGGCGTCCATAGCTCAGCCGGATAGAGCATCGGCCTTCTAAGCCGAGGGTCGTAGGTTCGAGTCCTACTGGACGTGATAAGCCTGCCTTGTTAGGAGGAAGCGCATGATTTTACTGAAAAACTGTTATCATTTGGTGCCCGGCGCGGACAGTGCCGGTTTGAGCGGTGTCGATCTTCTTATCGAAGGGAACATTATCCGCCGTATCGCTAAAGATATTCCGGTTCCTTCAAAGGACACGCGGATAATTGACGCTTCGCGGCATGTTGTTATTCCCGGATTAGTGAACACCCATCATCACTATTTTCAAACCCTTACCCGCAATCTTCCGGCGGCGCAGAATGCCAAGCTCTTCGACTGGCTTATCTACCATTATGAAATATGGAAAAACCTCGACGAGGAGGGGGTGTACTGGTCTACAGCGCTGGCGGCGGGGGAGCTGCTGAAAACCGGCTGTACTTTGAGTTCGGACCATCATTATCTCTATCCGCGGGGCCTTCACGGCGATATTATGGCCGCCCAGTTCGCCGCCGCCGAAAAAATCGGAATGCGCTTTTCACCAACCCGCGGCTTTATGAGCCTTTCCAAAAAGGACGGCGGCCTTCCGCCCGATTCCATAGTGCAGACGGAGGAGGTCATTCTAAAAGACTCAGAACGGGTAATAAAGGAGTTCCATGATGCATCTCCGCTTTCCATGCGGCGCATTGTGCTTGCTCCGTGCAGCCCTTTTTCGGTTACCGAGCAGGCCATGCGCGATACGGCGGCTCTGGCGCGAAAGCATGGTGTGCTTCTGCATACCCATCTTGCCGAAACCGAGGATGAAAATGCTTACTGTATGGAGCATTACAGCGGGCGGCGTCCCCTGAAGCTCATGGAAGACTGCGATTTTGTTGGCCCGGATGTGTGGTATGCCCACGGAATATGTTTTAACGACGATGAGCTGAAGGTGCTGAAGGAAACCAGCAGCCAGGTATGCCATTGTCCGGCTTCCAACATGCGTTTGGCTTCGGGGATATGCCGGGTAAAAGAGATGAAGGCCATGGGCATCAATGTTTCTCTGGGTGTGGACGGTAGCGCTTCCAATGATTCTTCGGACATGCTCGGCGAGCTGCGCAATGCCATGTTGCTTCAGCGGGTAACAAAGGGTGCCGATGCCCTTACCGCCCGCGATGTTCTGAAAATGGGTACCGAAAATGGTGCCTGCCTGCTCAATTTTCCCTCCTGCGGCCAGCTCAAGGAAGGCATGGCGGCCGATATGGCCCTTTTTGACATTTTCCGCATGGAGTATGCCGGTTCCCACAGCGATCCCCTGGCGGCTCTTGTTTTCTGCGGCTATCATCACGGCGCGGATTACACCATTGTGAACGGTAAGGTGGCCGTGGAAGAAGGCCGCTTAACAGGTATTGATGAGGATGATCTTTTCCGCAATGCCCAGGCCGCTGCCGAAAGGCTGGTTAAGGATGTGTAAGGCGGCCTGAGGCTCCCAAAGGGGAATACCGCTTTGCCCGGCCTTCCTTAACAAGATTGTCCAATAGTGCCAATTCTCCCGAAGTGAGCGCGCCGTTTTGGTAGAGCAGGAGGGCAAGCTCATCATCGGCTC
Source organism: Spirochaeta sp. LUC14_002_19_P3 (assembly GCA_002084135.1). Classification (GTDB taxonomy): domain Bacteria; phylum Spirochaetota; class Spirochaetia; order DSM-2461; family DSM-2461; genus UBA2779. Next base: position 322 of record MUIB01000066.1, on the reverse strand, counting down.
CGAGACATTGGTATCATACGGAAAAAATATTTTACTTATTTATACCACGCTATTGGACTTTCTACTGGACTTCAAATGCGCCAGCGTCTGGCTTGTTGCTTCTAGCGGTGCCGCGGGCATCGGTAGCGATGGGGTTGCTTGCTCCAGCAGGCAGGGTTGCCGCTTTGCTTAGATCCAGGTCGCTAAGCCAAGTGAGAGTCAGGTCGCTGTACCAATTGCTGGCATCGCTGCTGTAGTAGTAGGTCGTCCCGCTTTGGCGGATATACAAGCCAATATCCGCTGCCGAGCTAGCCGCAGGAATAGCCATCGTTTGCACAGAGCC
>MUIB01000070.1 GCA_002084135.1 Spirochaeta sp. LUC14_002_19_P3 | reverse complement strand
CCAGCCGGGAAAACCTGCTCGGCACCGACGACCGTGGCCGCGATGTCCTTGCCCGGCTCATTTACGGCTTCCGCATATCCACCCTCTTCGGACTTATTTTAACCCTTGTCTCCGCTCTTATTGGCGTTTCCGCCGGGGCCTGCATGGGCTTTTACGGCGGCAAACTCGACATTTTCGGACAGCGCTTCATTGAAGTATGGGGCAGCCTGCCCACCCTGTTCATCCTTATCATTCTTTCCAGCATTATCGCCCCGAACTTCTGGTGGCTGCTGGGCATACTCCTCCTTTTTAGCTGGATGGGCTTCGTGGGTGTGGTGCGCGCCGAATTCCTGCGCGCCCGCAACTTTGAATACGTTCTGGCCGCCAGGGCCATGGGCCTCCCCGACTGGCGCATCATCTTCCGCCATGTTCTCCCTAACGCCATGGTGGCCACCCTTACATTCATGCCCTTCACCCTAAGCGGTGCCATTACCTCCCTTACCGCCCTGGATTTCCTCGGCTTCGGGCTCCCTCCCGGATCGCCCTCCCTTGGGGAGCTGTTGGCCCAGGCCAAGGCCAACCTCCACGCTCCCTGGCTCGGCATATCCGTTTTCGTAACCCTTTCCCTGATTCTCTCCCTGCTCGTTTTCGCCGGAGAAGCCGCCCGCGATGCCTTCGATCCTCGGGGCTAGGGGCGGAACCACCTGCCTGCGCCGAGGCTTCGGCAGGCAGGCGAAAGGGCACGGATAGATTCTTTTTGAAACCACGAATGGACACGAATTGGCACGAATTTTTGGGACATGAAAGGGGTGGAAGGGCTTGTTTTTGGCTGGGGGGATGATTGTTCCAAGCCCCCTCCTGCACGCAAAAGCATAAGGGCACCTCTAAAACTTCAGATGAATCGAAAAGCCCCGCAGCGGATAAGAAAGGCACGAAAGACGGTGTAGAATTTCTTTTGGAATTTCTTCTCAAAAAAACATATCTATTCATAAGAGGAAATTTATATATCCCCCGCCCTCCGTACCTTTCCTGTCCGCTGCAAAGCTTACTATCCTGTGCTTCCCACCTTACGGGCACCTCTTGAATACAACTCTAAGCGATGAAATTTTTCCATCCCGCAGTTTATTCAGCTCATCGGCGGGCAGGCAGTCCCCATAATCCCGCACCGCGCCGCCTTCGGACACACTCATTGAGTGAATACTGTAGGCCCCCGCGAAGAGATGAATTCCATCGGGATTCTCATAGCGGGCAGCCGCGCCGAAGAGTACGAATTCCAGCGAAGAGTCCTCCCTGAACAAATCGGCGGGAATGAGCGGCTCAGGCCGGAACACCCAGCCGCCGCCTTCCTGTACAATGGGCCGCTGGCCAAGAAGAAATTCCGTCCACATCGTAAGATATTCCGCCGTGGCACCGGAGAGGCGGCCTACGAAGCCGCGGCCATGGCAGCTCTTCACCGCATAGCGGCTGGAGGCAATGAAGGAACTGTTTTCATAAGGGCTGCGGCCATAACACTCATTATCCAGAAATGGAATCAGCATCCGCCGGGCTTCCGCCCAGAACAGCTCCCCATCCCCAATTCGCAGCAGCTCCAACAGATATTTGTACTCCATGTGCAGCCACACCGAGCCGTTTTCCAGCCAGCCGTTCGGAAAAGCCCGGGCCCGCCCCAGCGAGGCTGGCTGGCCGTCCAAAGAAGCATTCAGCACATACATACCGAGTGCCTCATCGTATAAAGGGCTTTTTTTTACCCGTTCGCCAAGCGCCTTTTTATCCGCCGCTAACGCGGAAATCTTCAGCTGTTTTACCACACCCTCCAAAAAGAGCGGCATATCCGCCCTTTCCAGCTTTTTGGGTATAAGGTGACCTCCTCCGGCAGCGTTCCAGCCAGCGGCTTCGAAGCGATAGTAGGTGGGCAATAGCCCGCCGTTCTCTTCCGCCGCGGTGCTCAATGCCGCTCCCAATCGGCACTCCTCCTCCCGGAAGAATTCCAAAGCCTCCCCCAACGTGCGCTGTTCTGTCTGCGGTTCATCCATCGGTTCAGCCCTCAGGGCCAGCCGGTAAGCGGCACGGGCTTCCTGCCGCGCCAGCCAGCGCGCATGTTTCTCCGGAAGCTTTGAAAGAACACGCAAATCCTTCAGGAGTGCCCAGGCGGCACTGAAAAGCCGAACAGGCCGCTCCGGGCCTTCTCCGGCAAGGTTCAAAATTGTCCGCAAAAGCCGCAACAGCTCCGCGCCGTCGCTAAGGGAGCAGCCAAACAGCCCCGGAAGGCCGTTAAGGGCATCGTACCAGCCCGGACGGCCTGTTTCCATTTCAATGCCCCGCTCCTCATAGCCCAAAGAGGCGCATTTTACCAGGGCCAGAACAACGAGCTTTTCCGCCAGGGTGGAGCGGAGAGCCAGAAAACGGCCTTCCGCATTGTCCTCGATAAGGTGGCTTCTCGAAACAATTTTTCCGTTAGTTTTTACAAAGCGCTCCGCCATCGGCCTTATGTGAATGCCCGGGCAGTCGAACCAGCGGTAATCGGCCTCGCCGAACAGCAGCTCTTCCGCCCTGTCGGGAAAAATGCGCAGATATTGATCGATGAGATCGAGGTTGTAGGTCCAGTGGTCTACCCAGTAGCCCTCGCCGAAGGAGGCGGCGGGCAGGTATTCCGCATGGCCTAAAATGGCCGGAAAATCTTCGGGGGCTATATTGGCCTCGGCGAGATGGGCGGGGGTAAACATGCCATCTTCGGGAAGCTGGAGCTTGGGGAAACTCTTGAGCACTTTGGCGCGTTCCCCGGTGCTCAGCTGAAAAGCCCCCCCATGAACAATAAGGGGGTTGTAGCCATCGGGCTGAATGAAATCCATGAACTGGTGGATTATCGCGCTATTCACCCTGGGCTGAACGGCCACATCGATGCGGCGGTTCTGGTTCATGTCGCGGTAGTTGCCGAAGCCGGTAGACCAGCGGGTGGGGCTTAGGAAAAAGTCGTTGTAGTCGCGCTCCATGTCGCCGTGCTTGCGGCTGTAGAGGTGGTAGACGCGGGTGCTCTTGCCCCGGCCCCACACCATGGGCATGCCGCCGCGCAGGGTGTTGTCCAGGGCGGTTTGGGCGGTGTAGGCATCTAAATCGGCCTGGGCGGTGTGCATAATGTACGGCTCAACGGCCTTGTCTACCAGCCGCTGGTAGGCCATGAATTTTTCCTCGAACCATTGGGCGGAATGCCAGTTCGGGGCGGCCTTCTGGAGCTGCGTGTTATTGGCCACATAGCCATAAATAGAATAGAGTTCCAGTGTTTGGCCGGGCGGCAGGCTGCTTTGAATGCCCGCGAAGGCGGCCGGATAGCGGCCCAGCAGCACTGGTTCGGTGGCCATAACGCCGTTCAGTCCGCCCTCCCGGAAGCATCGCGGAATGTCGAAGGAAAGATCGGTTCCGAACACCATGGCAGCATCCACTGCGGGCTTCAGTGCCTGCTCTTTGCCCTTGCAGCGGGCCAGGGCTGCCATGAAGTGGCAACCCTCCACCGGGCGCACCTCGAAGGTGTCTTCCATGCTGGCCCGGATGCGGAAAGCTGGTATTTCAGGGTTGGAAAGATCGGTTTCTATCCAGGCGGAGACGGTGGTGCTCATGGTTTTAAGCGACCTATCCCCTATGCCGCGGGGAATGAGCCGGGGGAGTCCATCGAGTACTTCAAGCTCATCTTCTCCGCTGATGTTTATTATTTGTACCCGGCGCAATAGCGCGGGATAGGCTTCTCCCGGCAACCCGGCATACTCCACGAAAACGGATATATCCTTATGCACTTCCCCAAGGGCGAAGCCGGCGCGATTGATAGACATTATCCGGTTCGGCCCTGCATCATTTTCCGCTACCCCGAAGGGCTCCCAACACTCGCCGCCGCGGCGCACAAAGGTGCGGAAGCCCAGCCGCGGAATGTCGCGGTAAGCCTGATCCGCCGGTTTGAATTCGAGAATGGGATAATTCTTGCTGGTATGGCCGAAGCTGGCAATGCCCTGCCCCCGATTGGCATAGAAGCACCACAGCGGTACCCCCTGCGGCCCGGCAATGCCCGGCAGAAAGCTGGCAAAGGGTTCCCGGAGGTGGTAGTTCTCTATAGCGTAACGGCGTTCAAGGCTTGGAGGAGGGTTCATCTTATCGATACACCCTTACCCAGTCTACGTACATTTTCTGCGGAAACTGGGTGGAGGCATTCGGTGCCCCGGGCCAAGTGCCGCCCACGGCCAGGTTGAGCAGAATGAAAAACGGCTTGTCGAAGGGCGCGGGGTAATCCCCCTCTGAAGACGACCATTGTCTCTGCGTGCTGTATTTGGTGCCGTCGACGTACCAGTGCATTTCTCCCGAACGCCACTCGATGGCGAAAACATGAAAATCGTCGGAGAATTTGGCACCGCCCGGAAGGCTGTAACTGCTTGTTAGCCAGCCGTGCGGTGTTCCGTAATGGATGGTGCCGTGTACCTTGCCCGGCTCATGTCCGAGGTATTCCATTATGTCTATTTCTCCGCAGGCGGGCCAGGGTACGGAATTGATATTACTGCCGAGCATCCAGAAGGCCGGCCAGATGCCCTGGCCGATGGGGAGCTTTATTCGCGCCTCGATGCGTCCATAGGTCCAGGAGTGAAGCCCTTGAGTAAGCAGGCGGGACGATGTGTAGGCACTACCGGAATAGCTTTCCTTGCGTGCCTCTATTACCAGGCCGCGCCCGCCTCCGGGAATGTCTTCAATGCGGGCGTTTTCGGAGCGGCTGGTATAGTATTGGAGTTCATTGTTGCCCCAGCCTGTTAGGCCCTTTTCGGCCCCGGTTCCTGTGTCGTAGGTCCAGTTGGTGCTATCAATGGTGCTGCCGTTGAATTCGTCACTCCACACCAGGGAGTCGAAGTTGCTCATGTTGCAGGTGCTGAGGGCTGTGAGCAAGAGCACGGCGAGCCCAAAGGTGCGCTGGGGCTTGCGGCACAAGCGGATGGCCTGTGCCGCGCTGCGCCAGCGCGTTAGGGATGCGCAGGGGCAGCCTGCCTTTGGCAGGCCGGAGCGCAGCGCAGCCCGGAGCAGCCCGTCCCGGCGGCAGCCGGGGAACGCCCCTTTAAACAATGTCCAAAATGACAATCTACTTGCCGAGTTTCTTTTTGTTGGCATTAACCTTTTCCTGTTTGTAGGCCATGAGTTTGTCCAGCCCGAGTTTTTTGCGTTCGGCTTGCAGTTCGTCCCATATTGCGTTGAATTCTTTTTCGCTGGGGGCTTTGAGCAGTTTGGGGAGGGTTTTGCCCCACAGGCTGGACAGTTTGGAGCCGATAATGCCTTCGGGTTCGAAGGAGAGCGGATCGATGTTGTCGTATGCGGCATAGCTTACGGTGTAGGGCTTTGTCCACTCGCTGAGTTCCTTGTAGGGGCTTTCGGGCTGGCCTTCCCACTTGACAACCTGGGGGCTGTCCATGAGCATCCAGTATTTCATGGAGGCACCGTACTTTTTGTCGAAGGCGGCGCGGTCGTCTTTGAGCAGTTTTTGCACTTTGGGGAGGAAGCTTTCTTTGCCGTTGATTACATCCCAGGTAAGGCCCTTAATGCCAAGGTAGAGGTCGCGCTGGCCTTCTTCGCTCATGAGGTAGCTCATGAAGCGGATGGCTCTATCGGGGTTTTTCGCTGTTTTGGAGATGAAGGTAACGGTCCAGCCTGCTATGCCCTGGCCAGCGAGCCGGGGCGGGTCGCCTTTGGCATTAGCCGGGCCGTCTACGGCCATGTAGATGGTGTTGGGATTTTCAGCGAAGCGGATGCCTTGAGCGTCTCTCATATCGGTGTACTGATAGAGCATGGCGAAGTAGCGTCCCTGGGCGATTTTTTCTTCCATATGAGTGCGGCGGTCGAGGTAGACGTCGCTGGAGATGAGGCCGCGCTGCTGGGCTTCGCGGAATACGTTCAGCCAGCGTTTGTATTCCGGGTCGGCAAAGCGATCGTAGAGTTTGCCGTTCTTTTCCATGGGTATGGCAAGGAAGTTCATAAGGTAGTTCTCCAGGGAATCGTTGCCGGTGTCGCTGAATTCCTTGAAGCCTATGGGAATAAGGGGCTGGCCGTTTACCTTGGGGAACTTCTTTTGGGCCTGGCTGAGGGCATTGAGAAAGCCTTCGGGGGTGCTCATGTCGGGGCTACCCAGTGCTTCATACATATCTTTGCGCACGAGAAAGGTTTGGTTGGAGGTGAGTTCATTGCGCTCATAATCCCCCGGGGTGTAGGAGGCATTGGGGTAGCAGTAAATGTGCCCGTCTTCCTGGGTGTACCAGTCTACCCTCTCCGGCACGGCGGCCTTGAAAAAGTAGGGATCGTAATTCTTGGCGAGTACATCCAGCGGCAGTACCATGCCACCGGCAATGATTTCCTTCACCTGCGGCTCCCACCAGCCGATGGTAACGAAGTCTGGCAGATTGCCTGAAGCTATCATGGTGTTCAGCTTGTCGGCCTCATTGCCCGCCGGGATAATGAACTCAATGTCCACTCCGGTTTTCTCGGTAACATAGCGGGATACGGGGTCTTCGCCCCAGATGCCGCGGTACCAGGAAAAATTCAGATACCACTCAAAGCGCACTGGCGAGGTGTCCAGTGTCCAGCCGGGTACATTCGGATCCAGCGGTTCACCCGAAACTGCGGGCAAATCCAAATCGTCTCCCCCGCCCCCGGCAAAAACCGGTACAAATGCGGCGGTGAGTAAAAAAACAACGAACAATAACTGTAAAATCTTTTTCATAAGATTCTCCTTTTTATACTTTTATATTTCACAAGGCAGGGCACAAGCACTCCCTTGTTATTTTCATACTCCTGGCCCTTAATCCTGGCCCTTAATTCCTAGCCCTTAATCGATCCCACAAGAAGTCCCTTAACGAAGTATTTCTGCAAAAAGGGATAAACGAGAACGATGGGGAACGTGGCCGCCACCATTGTGGCCATTTTTATCGACTGCGAGGTAACCGCGCTGCGGGAAATGGCGGCCGGCATGTTTACCATCATCTGGCTGGACTGATTCTGGGCAATAACACGGTAGAGATAGGTGGCCACGGGCTGGAGGTCCATCTCGTTGACGTAGATAATCCCAAAGAAAAAGTCGTTCCAGTGCCACACGCCCTGAAAGAGGGCAATGGTGGCAATAACCGGCATGGAAAGCGGCAGGATGATACGGGAAAAAATGCCGAAGCTGTTCATGCCGTCTATCATGGCCGATTCCTCCAGACTTTTGGGAATTTCCCTGAAAAAAGCCTGGAAAATAATAAGGTGGAAGAAGTTAAACATACTCGGCAGTATGTATACCAGCAGGTTGTCGATAAGCCCCAAATTCTTGATAAGCAAAAAGGTGGGTATGAGGCCGCCGTTAAAAAACATGGTAATGACACCAAGGGTCATATAGAGTTTGCGGCCTGTAAGGTGGCGTTGCAGGAAGGCATAGGCCACCATCGCCGTAAAGAGTATATGGGTAACCGTGCCCACTACCGTGCGGAACAGCGATACCCCAAAGGCACGCAGTATACCCTGATGGGAAAACATGGCCCGGTAGCTCTCAATGCTGAACACCCGCGGCCACCAGTAAACGCCGCCCATCATTGCATCGTTGCCGTCGTTGAAGGACAGCACTACCGCATACCACACCGGATAAATGGTAATAAAGCAGATAAACAGCATGATAATCGTGTTTATCAGCGTGAAGCCGTCTACACGGCGGCCCGTAATTCTTATAGATGCCATAAATGCCCCCTAAAACAGCGAACGGCCCTGATACTTCTTTGAAAGGCCGTTAGCCCCCATAAGCAACACAAGGGCGATAAGAGCCTTGAACAGACCCACCGCAGTGGAGTAGGAAAAACGCAGCCCCCGTATACCCGTTCGGTAAACATACAAGTCGATAACATTGCTGGCATCGTTGTTAAGAGGATTGTTGAGCACCAGCATCTGCTCAAAGTTCGTATTCAGAATACCGCTGATGGCCAGAATAAGCAGAATTGTAATTGTGCCCGCAATGCAGGGCAGTGTAACATAGCGCATCTTGTGAAACCGGTTTGCGCCGTCTACCACTGCCGCCTCATACAGCTCCGGCGGAATGCCCGACATGGCCGCCAGATAGATAATGGCCCCCCAGCCCATTTCCTTCCAGGTATCCGAAAGCACGGAAAGCATCCAGAAGCCCTCCGGCCTTCCCAGAAAGGGCACCGCCTCGCGGCCCGGATTTATCTTCGTTAAGAGCTCATTGATAAAGCCTGTTTCCGACAGCCAGGGAATCATAATGCCTCCCAGCACAACCCAGGAGAGAAAGTGCGGCAGATAGGACACGGTTTGCACCCAGCGCTTAAAGCGAATAGTTCGGATTTCGTTCAGCAGCAGCGCAAACACAATCGGCAGCGGAAAGCCGATAAGCAGCTTGAGAAGACTAATCCCCAGAGTATTCTTCATGGTAAGGAAAAAGTCCGTATCCCGGAAAATCTCGCGGAAATGGGTAAGCCCCACCCACGGCGCATTGCCAATGGTATTGATAACCCGGTACTCCTTGAAAGCGATAATAACCCCGTACATGGGAATGTAATTAAACACAATCATCCAGATAAGCCCGGGAATGGCCATGGCCTGCAAAGCCTTCTGCCGGGACAGCCGCGTTAATAAACTTTCTTGTTTCAGCATAGTTTTAACCTTGTGTGTACTTTGGGCGTTCCCTTTATCCGCCGTTGGCGGATAAAGGGGCGGGCTATCCGGGGGTTCCGTCTAAAACCAGAGGTTTTAGACCGGCGGGCTCTTGGCCCGCCGCCCCTCCTATCCCTAACGCGTGGTTAGGAATTGAACCGCATTGGGAACCCAATGCGGTTCTGTCAATACCTACTAATAGAAGTAGAGGTTGTCGATGTAAACAATTTTGCCACCGCTACCCGTAAACTTAAGCTGGAACACTTTGGATAAATCCATATCAGATTGTGCAGTCGTATACCCACTCAATGTAATATCAAAGGAATTCCATTGGTTCAGTGAAATAGTTCCCACAGGTATTCCATGTTCAAGCTGCTCGGCGTCATTACTTACTTTCTTGGCAACTAAAAAAACCGTAAAAGCAGTTTCATCCGGCGACCACAGATCAATGTGCAGTTTCGTTTTCCCGGAAACGTCTTGATTGCCATCAAATTCCACTCCTTGATAGTCAAAATTAGCAAGTTTAATTACCTTGTTGCCAGAAATGTCAATCTCTGAGTAAACAGTCGCTTGTCCCCAGCTAGGATTCCAATTCGATACAGTAATCTTTGGAGCTGCTGCAACATCTTTGTAAGTATCGCTGTACACGGATATAACATCGGCGGCAGCCGTTGTAGGAGCTGTTGCCGCAGCTGTGGGGGCAGCTATGTCTTGAATGTTCACCGTAACGGCTATGTCGTGTGTTACGGTTTTGGTGCCATCCGAGGCACTCACCCGAACGGTGGCAGTGAGTTGCGTATTGGTGGCGTAGACAAACTGTGTAGCATCGGCAACTGTTAAGATACCAGTATTCTGATCAACGCTCATGGCACCAGCTACAGATTGAGCTGTAATGGAGTATTCCAGTGTAGTCGCTCCGGCGCTAACCGTGGTTAATTTCAACAGGTTCTCAATTTCAAAGCCAGCCGCTGCACCAGTACCCACATTCTTTGTTACCGCAGGTGCGCTTACCGCCAATGCTATTGGGGTACCAGCCCTCAGATACATTTCATCAATATGAAGCTCATGGTTATTGGCAAGAAGCTCGTACTTGAATTCATTAATGGCCTCCTGCATAAAATTCGGCTCAGCTGTAAAGTCAGTAAAGAGCACCACGTACTTGGTCCAGGTTGTTGTGAAGTCTGTTGATGCTGGAACAGTAATTATAGGCGCGCCTATGAGTCCAGTAGAATCACTTCTATTTTCGCTCTGCAGGACAAATTTAATCTTGGTTGCCGGATTCCCGGTTGCGGGAACCTTTGCCCAGAAAACCAGTTCGTCATAGCCGGTAAAATCAATACGCGGGCCATTGCCCCAGCCGCCGGCCGCCCAGGTTTGGGCTGCTGATCCCACCAACTTGTAAAAATTGCTGGTGCCATCGGCTCCGCCACTAGCTTCCTCGGTAAATGTTATTGTGTTGTCGTATCCCTCATAATGTGTCATACCGCTGGAGGCAATTTCTAGCGTGTCGACACCTGTCGCATCACCCAGGAAGTAATAGCGGCTAGCAACGGTGTCCGCTACTGCAGCCGTCCACTGGGCATAGATGGTAATATTAGCGGTTACCTTGGTGGTACCGAAAATAAACTCCGTGCCGCTGCCATCGGCCGCTGTATTCCAGCCTGAGAATGTATACCCGGTTTTGGTAATACCTGTAGGCCCGGTATGAACAGTAGCTCCACTGCTTACAGTCTCTGTTGTTTTGGACAGAGTGCCGCCATCGGAACCGTTGGCATCGTAGGTTACCGTGTAAGTGGCAAGATCGCTGAAACCGATGTTGTCGAAAATAATCGCAGCCCCACTGGCTCTTATGACATTGGTTCCGTTCTCATCCTTTTTTGGATTCCAGAAGCCCAAACCCTGCAAATCCGTTGGATCGAATTCGTTGAATACGAATTCCGAAACAGGTATGGAGAAATCATACCAATTCCCATTTTCCGTCTTGGTAAATTTGGCATCAAACAAATCAATTCCATAGTTATGCGTTGCAGCACCGCCTCCACCTTTAGAGTCTTCCATTTTCACTTCCAGGGCTGTTAGAGCAGGAGCATCATCAATACTGCTTTTCAAAATTGAAAACTTCAGCAGTTTTCCTGAAACATCCACAACACCAGCAGCCGTGGTTCTCTGAAAATAGATACCGCCATATGTACCAATGTCGTTAAATGTCACGCTTACTGCCGTTTGAGAGTCCACGCTGTGCGCATAGTCTGTGGTAATAGCCGTAGCCGTATTTGCTGAATCCTGTCCGCCTTCAAACCCTTCCACTACGGCATCAACGTAAACACCTATAGCAAATCCAGACCCAGACGTGTCCGGGGTAGTATCCACCGGGGGACACCCAGTTAGCAACAGCCCGAACGAGATGAATACGGCAATTATTATGCCGTAACCGCTTTGAAACCTTTTCATAACATCCTCCTTACTGATGTTAATTTTTATATCTGGAGGGATTCCTGTCAAAAACCGGAAATTCCCGTTACCAGCTCATTGAAAGATAGAAGAGCAGTTCCATGCGCCATTCCTCCCCGTTGGGGAAATCGGCCGCATCCGAATATTCATCGAAGGTGCGGCCCTTCCAGCGCACTCCGATGCGGTTCGATGAATTGAGCAACGAGGGAATGTCGAAGCCCCGGGAAATATCCAATGTCCACTGCAAGGGGAACGTAATGTTAAGCTGGCGCATCCAATCGGCTTTTCCCCAGGCATTCACATCCACGGAGGTGCTAAACACCCATTTGTCCAGCCGCGCCGAAAGGCTGCCGCCCCAATAGTTCACCTTCCGGGTCTTTTCTCCCCAGCTCTGCTGCAGGCCGCCATGAACACCGGCAATAAAGCGCAGTTTCGGCGCGGCATTCCATACAAAGCGGCTCTTCAGCGACCACAGGCCGTTCACTGCCGGTAGTCCTGAATTGAAGCTGGCATAATTGCCGAATTCGTTTTTATAGTACCATATATCGGTGGGGCCTTCATAGAAGGAGTAGAGAAAAGAAACATATCCGGCAAATTTAGCGTTTTCCCTGTCGGAATTATTCCAGTCGAAGAAGTAGGTATCGCCGGTAGGATCGAAGGCCACGACAAGTTCGGCCTGATACGCCTCCCTGTTCCAGAACACCGCCATCGGTTCGGTTAGGGCACGGCGCGCCGGAGCACCGTCGGCCAGGGAAGAGGGGTGGCTTAAGGGCATACGGATAAGGAATTGCGGCATAACCGAAATGGGGCCGAACTGGAACTGTAAACCGCCGGTAATATCATGGTGGTTGCCAGTGCCTATTTCTCCCATCTGGGAGCCGTCCCGAATAGTATAGGCACTGGTGGAGGTGAGTCGGCCCGCATAGGTGTAGCGGGCAAAGAGCCTGGTGTAGAGAAAAATTTCCGATTTGAGGTTGGCCTTGAAGGACAGGGTGTCCAAAACATCGAAATTGCGGGTTTCTGAGGTATAGGTGTAGTTCGCACCCCGTTCAACATGGGTGTAAGAATCGCCTAAATACTCCATGCCCGAAAACAGTGCCCCAAAATCGGCACTTATCCACGGCAGAAAATTCAAATTGGCCCAGCCGCTGGCGCGCCGTCCGTGGCCAATAGGCTTCATGTTCCCATCTTCCGTTTGATTGCGGGAAAACACTTCATTGTACATAAGGGCGAATGAAATTTTATCCCAGCTTTTGTAATACTTGGCCATAATCTGCGGCTTGGCACCCCAGTAAATTTCCGGGCCGCCGTATATTTTCGCGCCGTCCAGAAATTCCTTCCCGGTAAATTCAATGCCGAAAGGCGCATTGGAACCGTTAATATCCATGCCTATGTAATCAAAGGATTCCGGCAGGAGGTGGAAATAATCACCCTCTGTGCCCCAGTCTGCATGGCCGTTGTGGTAGTAAAAATCTATGTCGGTATATTTGGTTTGCCAGTTTACGTAGGCATCGTAAATTTCGGCGTAGGGCAGCGAGGAATGGGTTTCCCCCGACTGTGTACTGTCTGACACGAACGCGCTTGTGTCGTAAAATGCACCCGTAGCGAGTTCTTTTGCTTCGTAGCGGGAATATTCCTCCAGTTCAAAAGTGGTTTTTGGTACATGGCCCTGAAGGCGGAAGGTAATACCGGCATCCACGTTTTCAAAGGCATTCAAATCGAAACCGAGATAGGCCCATTCTCCAATGGAGGATTCGGCGTTATCAAAGCCGTTCCCCCCGCCTACATCAATGTCGTCGAAGCTGGTTACGCCAACCACATCAATCTTGCCGCGGAAGTTAATTTTGCCCTGCTCCTTCTCTTTTTGCTCCAGAGCATTCAGACGCGCCTGATTAGCCAGGGGGCGCAGGTCTATGGCGAAGTGAGCACTTATCTCTTCTCCGGTGCATTCATACTGATCGAGCGTCCAGACTTTCTGAAGGGCGTAATAGGCCGCGCGAAGGCGCCGCTGGTGTATGCCGCCGGTTTTTACCGGGCTCTGGGCAACAATGCCCCACCACTCCTCGTTCATGTTGTCCTTGCCGTGGGCGGCATCGTAGGCGTAGGAGCCGTTGCTCCAGCTCGCATCGGTGTTATGCACATCCAGCTCCAGCACCATTCCGGCCGATTTCCACCATTCATCCATCCACTCAAAGACAAACCCGCCTAAAATATTGCCGGTTTTGCCCTTGCCGTAGGATTGGCGGTAAATTTCCTCCCACTGGTTTTTTATATAAAGGGCCTGGTTATACTGATCTTCACGCTCTTCGACAACATTGTAGGCATCGGCACCGAATTCCGTAAATACGATGGGCACGTTCAGGGACGAGGCCACGCCCTCATAGAACAGGTCCTGCGCGGAGTCGCCGCGGTAGGTGTTTACTCCCAGCAGATCCAGCGACGGGGTAAGGGCCTTGATAATGTTCATGTACTGAATATCGCCGTTCACAATTCCCACCGGCTTGGTAGGATCGATCTCCTTTACAATGTTTATGCCTTCCTCGAAGAGGCTGTAAAGGTAGCCGGCACGGACTTCCAGCCGCTGGCCCACCGGCAGGTTTTCGATGGCGTTGCTGTCCCATTCCAGGCCATAGTTGTTTTCATTGCCCAGAAGGTAGAAGAGCACGCCGGGCACATCAACGTAGCGGCTTATGTTCTTACGCAGCGATTCCAGTATGGCCTCGCGGGTGCGAAGATCGGCATAGTTTGTTTTGGCATGCCAGCGGCCATCAATAGTTAAGCCGTAGCGGCCAAAGAGATCGTTTACAACAGTGTAAATGCCATAGCGGTTATAGAGATAGGTAATCCATTCGGGCGGCACATCGGTGAACACGCGAATGGCGTTTACCCCCATTTGCTGCATTAAAGCGGCATCGGTATCGATCATCTGCTGAATAAGCTCTTTGGGCTGATTCCACAGGCTGTAGCTGTAATTCTCGCCTATCGGGGTAAAGGACCATACCACGCCGTGAACGGCCATGGGCTTGCCGTCTACCATGAGACGCCAGCCCTTTTCGGGGTCTTGGGTCACTTTTACCCACTGAGCGGATAAGTGCGGTGCCGCGAGTATAATAAGGAAAAGAACACTCAGGCGAAATCTATAAAACATCGGGAACCTCCTTGCGGGTATCGGGCAGCTCAACGACAATGCCGTCGCCCCATACCGAAGGATCGAACCATGGGGTGTCTTTGTCGCTCATCCAGTGAATCATGCGGTCGCGCTCGGTTTCATCGGCATCGTTAATCTGAAAGTCCAGGCGCACTTTCCGGCCCGGTGCCAGAGCATCTATGGAGAGCAGGCTCAAGGGTATGGCCGCCTCTATCTGATAGCCGGTTTCGGAGTACACCGCCGCGGCACCGAATACTGCTCCCTCCTGGCCGCTTACCATGTAGCCATCTACGGTGCGCTGATTAACAACAATGTCCACGTTCTCCATGTTTTCCTTGCTTCGGGGCACCAGGCGAATCTGATTGTCGCCGGTTTGGTACTTTTTGTGTTTTCCCAGGGCGGTGCCGAAGAATAACTCCGGGGTGTCGCCGCGCCATGCCATGGAACCGGGGAGAAAGTTCTCGTGGGTGATATCATCGCTCGCCCGGCAGTATATGTAGAGGTTTACCCCATCGGTGCGCAGCACGAAAAACGCCTCGGCATCCTCGGGGACATGCCTGCCGCCGTAAACCGCCAGGCGGGTAAGAGGCCCATCCAGGCCGCCCCATTCGGAAAAATTCCCATCTATAAGCGGCAAGTCGCTGCTGCTGAAGTACACCGGCACCTGCGTATCGGGATCCGGGCGGCCCTCAGCCTCCCCTTCCCCACCGGCCGGTTCTGCCGGTACCCATGGCGGCTCCATTACCGCTTTGGGGTAATTGGTAACGCATCCGGCTAAAGCTGTAAAAGTAGCAATACAAACAAAAAGAATACGTATACACTCGGTAAGATGTAAATATAGAAATCTTTTCCGGTTCAACATAAATCACCTCTAAATTATCTACCTTAGAGCTCTTTCAGGCAGCCTCTTTGGTAAGGTTACCACTAGTTTATGAAAAGTTTGAAATACTGTCAAGTGCAAATTGTAGACGTATACGAAATTTTTTGAAAAATTTTTATTCTTTCGGGGTTTCTGTCGAAATTTCGGGTTCAGGAGGAGCCTCTTTTGGAATTTCCAGTACCGGTAATCCGGAAATATCCAGGGCCCACTGCTCTATGTACCAGTTTTTTTCCACCAATAGCAGATATATATGTCCGAATGCTTCCTTGCTGCTATTGGTTAGGAGAACAGGCACGGTAATCCGCTTGCCTTTTCTTACAGGAAGGCCGCTGCGGTATTCCGCCCGGCGCGGGCCGGTTTCCAGTATGCTGTTAAAGGATATGGTAAGCGGAAGACGCACAGGCTCATAAAAAACTTCTGTAAGTACGGTGCCTTTGCTTAGCGCCTGAAATACGGTATCACAAATTTTCAGTGCCGATGCCCATGCGGGATCGGGTGTTCTGATATCTGCCAGAACACCCAGTGTGTCATCGTCCGGCAGGCTCACTGTGCCTGGATGCGCACTGATAAAATCTTCCCAGCGCAAATCCTGCGGCGACTGGCCGAATAAAGTACCGGCACTAATGGCTGTAAGGAAAGCTGTTATTATTCGCCGTGTGTACAGTTTAATCCTCCTGCCAGCTTTGAAAACGTCCTTTCAAGACTTCAGTATATCTTGAATATCGTTTAGAGAGATATCAAGATTTTCTGTATTGTTTCTGTCCTTCATAGGCAGATATTCTTCATTATACAGATGGGCCAGCTGGAAAATTTCATCCTCTGCGAAATTCTTTGATACTTTAACCTCGTGGTTGTAGCTTTTTTCCTTCATGCCTTTCATCATTATAATAGCCGGATCGCTGACTGTTACGGCAAAATGCGGACTGTACGCAATCAGTATCATCAGAATAACAGCCAGGGTGGAAAGAAAGATGGTAAGATTCGCCATAGCACTGGATACGGCCAGAGGGCTTACATCGAACCAAATTGTGTATTTATCGAGTTCGTAAACAACGTAGTCGCCCGGGCCAAAATACTTTCGGAAATAATCCTCGCTATTCCGCATATATAGAGTTTCTCCGTCTACATCAATTCTCATGGTGGACAGGTTTGTAAGGGCAATATTTATCAGCATTTCATTGCTTACCGCTGAAGTGCCCCAGCCTAAGGTGATATATTTTGCAAATCCCATCTGTTCATTCTGTAACGTGGACTTTGCATCGGATACATGAAAAAATGTAAATAATGTCCCTAAAATCATATTGAAAACAATGAACGTTGTTGCAATTATGGTAACTATCCGCACGGTATGCCGCTGCACCATCCCCGCATTGGCGAATCGTATGCGCTGAAACAGCCTCAAAAGACGGAGAAGGCGGAGAACACGGGCAATGCGCACCGCCTTAACGATTTTCAGCATTCCAATCAGAGCTCCGGCACCGGCAAAGGATATGCCTTGCAGATGGTTAATTAAAGTCGGAGCGGATGAGAGCATGAGCAAAGGTACGGAAGCCACAAAATCAACCCAGCCATTCTCATACAGAAAATATTTCTTTAATTTCCCTGTATTAAAAGCGTTCCAACCCCGAATCAGGAACTCCAGGGTAAACAGTAAATCAAAACCAAAACCAGTAAATATAAAAATTTGACGGATAGACCAGGGAGTTGGAGTAATAAGCAAAATATCTTCCGCAAGGGTTTGTAAAAGGACAAGTATGATAGCCGCCGTTATAAAGCCTTCTGCGATGCGTGTTATTTTCATTGTCTACCATCCATTATCTGACGCGATATTCTGCAGTTCATAGAGCATGTCAAGATCGAATCCAAAATATCTGTAATTCTTTCGCGCAACGCTGAACCAGCTTTTATCCGATGTTTCAGCCCCTTTATCCAGCTGTATGCCTGTTTTTAAGTGTCGGCATCTTTGGGAAAATATCGAAGCCAGTCGTGAAATGCCGTCTATATGAGGATATTCCTGAAAGGAAAGAAGACTGTTTATGCCGGATTCCAGAAGAATATCCGGCATAAACTTCAGAAGCTGTCTGGATTCTTGCAGGACTTTGTCAGCATAGGCTGAAGTGATATACTGAATTCTGGAATTATTAGGAGAAAAATAATGAACTAAAGGCCGGAGCAGCATGGTGACTTTTATGAAATCAGCGATTTGCTTAACGGCTATTCTCAAGTGCTGCACCTTGGTAAGTACGATGCTAACATACTGCTGACGGCTGATAATCTGGGATACATACCTGTCAACAACACCCACGGATATGGCAATGAGCGGACCACTTATTTCTCTTCTGGACTCAGGTTTTTCAAGTATCGTTTTCAAATATTCACTTATAATCTTTTTAAACTCCGCGTTAGAAAGACTACTGTCAGTTATGGAATAAATAAAGTCAAAACTGATAAATCTGTCCAGCAAAGTTTCCTGCAGGGTATGCATATCCTGATTGGCCATGGATGTTATCACATTCATCAGCAGATGCTGCACCTCCTGCCACGGCAAATCCGGGAAGAATTCCTTCGATGCCATGGTGGGCTTAAGTACCGCCGCATTGGTTTGTATAAAGGTATGAAGCTGTTCTTCCTTCTGCAGAGGAGAAAGCCCCTGAAGTGAAGGGTTGTTCCATAACCGTTCAGCAAATTCCGCTGCCTTGTTCTCTGAAATACTCATATTCTTTGCTTATCCTTCAAAGCCGACTCCAGTTTATTTTATCTATTCATACTGTATATCATCGGCTTTGTTTGTCCCGAAGGAGTACCAATGCTAACAATAAGGATAGAAAAGATAATTTACAAGAGGGTACCTCTAAAAAACAGCTTTAGGAAATTGACGAAGAAATTTTTTGTCGATACAAGGCGGCAAAAGCGGAGCGTAGCCTAAGCTACGTGAGCATTTTGACAACGCAGTAGCGGCGGAAAAGTTCGAGTCAAGAACTAAATGGGTTTTTTAGAGGTGGGTGAATTGTAACATTAACTGTCCGCGATAAAGAGGGCAAAAGAAGTCCCATGAAACTCATTATACTACTAATTAAAAAGACAGGAGTTAACATGGGACAAGAGCATAATAGCACAAGCT
>MUIB01000161.1 GCA_002084135.1 Spirochaeta sp. LUC14_002_19_P3 | reverse complement strand
AATTTTTTGTCGATACAAGGCGGCAAAAGCGGAGCGTAGCTGGGCTACGTGAGCATTTTGACAACGCAGTAGCGGCGGAAAAGTTCGAGTCAAGAACTAAATGGGTTTTTTAGAGGTGCCCTTATGTTATTCCTCATCTGACCGAAATTGACCTTATTATACAGGCTAATAAAAGAAATCGAAGACACACAAATCAAACAACAAAGAAAAAAAAGCACTAAGTGGCACCTAAGGAACTCTATGAACCACCGATAACGGCTATTTGAAACGGAAAAAGTTAGCTTGTTGTAAACCTCTACTCTATGCTACAGTTAGACTATGAGTACCCAATCCGTCCATGCCGTAATCGTTAATCCCAATGCCGGAAGGAAACACGGCAGGAGAATTGCCGAAGAAGCCGTGAGTAAACTCAAATCGCGGGGAATTGAAACGGAGGTATTTACCTCCTCCAGGCCCGGCGAAACATTAAGCCTCGCGCAGGCTCTGGATCAGCGTCGCTATGTTGGTATTGTTGTTGTTGGCGGCGATGGTAGCATGTTTGAGGTGCTCAACGGTTTGTATGCCGGAGGGCAGGGCCTATCCATTCCGGTTGGACAAATACCAACCGGCACTGGCAATTCCTTCATACGCGATTTAGGCATATTTGGTGTGGATGATGCCGTTCGCGCGATAAGTGCGGACAGCCGTTGTCCCGTCGATTTGGGACACTGCACACTTGAGGGCCGCACCTGTCAATTCATTAACATTATGGGGGCGGGCTTCGTGGCCAATGTTGCCCGCCGGGCTGGCAAATACAAACTTTTTGGCGCGAAAAGTTATCTCTTCGGAACGCTCGAAGAGCTGGTTCATCTCAATCCCGTCCCCATCCAGCTTCATGTTGACGGTGAAACCATTGAGCATAATGCCATTTTTGTCGAGTTCTGCAATTCCCGGCTTACCGGCGGTAATATGCTCATGGCACCGATGGCCAAAATTGACGACGGCTTGTTTGATATTGTGGTGCTGACGAAAACCACGCGGCGGCGTGCTCTGAAGCTGCTTCCGACTATTTTTACCGGTGAACACCTGAACGAGCCGGAGATAAAAGTGTACCGCGGCGGCAGCATTAAACTGGAATCGGCACACCCCATGGCTCTCAACATTGATGGCGAGATATTCGGGCACACTCCCATCGAAATTCGCATTGCCGCCCGGGCCCTACAGGTTTATGGCTTTGCGGGGGAAGCATCCAGTCAGTC
Organism: Spirochaeta sp. LUC14_002_19_P3; assembly: GCA_002084135.1. GTDB lineage: Bacteria > Spirochaetota > Spirochaetia > DSM-2461 > DSM-2461 > UBA2779. The sequence continues at coordinate 5,317 of MUIB01000161.1, read as the reverse complement.
TACAGCGCGCTAAGGATAAGCTCCCGGAGTTCAGACGCATCGGCACAGATATAATCCGCCTCTTTTAAGAATTCAGCAGGCCGGAAGCCCCATGCCGCCGCGATGGAGGCGCACCCAGCGGCATGGGCGGTTGCTATGTCCACCTCCGAGTCGCCGATGTACCAGCACCCTGAGGGAGAAAGATTTTCCAAAGACAGAAGGAAGCGAACACCCTGCGGCGAGGGCTTGCGTTCCATATCCTCTCGTTGCCCAAGCACCCCCCTGAACAGAGTTGAGCCGAAGAGTCGGTGGATAATAACAGTGGCGGGGGCATCCGGTTTATTGGTATGCACAAAGAGGGGAATATGTCTTTGGGCCAGGTCTTCAAGCAGTGCGGGCATGCCCGGATAAGCCGCAGTTTTGCGAACTGGTTCGGTAAAGTAGATGGCCTGGAAGGCCGTGATAACCGCATTGAGCTGCTGTTCATGCACATCTGCGGGCAGGGAACGCCGTGCCAGTTCGCGCAGTCCCCAGCCTATGCGCTGCCGGTAAGCGGAAATGTCCGCTCCCGGATAGCCGTGAAACTGAAGCGCACGGTTCATGGCCTCGGCGAGATCGGCCAGTGTGTCGGCCAGTGTACCGTCCAAATCGAAAATTATTGCTGACGGAGCTGGAAGAGGCGCCTGTGTCATGAGCGATTTTCGGAAGCAAGCGCGGAACGTATCAAGGCTTCGGCACCTCGTTCCATCTCAATGAGACAGATTTTTTCTTTGCCGGTTTCATCCTTCCAGGAAAGATGCACCAGCGGTGGCGGCGCGAAAAATCCTAAAAAGCCCTTTTTCTTTGGGCGTAGCTCAAAGCGCAGCAGGGATTCAAAGGGTATTTCCCATATCTCATCCCGGCTCTTTTTCGTTCGTTTTTCACGGGAAACAAGCAGGGAATACCAGTTATTGGATTCAAAAGTCTGGAAGTACAGCGTCTTTGAGGTGGTGTAAAACAGCCCCCAGAGCTGGAAAGCCTCCTCCTCCCGGATTACCCGCCCCAGTGCTGTGGCGAGAATGGGAGAACCAATCTCTTCCTCGCGGTTTTTCCAGAATTCCTCAACGCCCGGACTCTTACTGAATAACATAAAAAGAGCTTACCTTAAAAAATCGGGGATGTAAAGCCGCCCATGAACACTTCCCTGCTGGAATGAGGGATGGAATGCTGATTATGAAAATTTTTTGGCGTTTTATGGCTAACCTGGCGTGGAAACCGGTTTTGCATTGGCGACATTGGCATCAGTAGCGTCATGGAATTCCAGTTCAAGTTCCCCTGAGGTGCTGTTTTGAGGCGAATCAAAAGATGAAACGCCAATGCCCAGCAGGCGCACCGGGCGTTCTCCGGCCTGAGTCTCTTCAAACAAGGCGATGGAAATTTCCCGCAGCTTTTCCAGTGAAGGGATAGCGCCTGAAAATGTGCGGCTGCGTGTTACCTGCTGAAAGTCTGCATATTTTACCTTAACCGTAACAGTTCTGCCGGATAGCCTATACTTCTGAAGGCTGTCCCAGATATCCTTGGCAAGAGAGCGTAAAAACTGTCGCATCTGGTTACGGTTGGCCATGTCCTCACGGAATGTCCGTTCCAGACTCAGCGACTTTCTTTCCCGGTAGGGAACAACCTCCCTGTCGTCTATGCCGCGGCACACCTGGTAATACCAGAAGCCGTTTTTGCCGAACAGCTCCGAGAGTCTCCACAGCGGTAGCTTCCGTAAATCTTTCCCGCTATGAATTCCAAGTTTTTCCAATCTCCCGGCAGTAACCGGCCCAATACCAAAAAATTTTCGCACCGGAAGCCCGGCAAGAAATTCCTCTGCCTGCTCCGGCGTAATAACCGTTAGCCCATCGGGCTTTTGCCAGTCCGAAGCAATTTTTGCCAGCGATTTATTATAACTCACCCCCGCCGAAGCCGTAAGGCCGGTCTCTGCCCTTATGCGCTTTCGTATCCACTGTGCCGCAAGTGTCGCCGAAGGCTGATGGAGTTTGTTATCGGTAAGATCGAGAAAGGCCTCATCCAGAGACAAGGGCTCCACGCGATCGGTAACCCGATGAAAAATCTCCATAATCTGTGCCGAAACCCGCCGATACTCGCCAAAATTCGCCTCTGAAATAAATATCCCATTGGGGCAGCGCCGGTAAGCCTCTGCCGTAGGCATGGCCGAACGAATCCCAAAGGCTCTGGCCTCATAGGAGCAGGTGGACACCACACCGCGGCTGTTTGGACGGCCTCCCACAATAACCGGCTTACCCCGTAGCTTGGGATTGTTCCGCTGCTCAACCGCCGCATAAAAAGCATCCATATCGATATGAATTATTTTTCGCATCATCAAAAACCTGCCCAATGTTTTATTCCGGTTATAATTTGTGAACTATTCCGCAGACAATGCTCATAATCCTGCACTCCCCTATCATTATAGACATTATGGGCACCTCTAAAAACCCCATTGGGTTCTTGACTCGATCTTTTCCGCTTAAATCAGATTCAGCCCTGTTGTTTAGCGGCACTTATGGTATAATAGCGTTAATGCAGGCTTTAATTGTATACGGTAGCAGTAAGGGAAGAGTTGCCCGCATTGCTGCCATAGTAAGCGAAACTCTTAACAAGGCAGGAATTTCTGTTCTTAGCAGAAACGTTTTTGAAGTAAAGCCTTCCCGGCTCCTCGATTACCCCTGCTTAATTCTCGGCTGCTCCACCTATGGACAGGGCGATTTGCAGCAGGATTTTCTTGAGTTTGAACGGGGTATGGACACCCTCGATCTCAGCGGTCGGACGGCGGCGGTATTTGGTTCCGGCAACAGCCGATACCCATATTTTGCCGAAGCGGTGGACATTCTTGAGGCCAAACTCAAGATACTCGGAGCGCAGCTTCTTCTGCCGGGATACAGACAGGATATGATGACCTCCTCCCCGGAGGGAGAAGACACCCGCCAATGGGCGGAAAACCTTGCTGCAGCTATTATGCAGAAAGGCGGAAAGGAGCTAAAAAGAAGGATTTTATAAAATTGCCTCTGCGGATATGAAAGGCACGGAAGGCGGAGGAATATCAATATTTACCTCCATAAATAGAGGGCACCTCTAAAACCCCCATTTAGTTCTTGACTCGAACTTTTCCGCCGCTCTTAAGCTGTCAAAATGCTCACGTAGCTTAAGCTAGCTTAAGCTTTTGCCGCCCGACAAAACTTTCTTCGTCAATTTCCTAAAGCGGTTTTTTAGAGGTACCCTGGAGACTCTTTTGAAAAAGGAATCCCAATGAAATTCTACTTCGTCTTTCGTGCCTTTCATATCCGGCAGATTTCCAGGGTAGCACACAAAAAACCCGCCGGAAGTTTTCCGGCGGGTACCAAGGTAGTTTTAGAGAGCCTTGAATCAGCTTTTAACTTTTATGCTGAATGGTTTTGTTTCTGGTCTGCGCTTTAAGTCCACAGACAGGCACCCATTTTTCATTTCAGCCTCAATAGAGGCTCTGTCCACTTCGTCCGGGAGTACAAAGGAGCGTTTGAAATTGCCGGCGAAGCGTTCGCGGACGCGCCAATTATACTGAGTGCCCTCTTTCTCTTCCTCCTGAGCCCTTTCGGTTTTGGCCTCAATAACCAGGCAGTTATCCTCAACCCGCACATCCACTTCTTCGGAAGTGAAACCCGGTAGGTCGGCTATAACCCGATACCCATCTTCGCACTCGGCTATATCCACCGCGAATCCCTGATGAACCGGCAGATTGCCTGTTTCAAAAAACCTGTTGAAAACCCGATCCATATCGCTCAGAACTCCTATTGGCCGATGAGCAGCTGTTGTTAAACATTTCATATTGTACCTCCTTATAGCTTTTCGCTATCTCTACCAATATATAAGCAATTTTCGTGCCAACTTTTACGGATAGTTTTTAATTTATTATGTAATAATGAAATAAAATTTATTCACTAGTATCGTAGCTGAAATTGTTCTTACGGAGAATCCTGATTTGTGTCTCTTTGCCCCAAACCTGTCATTGGGTCATTTTTACTGTATCAAAATGACCCGAATTGAGCTGATCCATGGAAAAATTTAAATCTTTCCCTTGAATATTTTTCAGAATTTGAGTAATATTTGGCAGATGTAAATAAACGGGTACCTCTAAACTCAAGGACATCTTGAAAACCCTTAGAGGGTATGAAACAGAAAAAATCAGGTGAATACTATGCATGCAACTCAGCGGGCTTATACACTTCGTTTACGGGGGATTGATAGAAAAGATCAGTCGTGGCGGGAGAAGCTTTGGCAAACCCATCTGGCTGTAAACAAAGGCGTTATAGCTTTTGGAAACTGGTTGCTAACTTTCAGGGGAGGGGTGGATTATCAGCTTGCTGATGCGAACTCCGTAAAATCGCAGGGGGAAATCGCTCAAAGACGCATTTTCCTTGCCCTTTCATGGCTGTCGGTGGAGTCCAGGGCGGGTGCGCCGGAAAAATATATTATTGATACGGATGATAAGGGAAAATGGAAAACCGTACAGGCATTGCGGGAAATTTTGCAGCACCGCGGGGCTAGCGATGGTGATATTGAAGACTGGATAAACGATTGTTCGGTAGCCCTGAATGCCGCAATACGCAAAGATGCGGTGTGGGTAAACAGAAGCAAAGCCTTTGATGATGCACTTAAGACAATCGGCAGATCCTTAAACCGCGAGGTAATTTGGGATTTGCTGGGAAGATTTTTTGGCAGTACGGAGGCTTATCTCAAACCAGCTGATTCCGGTGCTGATGGCAGAGTAAAAGAATTCGAAGAAGCGCGGGAAATGGTTCTTGCCGCTGGAACTTGGCTGAGCAAGCGGTTTGGAACCGGTTTAGGTGCTGATTTCAAAAAATTATCCCGAATATACAAAAGCATTGAAAGATGGTGTGCTGTTGAATCAAGAAAAAGACATAGGCCGTATCTCACTGAATTGGCCGCTGAGTTGGGTGTGGAGAAGCATGATGAAATTTTAAAGCTGCTCAGCAAATCCGGCGAGTCGAGTGGTACCCAAAAAGTTCTAAATAAACACAAAGATGTGCCGCTTACTCTGGAAGCTCTTAAACTCTTAAGGATGAAAGCCGGGCAGGATGCAAAAAAATGTATGCAGCAAATTGGGGATAAGGGACGAAGGCCGTGGTCGAATAAAATGCTGGCAAAGGTTCAAAAGTCTTGTGGTATTATCCTGCATCCCGGTAACTTGTCAAGTTAACTGTCCACTTTTTTCATGAAACTCATGCTCTCTTATCCCTCAAGCTATCAGATGAATTCCGATAGCCTCATTGGCCGACTTACCACCCAGTATTCGCCGTGG
>MUIB01000101.1 GCA_002084135.1 Spirochaeta sp. LUC14_002_19_P3 | reverse complement strand
ATCGATCCAAACACCACAAAAGTAATCCGCTTTACACTGATACCGCTTAATTCTGCTGCCTCGGGATTGCCTCCAACGGCATAAATATGTCGCCCGAGTATGGTTTTACTGGTAATGAAACTGTAAACCGCTACAACTATCATAACAATAACCAGGGTCCAGGAAATGCCGTTGTAACCGGCAAGAATCCAGGTAACCAGGGAAATCAGTACGGAAACAAAAGCTATTTGGATAATAAATAAATCCAGCGGCAATACTTCAAAATTATACGCCTGTTTATTTTTACGGGAAGAAATGGAACGTAAAACAAACCAGATAACCGTTAGTACACCCATCAGCAGGGTGAGCTTGTGCATATTGGGCAAAAAGACTTCAGATGCAAAAATATCCGGTATATAGCCGTTCCCGATGGCATTAAAGGCATCGTTGGGAATAACGATTGTGCCGGTTTCGAGAGTAACCAGCAATAGCAGCCCCCGGTAGATTAACCATCCAGCCAGTGAGGCGACAAACGCAGGAATCCCAAGCTGGGCAACCGGGTAGGCGGTAAGAAGGCCAGCCGCTATGCCAAAAACAAGCACCATGGGTATAACCAGATAAACTGGCATATTCCAGAATACCAGGGCAATCGCGGCCACCGCTCCAAGGAATCCGGAAAGGAAACCCACGGATAGATCGATATGCCTGATAACAATTATCAGAGTCATACCCACCGCTATAACAGCCAGATACCCGGTTTGATTTAACAAGTTACTGATGTTCCGTGAAGAAATAAAAACGCCATTCGTTGCAACCGAAAAAATTATGATAATCATAAAAAGCGCGATATACATTCCATAATCACGGATGTGTTTTTTGAGTTCTGTTTTCAGATCGTTGATAGTCATTTCATTCTCCTTAATGTATTGTTGCCAGTTCCATAATGCGTTCCTGAGATGCTTCCGCTACCGGCAGCTCGCCGGTAATGCGGCCTCTTGAAACCACATAAACCCTATCGCTCATGCCCAGTATTTCCGGCAGTTCCGATGAAATCATAATGATTCCCATGCCCTGTTCAACCAGGCGGTTCATTATTGTGTATATCTCATATTTGGCGCCGACATCAATACCGCGGGTCGGCTCGTCGAGAATAAGAATGCGAGGTTCAGCAAAGAGCCATTTGGCAACCTGCACTTTCTGCTGATTGCCGCCGCTTAATTTTACCACAAGCTGTTCAATCGTAGGAGTTTTAATGTTCAGCTTTTCCCGGTATTCCTGCGCACATTTTATTTCAGCATTGTCATTCACCACCCTGCGCTGAGCGATATGCTTCAAATTGGCCAGGGTAATGTTGCGCTTAACATCCTGGATAAGCACCAGGCCGTTTTTCTTGCGATCTTCCGAAACATAGGCTATTCCTGCCTCAATGGCTTGTTCCGGATGGGGAAGATGCTTTTTCTGACCCTCAATGATGAGGGTTCCGGATATCCGGTATCCATCGGGATTGCCGAAGATGCTGCGTGCCAACTCGGTGCGGCCTGAGCCCATCAAACCGGCAAATCCAACAATTTCCCCTTTGCGAACCTTGAACGAAACATCTGACAGTACACTTTGGCTGGTGTTTGGAAGCACCGCATTCCAGTTCTTCAGCTCAAAGAGCACTTCGTTCGATATCTGATGCTCACGCTTGGGGAACACATTGTTTATCTCGCGACCCACCATGTGTTTGATAAGTTTGCTTTCGCTCACTTCCTCCTTGCCGAGAGTGCAGATGGTTTTGCCATCCCGCAAAACTGTAACGGTATCAGCAATGCGGATAACTTCTTTCAGTTTGTGGGAAATCATAATGGAGGTAACACCGTGCTGCTTCAAATCTTCGATAAGTCCCAGCAAATTATCGCAGTCCGATTCATTAAGGGCGGCGGTGGGCTCATCAAGAATAAGCAGCTTTACATCCCGGCTCAGTGCCTTGGCTATTTCCACAAGCTGCTGTTTCCCCACGCCAAGCTCCTTAACCTTAATTTCCGGATTCAAGTCCAGTTTCACCTTTTTCAGCATTTCCTTGGCTCGCTTGATGGTTTCATTCCAGTTTACCAAACCACGTTCCCCTATTTCGTGCCCCAGGAATATGTTTTCGTAGACTGTCATCTCCGGAACCAGTGCCAGTTCCTGATAGATGATTGCAATTCCCGCCTTCTCGCTGTCCGCGATGTGCTTGAATTTTTGCTGAGAACTATTGAAAACTATATCGCCTTCATATTCTCCATAGGGATAAACTCCGCTGAGAACCTTCATCAAAGTCGATTTACCGGCACCGTTTTCTCCCACCAGGCAGTGGATTTCTCCTTGCGATACATCGAATGTTACCTGATCGAGAGCTTTAACACCGGGAAAGGTTTTGGTGATTTTCTTCATTTCCAGGATATTGCCCATCTTCTCCTCCGGGAATAAAAATACATGAGGGCACTGAAAATCAGTGCCCTCAATCACATTGATTTTACTTTACCGATTAAAGTCCTTTAAAATCAGATGCTTTGTAGTAACCGCTGTCGATTAACTTCATTTTGACATTCATTTTGTCTACGGTGATAACTTCAGACTGAATTGCGGGCACATCTTTGGCACCGTTATTGTAAGCACCGGTTGCGCTGGGAGAACCGCCCTCCAGAAGAGCTACAGCCGCTTTGATAGCATCATTAACCAGCATACGTACATCTTTGAAAACAGTCATGGACTGCTTGCCGTCTATAATGTACTGTACGGAAGCCTTCTCGGCATCCTGACCGGTAATGTAGAACATCTCAACTGCCGGATCGGCGGCGAACGCATCAGCAATAGCACGTGCGGTGCCGTCGTTGGGTGCAGCAATGTAAACTTCACCCTTGGCATCGTCCATGGCAGAGGTAAGATTGGCCTCAGCAAGATTCTTCGCAACATTGAAGTCCCAGTTTGTGGTAACCTGACCAATGATTTTACCCTGCTCGGCACGGGACAGCATGGCCTTGCCTTTCATAGCAACAGCTTCGCTGGAGTTGCGTACAACAAATGTGCCATCAGCAATTTTGGGCTGAAGAACACTCCACGCACCCTCAAAGAAGAGGAACGCATTGTTGTCTGAAGCAGCACCAGCATAGAGGTAAAGATTCTTGCCCTTGGCCATATCATCCATACCCATAGCTTTGTCAACCAGATACTGACCAAAAGCCGCACCAACCGCAACACTGTCGAAGGTTACATAGTAATCAACAGCAGCGGTATCGCGAATCAGGCGGTCGTAAGAAATAACCTTAACGCCTGCATTTGCAGCAGCTTCAGCCGCAGCACCAGCCGCAGCACCGTCGTGGGGGCAAAGAATGATAACTTTTACACCCTTGGCTATAAGAGCTTCAACATTCGCCTTTTCACGGGCGGAATCGCCCTGGCTGAACAGAATCTCTACCGTATAGCCTGCTTTTTTAATGGCATCCTTGAACCGCTGCTCATCCTGAATCCATCTGGGTTCATCTTTTGTGGGCAGAACAACGCCAACAGCCAAACCTTTAGCCCCGGATTTACCCGAGCCTTCTCCATCGCCTCCAGCAAAGAGAGACGTGCTTAGTGCTATTGTTAGCACCAAGACAAAAAATAAAATTCGCTTCATAGAAGCCTCCTTGTTTATATTTTATCGCAATAAACATGCCAAGTCAATACCTTTATAAAAAAAATATACAAATTTCTTTAATTCTTCAATTTATACTGTCTGAGTAAAACAGGGAGCCAGCGTTTTGAGTAAATTATTGCAAACTTCCACTGTGCAATGTGGCAAATATTGCACATCTTCTTGATCTTTTCTCATTATTATGGTATTATACCAAGACGATGCTTGCCCGCATACTCATTATTGACGATGAAAAGGAATTCGCCGCTTCTCTGGCTGAATATCTTGAAAGTTTCCAATTCCAGCTCTCCATACTCACGGAACCGGAAAACTGGCACACAGTACTCAGAGGGGCCGTGTACGATCTCATCCTCCTTGATATCCGCATGCCGAATATGACTGGCATCGATCTGCTCACCGCAATAAGGGGAGCAAACTGGAATACACCTGTTATTATGATATCCGGCCAGGCATCGGTGGAAAACATTGTGCGGGCAATGCGCTTTGGAGCCGTGAATTTTTACAAAAAGCCCATACAGCTCAGTGAACTGGTCTCCGAGATAAAGCATATTGTTTCATCCCGCCGGAATGGTTTGCAGAACATGGGTGCATCCCGGTTTGTAACCCGCAGTCCTGAAATGCAGGAGGTTCTCCGCATGGCGGAAAAAAGTGCCCGTACAGCTGCCCCGGTAATGATTGTCGGTGAAAGCGGTACAGGCAAGGAGTTGATAGCCAACAGTCTCCATGAACTAAGTAGCAGAAAAACTGGTCCGTTCATAAAGCTGAACTGCGCCGCTATTCCCGATAATCTGCTTGAAAGCGAACTCTTTGGTTACGAGGCGGGTGCATTTACCGATGCCAAACAGCGTAAAATGGGCAAATTCGAATCCGCACATGAGGGCACACTTTTTTTCGATGAGCTTGGGGAATTGAGCTCGACGGTACAGGCCAAACTGCTTCGGGTAATTCAGGACGGTCGATTTGAACGGCTGGGAGGGAACAGACAATACTTTTCCGATGTAAGAATTATCAGTGCAACGAACCGGGATATTCAAAGCGATGTTGAAAACAAGTGCTTCAGGGAAGATTTATTCTACCGTCTGGCGGTTATCACGCTAGAAATTCCTCCGCTCCGTGAGCGCAAAGAAGACATACTGCCGCTTGCCGATTATTTTTTGCACTGTCATTGCCAGGCCTATCAGCGCCGAATAGAGAATATTGATGATGACGTGAAGCACGCATTTCTGGGACACCGCTGGATAGGCAATGTTCGTGAACTGAAAAATATTATTGAACGTGCAGTAATTTTTTGCGAGGAAGATACCATTCGCCTCGAACACCTGCCCATGCAGTACCGGAACTTCTCCGAGTCTTCCGCCGTAAGCAGTTTGAATGCCGCATACGACAGTTTATCCCGGGAAATCATTATTGAAACCCTGCGGAAAACTGCCGGAAAAAAACAGGAAGCCGCCAAAATTCTTAATGTACACCGCAAAACCCTCTACAACCACATAAAAAGACTTGGAATTCAGGAGTAATGTCCGAGATTATCCGGATGAAGAACATCCATCTTGCTCTCGGCGGAACGGCAATTCTTGCCGGAGTGGATTTTCAGATTAAACCCGGAGAAATTCATGCCCTCATAGGTGAACGCCGTAGCGGGAAAACAAGCCTTATGAAGATACTGGCTGGAGAAGTTAAACCAAACAGAGGCACGATACTCCTGAATGGCAATCCCGTTGTTTTTTCAACTCCCCAGAACGCCGTCCATGCCGGTATTGGCATGGTTCACCAAAATTTGCAGATACTTCCCAATCTTAATGCCGTGGAAAATATCTTTACCAACACACTGCCCAAGGTGTGGTTTTCATTCAAAAAATACGCCCGTTACATTCAGGCCGCCGAAAGAATTTTTAACCGCATGGGGCAGGACAGTCTTAACCTCGCGGTGCCCGTAGGAACACTGCCCGCCGCCCAGCAGCAGGCCGTGGAAATAGCCCGCATCATGGCACAAAATCCCTGCGTTGTTATTCTGGATCAGATAGCCGAGAGGCTGAGCAAAGCGGAAATGGATCGGCTCTTTAAGCTGATGCAGGAATTTCGCCATGACGGCACGGGAATTGTGTATATTACGGAAAATGTAAACGAAGTGTTTGATATAGCCGACCGGGTAAGCGTTTTAGCCGATGGCTGCCGTAAAAGCACGGAGGAAGTCCGCAATCTGGACCGCCTCAAGCTGGTGCGCATGGCTTTCAACCTGGCGCTGGATCAGCAAACCAAAGCGGCACCGGTGGTACTCCGGCAGTTCAATGAATCGGTTATCCGCAATCTGCCGGTGGGCGTGCTTATATTTAATCAGGAAAACAAACTTTTTCATGCCAACGAAGAAGCCGAGCGGCTATGTGGCAGTACACAGGACGAGCTTTTGCACAGGAATCTATCCGACATATTAAAATCCAATACCATGCTGGGTGCCGCAGAAATAGCTGGTGCTGACCGCAAAGACTTAAAGCAGGCATGGGATGGTGCCGCTTTTGGCTGTGCAGAATTTACCCGCATACAGATAGACAGCATTCAGGACGAAGAATCCAATCCTCTGGGACGTGTACTGCTGGTACAGGACTCCACTCTGGATCAGACTATGGTGGAATACCTGGCCAGAGCGGAAAAAATGGAATCCACGGCGGAAATTGCGGCTGGCGTGGCTCATGAAATAAATAATCCTTTGGGCACTATCAGGAACTATGTGGAAATTTTGCGATTGAAGAATACGGATAGCGATACCGGAGATAAACTGAACCGTATCAGCAGTGAACTGGATCGCATTGTGGAGATAATCAGTAGCCTCTTGAGTTTTTCAAAAATCGGTGCCGAAAGCAGGGCAAAGGTGAATCTGAAAAATCTTGTAAAGGAAACGATAACGCTTCTCGGGCACCGGTTCCGAAACAAGAATATCATTACCCTCTTCCATCCCGGCACCAATGCGGTTATTGTACAGGCCGATGAAAACAGGCTGAAACAGGTTATCGTAAATATATTGGTAAACAGCATTGAAGCCGTTCTGGATGGAGGCGAAATTATTATCACCCTGAATATAAGAGAGAAAAGCAATACAGTAGTCCTGTCCGTTCGTGATAATGGCAGCGGTATACCCGATACCGTTATCAAGCAGATATTTCAGCCCTTTTACAGCACTAAAGCCTCCCGCACCAACACCGGACTCGGCCTGTCGATATGCAAGCATATAGTGGAATCTCACGGCGGAAAAATTGAAGTAAAAAGCATTGCGGGCGAATATACAGAGCTAAGTGTTTATCTGCCGCTGCTCACTGACGCTGAAAATGGAGTGTTTTTGCAACAAGGCGAAATGAACTTCCATTAACTTCTACTTTGGCCAGAAGTTCGAGTGTTAAAGGTTCCATAACAGCAAGGAAGGGCACGGTAACAGGAACACTTCCTTCCAATACCCTGCCATCTTCATAGCCGACAAGAAAATCAAAGGCGATTGAATCATCCCTGAATTCAACATTGACAGGGACACCGCTCCATTTTATCCAGCAGTCTTCATAAAGTTTGGGATTTGAAGCGACGTCTTTGTAGGTATAGGCCGTTTCAAGGCTGTTGAATTCAGATTCCGCCAAAAGCTTCGCAAGGCCATTCACTTCCTCTCTGGTGCTTTCTGCAATATTGGACGACAGTATCTTGTTCAGTTCATGGCGGGCACTGTTGTCCTCATAATTATCAAAGTGATGCCGGGCTTTCTTTATGATGCGGTTAATTTCCTCTTCACTCATGGGCAAAAGAACATTTTCATCGGTTTGTGCAATATCTTTTCCAAACTGAATAAATATTTCCGTTCCCGGCCTTTTGGCCTTGCCTGTGCCGATTGATGACAATATGGATGCGATGGGTTTTCTCAAACTGATGCCTGTGATGACTGCGATGAGAATAAGTACCGCGGCTGGTGCCCAATTCGGCAGCACAAACGGCATGGCTGGCAAAAACCGCCGGGGATTGAATTTTTCCAAAAACCGTTCCTGGGTACCAGGTTTGGATAATTTTTTTAATGCCTTCAGGCCATTGGAGGAAATTTTGTCTTCGGGATAATCATCGAGAATTTCAATCCATGCTTTTACTGCGGATGCCGTATCCTTGCGCTTCAGGTGATTAACAGCCAGACATTGCCGAATTTCCAAATGATCCGGATCGAGTGCCAAACCGCGCTTGAGGTAAAAGTCGGCATCGGAAACCAGACCGTTTTCAAGGTATGCCCTGCCAAGTACAGCGTAAAAACTGGAAACCTGGCGGTAGGATGGAATTTTAGGCAGAAGAAATCTGATTACTCTGGTATATTTCCCCGCGGCCAGCCATCTGTATGCCCTTTTGAGTTCCCTATCGTAGATTCTCATATTCAGTACGGATTCTCTCCTGCTCAAGAACCTGGGATTCAATACCGCTTACAGAAGTCTCATTAATCCTGGCTGGTTCGGCCTGTAATGTATCAATTTTATCAATAATGGCTTTTATGGCTGCCAAATAATCTTTAAGAAATGAAAACTGATCCTGATTGGCTGTATCGTCAATGACTTCCGGTGGCGAGGGAGGCAAGGCCACAATATTTTCATAATTCCAGCCTTCCACATTGAATGATATGATAAAATCCTTACTCTCGCCCGGCATTACAACTGTTTCAATAAACTCAAATAAAATAGCACCGTCATTATTTTCATGGTACAGGGTTGTAAAATCTCTTCCTTCGTTTATGATGTAGCGATAAGGCTGTGAATTCAAGCGGATATAATTAGCCATAACCACTCTGGTGAGACGGACGCTATTGGCGGAATCCAATTCCAGAACCAATGGTACTTCAGAAGAGCCGGATAATATTTCCTGCGGAATATTCAGTCCAATAAACTCCGTTTCTTTTGAAATGGCACTGCCATTGCTTACAGTGAATGGTGCAGCACCCGCTTCTCCCAGATGGGTATCCAGTAGCAGTATGGCCTGGACCTTATGCATCAGATTGCTGGAAAATCTTAAAATAAGGGAACCCCTGCGAAAATCGTTGGAGAACTCCAGCCGCTGTTCTACGGAAAAATCCGGATCTTTATATGCTATAACATAGGTGTAATCATCGATCCGCTGAACTGAACGCCAGTTTGCATTCCTGAAATTGACTCTTTTGCCGTCCAGAATTATCAGCCATTTCGATGTGCCTTCATGGCGGTCCCAAAGCAACGTTCTCTTATTGCCTGCAACCGCTTCCACCTGAAAAAAGGGCAACACATCTTTTGTTCTGTTTATATCAAAGATTATATTATCCTGAGCAGGGGCTGCTGTGAATGCCGCACATAATATAACTCCGCATAGAAAGTATTTAATTTTCACTGCTGAGCCTCAATCAATTCATTGGTATAGAACTCGTACAGATTCAACAGAGTTGATTTAGCCCTTGAGAGCCGCTCTAAAAAGTCAATATCCGCTTTTGCCGCAGATTGGCTTTCAGTATCGCTAAGTCCTTTTAAGGCATCATAATATTCCATCCTCTGTCTCTGCATATCTTCCGCATTTCCCAGGTAGTTCTCATGGCTCCAGCGCAGTAGATCCAGCAATGACTGTTCACGGTACAGAAACTCTATCTCGCTAAGGCGATGCTGGGCAGCCTCATTTTTAATACTCGCGGGATATGATTTGAGCAGATCCTGCAGAACTTGTTTAGCCTCTTCTAATTGCCCAAGAGATATGAGCGATTCCGCTATCCAATATCGAGCCGATGCGGCCAACGGTGACTTGGGATAGGTAACGCTGTAATTCCCAAGAGCAATAATCGCTTTTTCAGGATAACCGCGTAGATAAAGTAAACGCGCCTGGTGATATTGTATTTCAATCATACGTCTATCTGATGAATATTTGGTGATAAACTGATCCGCATAATTAGCTGCGGTTTCGTAATTTTTCAAGTGAATTTCAGTTTTTACCAGCCAGTACAGCGCATCATTGGCAAGCGACTCCTGTGTTCTGTCGTTAAGAACCTTCTGAAATATGGAGGAAGCCCGCTGAGCTCTGCCGCTACCAAGTTCGCTGATACCGCTTTGGATGAGGATATCCGAGGCAAAAATATGTGCTGACACGAATATAAACAGTGCTATTCTTATGAAACAGCCCACGACGTTCCCCCTCTTACTCGTTATCGGAGTAAAATTGTTTATATCTTAAGCCCTTATCCCACATTTCTGCATTCCTTCAGAGCCGCTGCCGGATTAGCCGCATGGTAAAAAGCACTTCCCATAACCGCAGTATCCGTTCCCGCCTCCCATACACGGGATGCTGTCGCGGCACAAAAACCGCCGTCAATGACCAGCGAATAGTCCCCGGCACCTTTTTTTCTCATGTCGGCAAGAACGCGAACTTTTTCCAGGGTGGAAAAAATCATATTCTGCCCGCCGTAGCCGGGATTCACCGTCATAACAATAACCTGATCGGTAATATCCAGAATTTCGGCTATGGCTGAAACCGGGGTGGATGGCACAAGGGCAATCCCGGCCTTCATTCCCGCTGAACGTATTTTCATCAAAAGACGATGGATATGGACTTCGGCTTCAATGTGAACAGTTAAATAATCGGCTCCGGCTTTGGCGTATTCCTCAATATGCGCAGCAGGGTTTACTACCATGAGATGGACATCAAGAGGCAGTTTCGTGCATTTTCTGACTGCCTGTATCATTTGAGTACCAAAAGTTATGGGTGGAACAAAATTTCCATCCATAACGTCGGCATGAATACAATCCGCGCCTGCTTCCTCCGCGAGTTTTATCCCGGCGCTGATGCAGGAAAAATCAGCCGACAGTATCGAAGGCGCAATCAATCTTTTCCGTTCTGCCATAATGCCGATTATAGTATGTATGTATTTTATGTCCAAGGGCTGATTTTCTTGTATTCCCGGTTGACATACACGGTTTATCATTCAAATATGGAGCATGACATTCTACGGCATAGGTACAGGTCCGGGAGATCCGGAACTGCTGACACTCAAGGCAGCCAGGATTCTCCGTTCGGTTCAGCGCATTTTTTATGTTGCCGGGCCCTCTACGCGGGAAAGCCTGTCGCGGGTAATAGCTTCGGCGGCAGGCAAAGAGGCCGAAGGCAAGCTCCGAAAACTCGAATTTTCCATGGCACACGACATGGCGGATCGTCGCCATTCATGGCAGGCCAACGCCCAGGCCATCGCTGCCGAACTCGGCGCGGGAGAAAACTGTGCCTTCGCCACTATTGGGGACCCAATGCTTTACAGCACCTTTGTCTACATTCTTCCGCTAGTAAAGGAACTCATCCCCAATCTTGCGGTGGAAGTGGTTCCCGGTATAACCTCGTTTCAGGCCGCCGCTGCTGCTGGGGCATTTCCGCTGGCCATGAACGATGAAATTCTG
Organism: Spirochaeta sp. LUC14_002_19_P3; assembly: GCA_002084135.1. Classification (GTDB taxonomy): domain Bacteria; phylum Spirochaetota; class Spirochaetia; order DSM-2461; family DSM-2461; genus UBA2779. The sequence continues at coordinate 7,258 of MUIB01000101.1, read as the reverse complement.
TCAATAATTCCGGCCTGGCACTCCGATACATTGGAGCGGCCTGCCGCGGCGGATGCCGATACCGCGGTATTTCTTAAAACTTACCGCAGCCGGGATGCCGCAGTCGATTTTTCCGCACGGCATTATAAGGGGGATTTTCTCTATGCGGTTAAAGTTGGACGCCCGGAAGAACGGTTCTGCACGAACAGGGCCCTCCTGAAAGATTTGCCTGAAGAATATCTTTCGCTGATTATCTCGAAAAAGCGCAAGGCCAACGATGGACTGGATTGAACTGCTGCCGCTTATCCTGCGGGGCTGGATAAGGCTTACGGTGTCGGTGGCCTTTGGTATTGCTCTTGGTGCCCTTCTGGAAGTATCCGGCCTGCTGGAAAAAATTTCGCGGGTGCTGCTGCCGCTAATGAAGCGAAGCAAGCTACCCGCTGTCTGCACCTCCAGCTTTCTGCTGTCCTTCGCCTCGCCCCGAAGTGCCAACTCCCTGCTGGCCTCATACCGAAGCGATGGGCTCATAAGCCGCCGCAGCCTGATTTTGGGTGGCATAGCCCATTCTTTTCCGGCGTCATTTGTCCATATCCGCACTTCTATGTTCATTATTATTCCCCTTCTTGGCACAGCAGGAGCCGTCTATGCCGGTTTTCAGATAACTATCAATGCGCTGTGTTCCCTATCGGTGATTCTCCTGGGCCACATCTGGAAAGAACAGGAACCATGTAGCACCCCGATTAGCAATAATCCTTCCAATGCGCCACGTTCTGGCTTGATAGAACTGATGACAAGGAGATTTAAACGCATTTACCCAAGGGTTATGCTGATTAGCTTTCCTCTTTTTATTGTGATAAGCATTCTCTCCCGATATGGTGTTTTTGATCGGATCAATGAAGTGCTGCCCTCTGCCTTAACCCGTGTTTTACCCTCTCAAAGCATAGGCATACTCACAGGACATCTGAGTGGCGTACTCAATGCGGCTGTTATTGCCCAGCCCCTATTGGATGGAGGGGATATCAATTCCCGCCAGCTCGTATTCACCCTTATTATCGGCTATGCACTCTCCCTGCCCATCCGCACCCTGCGCCATGTTTTGCCTTCCGCATTGGGCATTTTCCCTGAACGCACGGGCTTAACGATTGTCGCCTATACCCAGGGATTCAAACTTGCATTAACGGCTGCCCTCATTGCCTGTATACTGCTTCTTGGAGTGAACGCATGAACTGCCGCGAGGACGTGTTTCCAGCCGCCTTTCTTACACGGGATAAAAACGTTTTGATTGTTGGAGGAGGAAAAACCGCCGCCGCCAAATTGGAACGCCTGATTCTGTTTTCCTGGCGATTAACAGTACTCTCCCTGGAGTTTCATCCCAAAATTATGCGGCTGGCGGAACAGGGAAGGGTGAAAATTATCACGGGCTGTTACCAACCCGGCATACTCGATGATTTTCAGCTGGTATTTGCCATTGTAAACGCCAGTGAGGTGAATAGTAAAATTTTACTCGATGCCAAACGGCTTGGCATACCCGCCTGCGCCGCAGATAAGAACTGGTGCCGCGGCACATTTATTACCCCGGCAATCATTCGCAGTTGCCATGGAATTGCCGCATTTTCGTCCGGAGGCATTTCCCGCCGCATTACCCGGCTCATGAAAAACAGCCTTAAACGGCAGATAGAAGCAACCGAAGACTGGACACCAGTCGTACTGGGCAGCAGCCGGCAGCAGATTGGCGGGGACAGGCTGGAAAAGCTGTGCAGGAATGCGAATGCCACGAAGCGGGGAAAGCTGCTGCTGGAGCTGCGCGGTGTGCACGAGTTCATGCTGTTTTCCGGTAGCGGGCGGGTTGAGTTCTACGGCCTGGTTTCGGCGGGAAAAATGAATCTGGAACTGATTCGTATCATACTGGGCTTTGATAAAATGACCCCTGATGAAGTTTATCTCTACTTCGGTATTGATGCTCTGCGGCATCTTTCCCAAGCGGGGCTGTGTAGCCGGAATCCGGAAGAAAAAGGCCTTGCGGATCAGCTCAAATTCTCCTTCAATGAGGCTCAGAAAAAAGGCTGGGCCGGCCCCTTTATGAAAAGCTGGCTTGAAACGGCTGAAAATCCCGATAGTACAAGGGAGAATTATGAAAAACTCATGCTCTGAACCTCTGCTCTGCGGCTGTAGGGACAGCCCGCTGTCCATAATTCAAAGCCGATTTGTTCTCGACAAGTTCCGTGAAATTATCCCTTTTATCAGCTGGGAACTGCGAACTTTTTCCTCGCCCGGCGACCGGGACAGGCAGCTGGATCTCAGAAGAAGCCCCTGCGATTTCTTTACCCGCGATCTGGATGCGGCAGTGCGGGAAGGAAAAGTTCACTGTGCGCTCCATAGCGCCAAGGATTTGCCCTCCCCGCTCGCCGAGGGCCTGGATTGGTTCTGGCTGCCCTGGAATGAAGACAAGCGCGACACCCTTGTTCTCCGCGAGGGAGAAGATCCCTGGCGGCTGGATTATGGAGGCCATATCGGTATCAGTTCGGAAAGACGCCGTATGTGGTGTGAATACCGTTATCCCCAGGCACGGTGCCTGCCGATACGGGGCAATATTGAGCAACGTCTGGCGCAGCTGGACGAGGGGAAGTACGATGCGGTGATAATTGCCGCCGCGGCCCTGCACCGGCTGAACCTTAAACACCGCATTACGGCCTATATCCCGCAGGAGGAGCTTTTAACCCTGCCCGGACAGGGCTATACAGCCCTTACTTTCGCAGCGGGAAACAGCTTTTTTACCCAGCTTAGGGCCCTACTGCTGCCTTCTGTGCAGTTTGTAGGGGCAGGAGCAGGAGATGCCGGATGGATTAGTGAAAACGGGACCCGCGCCCTGGGCGAAGCCGAGGTGTGTCTCTTCGATGCCCTGAGCGACAGTGCTCTTCTTAAACGGCTACCGGAAAACTGTGAGTGCATCTTCGCCGGGAAGCGCAAAGGCTGGGCCGCTCTTGAGCAGGAGGAAATATGCGCTCTTCTAGTCGAACATGCCCGCCGGGGCAGGCGCACCGTGCGTCTCAAGGGCGGGGATCCGGGCATATTTGGCCGCCTGAAGGAGGAAACTGACACCCTCGACAAGCTGGGGATTCCCTACCGCGTTTTTCCCGGTTTGAGTGCCCTCTCTCTGGCAAGTAGCGGCACGGGACTGCTTCTTACCAGCCGGAATCTCAGCCGCGGCTTTCGGGTTCTAACCCCGATACGGGACACAGTACCCGCCTTGCTGCCGCAGGATAAAGACCTGCCCACCGCTGTTTTTATGGGCTTGAGTGAGGCCGCCGCGATTAAAGCGCATTTTCTCCGTGAGGGATATGCAGGCAGCACACCCTGTGCGGCAGTCTATGAGGCAGGAACCTTCCGTGAAGAAATACATCTCTGCGATCTGAATGGCCTGGATTCCCTGCCCCCGGCGGAAGGGCGGGCCGGCCTTATCCTGATAAACCCGCCTGCCCCCCTGCCCTACCCGGCCCATGCCCCTCTGGCCGGATGCCGGGTACTGCTTACTTGCAGTGAAGCACTGATGCCCCGCGCCCGCGCCGGTGTGGAAGACGGCGGCGGCAGAGCCGTGCCCTTTCCGCTGATTCGTCCTACACTGATTCCGGGAAGCCTGCCTCCCCCTGAGAGCCTGGCCGCTTACGAATGGCTTGTGCTTACATCTCCTTGTGCCATAAGGCTGTTTTTTGATGCCTATAAAGCGGCTAAAGGCGATATCCGCCGACTGCCGAAAATTATGGTTTGCGGGACGGCTTCCGCCGCTGTTCTGGCCGAATATGGAATAAGGGCCGATTTGGTGCCGATGGACGGCACTGATGCCCGGGCTCTGGCGAGGGCGGCGGAAGCTGTGCTCCGTCCGGAACAGCATGTTTTACGGCTTCGCGGTGAGGCGGCCGGAGAAGAATTAACCGAACGGCTTCGCCAATATGCCGCGACGGAGGAGGTTATCTTCTATGAAACAGCTTGTGAGGAGAATTTGCCTGAAAGCTGTCCGCCGTTTGATGCGGCCTTTTTTGCCTCAGGCACGGCGGTACGGGTTTTTGCCTCCCGCTGGAACAGCGGCCTGTTATCCAATAAAATAGTATTAAGCCTTGGCCGATCCGCCAACTGTGAGCTGGAAAAATTGGGGATACGCGGAACCAGGGCTGGGGTTATGGATGCCAGGAAAGCATTCAAAACGCTAGCCATAGCGTATTTCCAAAAGAAGGTGGAAACCGATGGCATTTCCTGAAACAAGGCTGCGCCGATTGCGCACCAATGCCGGTATACGGCGGCTCACCGATGCGCCCAATCCGGATGCCCGGAAATTTATCTGGCCGGTTTTCTGTGTTCCCGGCGACACAGCTAAGGAAAACATTCCCGCCATGCCGGGACAGTACCGGCTTGGTTTGAATGCCCTGCTGAAGGAAGCAGAAGCGGCGGTGCTTCAGGGGATTGGCGGTATCCTTGTTTTCGGGATACCGGAACCTGCGTGCAAAAGTTCTGATGGCAGCGCTGCCTGCCTTGATAAGGGCATTATCCCAAGTGCAGTTCGCGCCCTGAAAAAGAATTTCCCCGAGCTTCCGGTGTTTACCGATGTCTGCCTGTGCGCCTATACCAGTCATGGCCACTGCGGGCCGCTGGATGCACGGGGCAGCGTGGACAATGATGCCGCCCTGCCGATTTTGGCGGAAACCGCCCTCTGCCATGCACGGGCGGGCGCAGATGGAACCGCCCCCAGTGCCATGATGGACGGCCAGGTGCAAGCGATACGGAAAAAACTGGACGGCGAAGGATTCAGCCATACCGTAATTATGAGCTACTCCACCAAATTTGCCTCGTCTCTGTACGGCCCTTTCCGCGAAGCCAATTCCTCCGCTCCTGGCAAGGGCGACCGCAAAGGATACCAGCAGAGCTTTCGCTTCCGCAATCAGGCCGTTCTGGAGTCGCTGGAGGATGAGACGGAATGCGCTGATATTCTCATGGTAAAGCCTTCCCTATGGTACCTGGACATTCTCCACGAGTTGAAAAAACGGACGCTTCTTCCCATTGCGGCCTACAATGTGAGCGGTGAGTACTCCATGCTCCATGCCGCCGCTGAACGAGGCTGGGGCAATTTGCACGATATGGCGCGGGAATCCCTTTTTGCCCTGGAGAGGGCCGGAGCCGATATTATTCTATCCTACTGGGCCCGTTATTATGGCGAGTTGTTCTCCGGGAGGGAGTAAACGGAAGCACTAAAGGGCTTAAGAGATGCCGCTTACTTCGTCTTACTTCGTCCTACTTCTTCCAGGAATAAAATTCTTCAACAAGGTTTGTCAGATTGTTTTCATGTATTTTAACAATATTGAATTCCCTCTCAGCGTTTTCAGGTGAGTCTGACGCATGAACGGCGTTCACCATAACATTGCTGCCGAAATCGCGCCGTATTGTGCCGCCCGGAGCTGACAGCGGATCCGTAGGCCCCAGGACATTGCGTATCGCCTGAACCGCATTCACCCCCTCATAGACGAGGCACATGGATTTCACCGTGCCGGGTTTTTCCATCCCGGCTTTGGAAAGACCATCGGGGCGCAGGCCGGACATGAATTCGATAATGCGGTTAAACTCATGGCGGGAATAGGCTTTTCCAAAAGATTCTGAAAGCTCGGCACGGTAATCGGCTTCAAGTGTTAATGAGAATTCCTTTTCAAGTATTTCGACAGCTCGCCTTGAAGCCTCCGGTGCCACTTTTTTTTCCAGAACCTTGAGGACAGCACCGTAAAAATCCAGCGCTTCTGCGGGAGACATTTGATAAACCTTCATGCCGACTATCCTCAAACCGGTTCTGCTGAACATATCGATTATGGAGCCGGGGCGGATTGAGCGAGCCTTCCAGTTATCAGGCTTGATTATTACCAGGGTTTTCTGGATTTTTTGGGGATTAGGATAGTTGAGGTTGCTGACGACATTGTTCTGTTTCTTCATAAAGGAGGTGAAGATTCGCAGATTTTCTTCCGCGCTCTGCCGGGAACGGGGGGTGAGTACAGCCGGTTCAAAGTAGATGATATTGCCATTCTCATCCCGCACCAAATCGGCGTACGTATCCCGTATGGTTTCACCTGTAAGCAATTCCACTGTGCGGTTTTCGGGGAAAATCGCGCCAACATGATCCATAAGCTGGCTTACGGCATTTTCACCCCGAAACAAAAAAAGCGCGACACGGTGCGGACGGTTGCTGCCGGGCATCATGCTGTTGCGGATATACTGGTTCAGCAACTGAGTGCGTTCCGGCAAATCCGATTTGTCGTGCTTTACAACGGACTTCGCATAGGCATCAACCGTTTCGTAATCGGGAGTAAAGACCTGTGCGGCCACTAAATCCAAATCTACCCGTGAAAAAAGCCTTGACAAAATACCCCCGGTACGGGATTTCACCAGAGTATGAGGGGTGGTTATTACATAAGAAAGTTCTTCAGCCATTCAATATTACCTTCATTCTTAAAAGATTGGACTTATCACTATCATACATGGAGAATTCATACAAGTGGGATAGGCAAGTGTTCCACACCTAAAAATACCCCTGCGATACGGACTTGTAACGGCAGGGGTATTGGGTGTTAGCTTATGACTTTTTTGTGAGAGACATCTTGTCCTCGATAGTTTCATATGATGTAGTATAATCCACACCAGCGGAAGTTTTTTCAAACTTGTAATTTACCGTCCCTGTGCTTGTAACTGTAATATGATATACAGTATCGGAATTAACTACTGCGGCAACTGTTACCCCTGATTGACTCTTGAGTGTTGCAAGATTAGCAGATTCCTCGCCAGCAAATGAATAAATCATATTATCGGCAGTAAATTCAAACTCAACGCTTCTCGTTGTGTTTTCCCAGGTGCCGATAAGCCAGGATGGAGGGTTCGTGGATACACTTCCACTACCTGATTTTGTGAGAGCTATCTCGGACACACCAGATGTCTCTGTTATAGTCAAATCAACACCAGTGGAAGTTTTTACAAACTTGTAACTTGTCGTCATTGCTGTACCACCACTTGTGCCTGTAGCTTTTATGTGATATACAGTATCGGAATTAGCTTCTACGGTAATTGTTCCCCCTGATTGACTCTTGAGTGTTGTAAGATCAAAACGTACAATGCCGTCATATAAATAAGACATATTATCAGTAGTAAATACAAACTCAATATTTTCCGCTGTGTTTTCCCAGGTGCCGATAATCCAGGATGGAGGGTTCGTGGATACACTTCCACTACCTGAATTGCAGCTAAACAGCAAAGC
>MUIB01000080.1 GCA_002084135.1 Spirochaeta sp. LUC14_002_19_P3 | reverse complement strand
AGTGATACCGTCTATCAAAAATATGATAATTACGACGCCATAGAAGTACCCTTCACCAATGCCATTCCCAGCGATTATGATGGAGTGATGGGGGTGCCGATTAGTTTTCTGGACAAATATTCCTCCGAACAGTTTGAGATAATTAGCTCAAATGACATTAGGGCAAATAATAATATTCCGTACAAAGAACATGGTTTAATAAAAGACAAAGACGGCACAATTATGGGAAAACCTGTTTATGTTCGTATCATCATCAAACACAAGAAAACCCCTAAGAGCGAAGAGGCATAAGATGAAAGACTATCCCCTAAACAACATTGAATCACTGATTATTGATGTACGCGATCAAAAGGTGATTTTGGATAGCGATGTCGCCACTATTTACGGGGTGGAAACCAGAGCCGTCAATCAGGCAGTACAAAGAAATTTAGATAAATTTCCCAAAGGGTATATTTTGTCATTAAGCAAAAAAGAGTGGGAACTAATGAAATCACAGATTGTGATTTCATTACCCGCGATTGCATTACCGGAAGGCGATACAAATCCTTTGAAGTCGCATTTTGCGACTTCAAAAGGCGGAAGGACAAAACTCCCCAAGGCATTTACCGAAAAGGGTTTGTATATGTTGGCGACTATCCTCAAATCAAAACAAGCCACCCAAGCCACCCTGCAGATTATCGAAACCTTTGCCAAAGTACGAGAGTTTAGCAGAGTGGCAAAATCATTGGCCATAGAAAAAAATAGCGACAAGAAACAAGCTCTTATTAAGAAAAGCGGCGAACTCATCGCCGATATTCTTAATCAAGAATTTGCCGGAGACACCAGTAGTGAAACTACCATTGAACTCAATTTAGCGATGATAAAAATTAAGCATACTATAAAAAGGAGAAAATAATATGAAAACGACATTAAAAACCAATATCACCGTAAACGATATTTGCGAAGGGTTTATGTACAATGAATCAGAGGGCAAGGGTTTGTTTGGCTTATCAGGGAAACTCACCATCCAGCCCGAATACCAGCGAAATTATATTTATGCTGACGGCAAAAAAGATGTGGCGGTGATCAAGTCCATCCTCCGGGGCTATCCCTTAGGACTTATCTATTTTAACAAGGTAGGAAGTGATAAATTTGAAGTATTAGACGGACAACAACGGATCACGAGCTTTGGACGCTATGTTACCAACAAATTCGCTGTCAAAGATGAGAACGGCATGGAGCAGTATTTTAATGGTATCGCCAAAGACAAGCAGGAGAAAATCCTGGAAACCAAAATACTCATCTATGAATGCGAAGGAAGAGAAAGCGAGATTAAAGAATGGTTTAAAACCATCAACATCGCAGGAGTCCCCTTAAACGATCAAGAACTGCTCAATGCCGTGTATTCTGGTCCATTCGTAACCTTAGGCAAGGAAGAGTTTAGTAACAGTCAAAATGCTAACATTCACAAATGGAGAGCCTACATCAAAGGGAGTGCCAATAGACAAGAGTTTTTGGAAAGAGCACTTGACTGGGTGAGTAAAGGAAATATTGGGGATTACATGAGCCAACACAGAAATGATACCAACATTAAAGAATTAAAAAACTATTTCAACAGTGTGATTGAGTGGGTAAATTCTATATTCAAAGAAGTAGAAAAAGAAATGTGCGGGCTAGAGTGGGGGCGCTTATACGAGACCTATAAAAATACCTCCTATGACCTCAAAAAAGTATCCGGGCAAGTGCGTACATTATATGCCGATCCCTACATAAAAAACCGCAGGGGAATTTTTGAGTATATCCTGGGGGGTGGTAAGAGCCCCAAACTACTCGATGTGCGGGTATTCGGTGAGGCGACCAAACAGTCCGTCTATGCCGAGCAGACCGAAAAAGCCAAGGGGAAAAGTGTTTCTAATTGCCCACTCTGTGCCGTAGGACACGATGCCAACAAGTCAAAGATTTGGAAATTAGAAGAAATGGAAGCCGATCATGTAAGTGCATGGAGCAAGGGCGGAACTACCGACAAAAATAATTGTCAAATGCTATGCAAAACTCACAATAGAGCTAAGGGAAATAGATAAGGCAGAAGGAAATAGAAATTGATTTTATAGTGAGGTATTAGGATATGGAAATTTTCAAAAGAGGTGTCAGAATGGAGAAAATGAGACTTACATGTGCATACACCAGAATCAAGTGGTTATAGTGGAACATGGGAAGCATTTAAAGTGCAATTACAAAATGCTGATTGCTCGGTTATTGGTATCAATGATTATTTTCTGTAGCTGGTTATAAAAAATGGGAATTATATATATAATTCCCAAAAATGTTAACAGCTTTTATTGTAGTAGCAATATCGTCTCTAATTTTTATTGGATGTTCAAGTGGTGGCAGCAGTGGTGGTTCCAGTGAGGGAGAAAACACCCATACAGATAGCATTATGTATTCCGCTGTTTTTAAGAATGGAAGCGGAGGAGTTGATGGGCTGGGTGCTGCCCACTCTGTGGCTGTAAGCGAGGATGGGAAAAATGTCTATGTAGCAGGAGTTAATGATGATGCCCTGGCTGTATTTAATGTATTTAACCAGTAATAGCTGCTGCTGACACCTTTTTTTCAGGCTGGAGGTTTCAGTTAGGGGGGTAGTTTTTCCTTTTTTGGTTTGGAACCACCTGCCTGCCGAACAGGCAGGCGAAAAGCACGAAATGCTTCAAGAGACAATCTTTTTTAAGAAGACCACATCCAATCCCCCGTCCCCAATTCCCAATTTTCAATTCTCAATTCTCAATTCTCAATTCTAAATTCTCAATTCTAAATTCTCAATTCTTCCTCCGTAAGGATTGCATTTCATCCGTTCAGGGTAAATTTTTATGGCTTTGGGAAGATAGTCTATGATATTCCCGGCTGTTATGCTCACTTCGCCCAGTGCTTCGGCGGCAATGTCTCCCGCCAGGCCATGGATGTATACGCCCAGTTTTATGGCTTCTTCTGCAGATAGACTACCTGCTATGAAGGCACTGATAATACCGGCTAGCACATCGCCAGTGCCGGCACTGCCCATTCCGGTATTGCCGGTGAGGTTGAGCCATGATTCTCCGGTTGGCCGACTTATAATGGTATGGGGGCCTTTTAGAGCGATATACGCCTGATAGCGTTCTGCCGCTTCGGCGGCACTTTCAGTCCGGCGCAGCTCTACTTCGCCTATGGATAATCCCAGAAGCCTGGCCATTTCCCCAGGGTGGGGTGTAAGGATGCTTGGATAACGGCGGGATTTGCTTAACTCTTCATAGCTGGCCAGGGCACTTAAGGCATCTCCATCTATCAGCAGGGGGCTTTCTATTTCGGGAATGAGTTCCCGCACCAGCTGAACGGCTGGTGCGGCGGTGGATATGCCTGAACCGAGTACAACGGCATCGGCCTGGGCGGCCTGTTCCAAAAGTGCCGCTTTATTATCCGGCTCCAGAATGCCTGAGCATTCCATCTCAAGGTATACGGCTTCGGGCAGGAGGGGGAATATCTCACCAGCTATGCCTGAGGGCACGGCCAGCCGGACATAGCCAGCACCGCTGTAAAAAGCGGCCTTTGCGGCCAGCAGCGGTGCTCCCCTGTATGCCCTGGAGCCGCCGATGACGAGAACCTTGCCAAAGCTGCCTTTATGGCCTGTAGGCTCTCTTTCCGGCAGCGCGGGAGGCAGGTTTATTTTGAAGCGGATGGATTCATCCTCAACAACTTCGGGAGGAAAGGAAATTCTTCCGTAATAGAGCTTGCCGCAGGCCGCGTATCCCGGGTAGAGCAGATTGCCTTTTTTCAGAATTCCAAAGCTGATAGTTGCATCGGCCTTTACCGCACAGCCGAGTATTTCTCCTGAATCGGCATGAATGCCTGAGGGAATGTCCAGAGACAGAACCGGAACCGATGAGCCGTTAATGCCCTCTATCAGCTCGGCGAGTCTGCCTTCGATGTTCCGGGAGAGCCCTGTACCGAAGAGGGCATCTACAACAAGATCGAAGCTGTCGAAATCGAAGGCGGATAAGAGACCGGGTTCAAGCATACACAGCGGCAGAGAAAGATTTTTAATGATTTGATAGTTGATCTTCGCGCCGCCGCTGATTTTATCCGTATTGCCCGCGATTAGAACGGTTACCATGGCTCCGCATACATGGAGATGGCGGGCCAGGGCAAAGCCGTCTCCGCCGTTGCTGCCGGTGCCGCAGATTACAAGGATGCTGCTTCCGTCTATGCTCCAGCGTTCCTGGATAACATTCCGTGCGGCTATGGCGGCATTTTCCATCAGCAGGGTTTGCTCAATACCGTAATCACTGATTGCTTTTTCGTCCAGCCGACGTGCATCGCGGGCTGAAGCTATCCGCGGGGCATTCATAGATTCTCCCTAATCGTTGACGCGCTCCTGATATTCTTTGGTTTCCACGCTGATGCGGATTTTTTCGCCTTTTTTAATAAAGATGGGAACCTTTACGGTAAGGCCGGTTTCGGTAATCACATACTTGCTGGCACCAGTAACGGTATCGCCTTTTACGGCTTCCTCGGCTTCGGCTACGATGAGATCTTTCTTGGGGGGCAGGCGGATGTCCAGGGTTTCGCCGTTCCAGCGGGTAATTTTGAAGCTTTCGCCTTCCAGCATAAAGTACTGGGCATCTTCATGCGCCAGTATTGGTACCTCAAATTGTTCGAATGTCTGGGACTCCATGAAGTGATAGGCCGTTCCGTCGGAGTAGAGAAACTGGGATTCCACTTCTTCTACATCTATTTCCTCACAGCTGTCCTGACTCTTGTGTGTTATTTTAAGCACCGCCCCGGTACGCAGATTTTTGAGCTTGAGCCGAACAAAGGCCGATCCTTTCCCCGGATTGACAAATTCGCGCTCGTTCACCACAAAAGGTTCATTTTTTTCCAGTAAGTAAGTGCCTTTGGCAATGGCACCAGCTTTAATTGTTCCCATAATTATTCCTGTTAAGTTATATTACCCTTATTTTAGCATTAAGGGGGGGCAATGTCCACCCCCCGCAGGCTCTTGTCGCCGCGCAGCAGGGCCAAAAGCCGATCGAGTCCTACCGCGGCTCCCGAGCAGGGCGGCATGTTCCCGGCGATAAGAGCAGGCCAGTTTTCATCGCTGGCCGCAGGCACAGCCGCCCCGGCTTTTATTTTCTCCTGATCCTGCCAATACTCCGTTAGGGCTTCGAGCCTGTTTTCCTCGGTGTAGCAGTTGGCTATTTCCACGCCCTGGTAATACATTTCCCAGCGGTCGGCCCAGGGAGTGCCGGGGATGTGCCGGGCGAGAGTGGGGATGAGGGCAGGCCAGTCTTTCAGGATGAGGGGCTGCTGAAAGGGGAGATGGGGTTCTACCAGGGTTATGAACAGGCGATGGAAGAGATCGTCGGGGCGTTCATTTATGCTTCCGGGGAAAAGAGCGCGTTCAATGAGCCTGTGGGAAAGTATGGCTTTGGTGCTTTCGGCTTCTGAGGTAAAGGATGCGGACGGCCTGTTCCAGCCGGCGTTCAGAAGGTCATCTTCCAAAGAAAAACCGGCATAGTTCCGGAATGCCTGCTCCATGGTGAGGATATGAAATTCTTCCGGTGGTGAATTCGGAGCGATTTTTTTTTGTAGCAGGGCAAAGAGTTCTGCCATGCGGGCAATATTGCTGTCGGCGGAGCTTGAAAGCTCATACCATTCAAGCATGGAGAACTCCCGGCGGTGCCATTTGTCGTGCTGTTCCCCATTGCGGAAGCAGCGGCTTATCTGATACATCGACGGCATACCTTGAGCCAAAAGGTGCTTCATCCACACTTCCGGGGAGGGTACAAGATACAGGTTTTTCCGGGAGCCGTCCGGGGTAATTGCCTGAGAAGAAAAGAGCTCTATATGAGCTTCGGGTATGGGAGCATGGGTAAGGAGGGGCGTTTCCACTTCAAGAAACCCGGCCTTGTCGAAGTACTCTCTTATGCTTCGATAAAGCAGGGAACGCTGAACAATGGGTGTCCAATCATACTGCGGCAAAGGCCGCTCCTTTTGAATTAAGGTCCGCGGAAATTGAATTATTCACCCCCCGCGGAAAGCAACATTTTAATCGCTGTCGATACAGTCAGTGGGACACACATCGACACAAGCGCCGCAGCTTGTGCATGAATCCGCATCAATGACCCGGACATCTCCCTGTTCGCTGATAGCATCGACAGGACATTCCGGTTCGCAGGCGCCGCAGTTAATACATTCACTCGTATTAATTGTATAAGCCACAATTTACCTCCATGCATTGTTTCATCGGTTAAAGGGCACCTCTAAAAACCCCCATTTAGTTCTTGACTCGAACTTTTCCGCCGCTACTGCGTTGTCAAAATGCTCACGTAGCCCAGCTACGCTCCGCTTTTGCTGCCTTGTATCGACAAAAAATTTCTTCGTCAATTTCCTAAAGCAGGTTTTCAGAGGTACCCTAAAGATTACTGTAAGAGATAATCGAAAATGTATCAAGGGGGTGTTTGCCGATTAAATTTGTTTAATCTTTTCCTCGGATAAACCCGTTGCCTTAACAATAAGCTCCATGGGAGCTCCGGCTGTTTTTAACCCCTGAATGGTTTGATATATCCCTTCCAGTTTTCCTTCCAGTATCCCTTCCTGCTTTCCCTGATTAATCAATATCTCCGCACTGGTCATATAAGCCTCCTTTAATACTTCACTCTTTGAGGTTTCTAAT
>MUIB01000030.1 GCA_002084135.1 Spirochaeta sp. LUC14_002_19_P3 | reverse complement strand
TATACTCCGGTAAGACTTAAACCGACATTCGAAAAATTCGCCCCTTCAATATAACAGTTGTTATATTGGTTGTAGCCAATGTTAATCAGTTCCGTCTTGGCCGGAAGCGTTACTGCGGCCAAGACCGCAATTGCTACCAGGAATACACCTTTTTTCACTTATATCTCCTTTCGGGCAATCCCTGAGGATAATACCCTATACTTCAATATACGAATATCAACTTGTCAAGTAAATTTTTTACATGACTGAACTTTAGGGCACCTATCAGTGATTCCAGCCTATGCCTATATTCGCGCTGAATTGCGCCTGGTTCTCTTTCGTGGCCTTTGTATCATCATTCACTGAATACGTTAAAGGATTCCAGGCACCCATAATTCCTGCATTGATGACAAAATTTCCACCCAACTTGATAAAGACATTTGCTCCAGCAGCCAAACCTCCTGTGAGGTAATAGTAGTGATACAAACTATCTGTATACCATGGAACGTCGAGCTTGAGAACGCTAAAGTCTCCAAACACACCTGCTCCCAGCACCAATCCAAGAGGTCCAAACTTAAAATCATGGCCAATTCCCAAAATGGTACTCACACCCACAGAAGTTATACCGGTTGATTTTAGCTCGACACGGACACCATTTAATTCATAAGCCATTGCATAATTAAGGTTTAACTGAAAATAAAAATTATTGTCATATACTCCAGTAACACTTAACCCTACATTTGAAAAATTCGTCCCTTCAATATAACAGTTGTTATATGTGTTGTAGCCAATGTTAATCAGTTCCGTCTTGGCTGGAAGCGTTACTGCGGCCAAGACCGCAATTGCTACCAAAAATACACCTTTTTTCACTTATATCTCCTTTCGGGCAATCCCTGAGGATAATACCCTATGCTTCAATATACGGATATAATATCAGCTTGTCAAGTAATTTTTTAAAATAACTGAAATTTATTCAAGCCGTTGCCGCGGTTCCTCTGCTCATGAGTACCTTTCCAGTTCTAACCATCTCCAGAATGCCAAACGGCTCCATCATTTTCTGAAACGCATTCACTTTGGACGATTTGCCGGTTATTTGAAAAGTTATCGTATCCTCGCTGATATCCAAGGCTTGACAACGGAATGTTTCAGAAAGCAGAATCGCCTCGTTCCGGTTCTCCGCCGTGCAGTTTATCTTAACCAGAGCCAATTCCGTTTGAATAACATTGTCGGCAGTATGATCGACGGCATGGATAACATCGACCAAGCGGTTAAGCTGGGCCAGCATAAGAGTGCTGGCCCGTTCGTCTCCAGTCGCTTCAATATTCATGCGCGAAAATTCCGCTTTCTGCCCCTGAGAGACAACCAGGCTGTCAATATTGAATCCGCGCCTTGCGAATACCAGAGTTATCCGGGTAAGTACACCGGGTTTGTTGCTTACCAGAAGACTGATAGCATGTTTTGTCATATTCATGATGTTCTCCTCTGCTGTCTGGACTGACGATTTCTTGGAGCTTCTATAATCATCTCTTCAAGAGCGGCACCAGCAGGCACCATGGGAAAGACATTATCATGCTGCTCCACCACGGCTTCAATCAGGCAGGGCCCCTTATCCCACTCCAGAGCGGCTTTCAGAATTTTCCTGACATCGGAACTTCGCTTTACCCGAAAGCCTTTAATGCCGTAAGCGGCAGCCAGTTTCATAAAGTCGGGATTTCCTTCCAGGTCTACCCCTGTGAGCCTGTTTTCGTAAAAAAGATGCTGCCATTGGCGTACCATACCCAAGTAGTTATTGTTGACAACCAATATCTTAATCGGCAGTTTCTGAACGGCGGCAGTAGAAAGCTCGCAAAGGGTCATCTGGAACGAACCATCGCCGACAATGGTACAGACACGGGCATCCGGCCTTGCCAGCTGGGCCCCAATGGCGGCCGGAAGTCCGAATCCCATGGTACCGGCACCGCCGGAAGTAAGCCAGTTTTTTCCATCGTAAGATTTTACATATTGCGCTGCCCACATTTGATGCTGTCCTACATCGGTGCAGACAACGGCTTCTTCGCCAGCCATTTCTCCCAGTGCTTCTATAATATGCTGTGCCCTGAGCTTCCCTTCCTTGTGGTATTTCAGCGGAAAATCCCGGCACCAGCGGGCTATCTGTTTTAACCAGCGTGAGGTATCTGCCGGTTTAAGCAGGGGTAGCAGGGCGGATAAGGCCTGTTTTGCATCGCCGACAACAGCAGCATCTACCGGAATGATTTTATTGATTTCCACCGGATCTATATCAAAATGAATTTTTTTGGCATTGATGCAGAATCTTTCGGGGATACCTGTAATTCTGTCATCCCAACGGGCACCAATGGCTATAATGAGATCGCTGTCGCACAGTGCCTTGTTGGCATAAGCGGTTCCGTGCATTCCCGGGAATCCCAGGCTCAGGCTGTGGTTTTCCGGGAAACAGCCCTTTCCCAGCAGGGTGGTGATAACCGGGATGTTCATTTTTTCGGCAATACTTTGAAGCTCCTGGGCGGCACCGGAAAGTACAACACCATGCCCTGCAAGAATAACAGGACTATGAGCACTGTTTATCAGTTCGGCGGCGGCTTTAAGACTTTCGCTGTCAATTTCGGACGGAACTTTGTATCCGGGCAGATCCAGGTTGCGTTCGATTGAAGGATCGATCATTGCTGAGGATACATCCTTGGGTATGTCGATAAGAACAGGTCCGGGGCGGCCGGTAGTGGCAATATGAAGGGCTTCTTTTACAACGCGCGAAACATCCTGAGGATCCGTTATCAGATAGGAATGCTTCACCGCCGAAAAGGACATGCCGAGAACATCCGCCTCCTGAAATGCGTCCAGGCCAATGTTGGCGGTAACGGACTGGCCGGTAATAACCAGAATTGGAATGGAATCCATCATCGCGGTGAGTATGCCGGTAAGAGTATTGGTGGCTCCCGGTCCGGAGGTAACACAAACCACTCCCGGCTTGCCGCTGGAACGGGCATAGCCGTCGGCCATGTGAACCGCTCCCTGTTCATGCCTTGTAAGGATGAGATCCAGAGGGTGATGGGTTAGAGCATCGTAGATGGGAATGGAATTCCCGCCGGGAATGCCGAATACATGCCGCACATCATTTTCATAGAGTACATCGAGCAGAACTTCAGCCGCGGGTTTCATATTTGCAGGCATAATT
>MUIB01000072.1 GCA_002084135.1 Spirochaeta sp. LUC14_002_19_P3 | reverse complement strand
TCACTAAATCCATCCGTTAGATTTTTCCAGTTTTCCGCTCAACCCTATCATAAGCCAAAAATAGACGCAACCCCAATCGCGGCTATTTTCCTGAATTTCTACAAAATAGTTGCTATTAAGTTACATCAGAATACATTAGCCCTTATCCTTCACAGACAAGGCTCTTTTTTTAGGGTACCTCTAAAAACCATCTTGTGAATGGTGAAGGGTGAAGTTGGAAGGGTGAAAATTGAAAAGTGAAAATTGAAAAAGAGCAGCGGAAAAGATCGAGTCAAGAACTCAATGGGTTTTTTAGAGGTGCCCTAAAGTGATCCCCCCAATCCCAAATCCCAAATCACTCCCCACTCATCTCTCCCCACTCATCCCTCATCCCTCATCCCTCACCACTACCCCCTTGCCTATCCTCGTTATATATGCGAAAATGAGTTCAAGAAATAAATCAGAGAGATAGTAAAGGAGCTGTCATGTTTTCAGGAGTATTAACCGCGCTGGTTACACCGTTCAAAATGGATGGAAGCGTAGATTATGCCGCTTTGGATAAGCTGGTAGATTTTCAAATCGACAACGGGGTAAGTGCCCTTGTGCCCATGGGCACAACCGGGGAAAGCCCCACCGTAAGCCACGAAGAGAATCTTTCCGTTGTTGAATACGTTATTAAAAGGACAAAGGGCCGGGTGCCCGTTATTGCCGGAACTGGCTCCAACAGCACCGACGAAGCCATCCGCATGACTAAAATCGCCAAAGGACTAGGGGCGTCCGCCAGTCTCCAGGTTGCCCCCTACTACAACAAGCCTACCCAGGAAGGGCTCTACCGGCACTTTACCGCTGTTGCCGATGCCGTGGATATGCCGCTGATTGTTTACAATATCAAGGGCCGCACCGGAGTAAACATTGAAACCCCAACCCTGATGCGAATGGCCGAGCACCCCAACATTGCCGCTGTAAAAGAAGCCTCCGGCGAAATATCCCAGATGATGGATGTACTCGTGGCCAAGCCTGCCGATTTCGCCGTGCTCTCCGGGGACGACAACCTCGCCCTTCCCTTAACCCTGCTCGGTGGCAAAGGTGTTATTTCCGTTGCCTCCAACATTATCCCCCGCGCCATGAGCAACATGATAGCGGCTGCCCTCTCAGGCCGCCTTGACGAGGCCAGAGCGAGTCATTTCAAGCTCCTGCCGCTGTTCAAATCCATGTTCCTTGAAACGAATCCCATCCCGGTAAAGTACTGCCTCTCCCGCATGGGAATGCTCGAAGCTGTATGGCGGCTTCCCCTCTGCCCACCAGCCGCCTCCACTGGCAAGGCACTGGATGCTATGCTGAAATCGCAGGGCTTGCTTTAGAGGTGCCCTTAACTTTTGAACCCCAATACTCAATTTTCCATGCCGATGATTTCATCTGCATATTCAGGAATTCATTATCGGGGCTGTGCCTGAAGCAAAAATTTGACTACCTGCCAACTGCGGCTGGCAGGTTTGTATGAATACGTGGGCCATTTCGGACACAAGCCCCACTGCATTTCAGAGACTATCCGTTTGTTTTATCCTATTTCTTATCCGCGGCTGCCGCGCTGTTTTTTCGTTTCTTTTTTATTTGGCGCATTCTCCAGCCAATATAAAACGGTATCGACGATACCAAACCAAAAATATAAATAGTAAAAAAACTTAACAAAATTGGCACTTCTTTGATCTGTCCCTTCTCTCCGAACCAAATCCTGATATCGGAACTGTTCCCAATATTGAAACCTATCAAAGTTCCAATGAGAAGCAGTATGACAATGAATCCAATCAATCTTCCTGGCATATTTACCTCCTATAGGTTATACCTTTACGGCTTTCTTTCGAGCCGATTCCACTGTGTTCCAAAGCAGCATTGCCCGTGTTAGCGGGCCTACGCCGCCGGGAACAGGGGTAACAGCTCCGGCAATCTCCTTTATACCGGAAAAATCTGTATCGCCCACCAGCCTATACCCTCTTTTGCGTGTATTGTCAAGTACTCTGTTCACACCCACATCAATAACCAGCGCACCCTTTTTCACCATATCCCCGGTAATGGTATCAGGACGGCCTACAGCGGCAATAATAATATCCGCACGGCGCACCTTATCCGCCAAATTGGCGGTTTTGGTATGGCAAACCGTTACCGTCGCGTTCCCTCCCGGTGCCTTGCGAAAGAGCAGATTCGCCAAAGGAGCACCCACAATTCGGCTGCGGCCAACAATAACAACATCCGCACCTTCCGTACTCATACCCAGAGACTCAATAATTTTCAGTACCCCATGCGGTGTGCAGGGAATAAATCCATCCTGATTAAGAACCAGCTTACCAATATTGACAGGATGAAACCCATCGACATCCTTCTCCGGTGCTATGGCCTCAATAACCGCATCTTCGTTAATATGCCCCGGCAAGGGAAGCTGAATCAAAATGCCATGAATGGCCTCATCCCTGTTCAATTCCCTTATAAGATCAACAAGCTCCCTCTGAGGCGTATCACCCGGCAGGCGTATATCTCTCGAAAAGATACCTGCCTGGGCACAGTCTTTCTCCTTTGCCGTAACATAGGTTATACTGGCCGGATCTTCTCCGACAAGCACCACCGCCAAACCTGGCTGTACACCCTCTTCCAGCAGCCTGTTCACCTGCCTTTGCACATCTTCGCGAATACCAGCGGCTATCGCGCTACCATCAATAATTTTCGCATTCATTGCCATAACACTATTAAATTTTATAGAGAATGGGAATAGCGCACACCGAAAAGATTTTTTCCGAATTCCCTTCCTGATAAATCAGAGGATGGATTTTTCTGAAATACTATGATATGATAGTTGCCATGAAAAATCTTACAAAACCGGAGCGGGCCTGGGTTCTTTACGACTGGGCGAATTCCGCTCATACTATGATTATTGCGACAACGCTGTTCCCGCTATGGTTTGGGCAAACAGCACGCAATGGCGGATTATCGGATACCCAAACCACATTCTGGCTTGGCACAACCAATATGGTGTATTCCCTTATTGTCGCAATATTTGCGGCATTTCTCGGAACAGTGTCCGACTTCAGAGGCTCGCGGAAAAAGCTGTTTACTATTTTCTGGATTCTGGGAATAGCGGCAACTGCATCCCTGGTACTGGTGGATAATTCCGCCTGGAAGTTTGCCCTTATCCTGTATGCCGTTTCCTTCATCGGCTTCGCCGGAGCCAACATTGCCTACGATGCCTCCCTTCCCGGAGTTACCAGCCCTGAACGGATGGATATGGTTTCTGCCATGGGCTTTGGCTATGGCTACATTGGCGGCAGTACTATTCCCTTCATAATCGGCCTGGCTGTTATTGCCTGGCTGAGCGGCATGAACCTCAACGACGGCCTGCCTGCTTTGGGCGTAAAAATCAGCTTTGCCCTGGCCGCCCTGTGGTGGTTCATCTTTACATTTCCCTACCTTAAGCACGTAAAACAGGTACATGGCATCGAACCAGTGCCCCATCCCGTGGCGGCAAGTTTCCGGAAGCTCATTCAAACCTTCAGGGAAATTCGCAAATACAAAAAAATCTTTCTTTTTCTCGTTGCATACTTCTTCTACATCGACGGAGTGAACACGATTATAAAAATGGCCACAAATTTTGCCAGTAGCATCGGTGTGGGATTCGTTATACTTCTCATCATCGTTATATTAATCCAGCTTTTCGCGTTTCCGTTTGCCCTGCTTTACGGCAAACTGGCCAATCGCTTCGGTGCCGGAAAAATGCTCTTTACCGGAATCGGGATTTATATTATTATTACCGCGATAGGCATAGTTATGCCTTTGGTGCCTCAAGGAGCCGTAGTTCCGCTGCTGTTTATAGTTTCTTTCCTTGTGGCTTCAAGCCAGGGCGGCATACAGGCGCTCAGTCGTTCCTATTTCGCCTCCCTGCTGTCGGATAAAAACAACTCCGGCGAGTTTTTCGGCTTTTATAATACCATGGGCAAATTCGCCGCGGTTTTAGGCCCGCTGCTCATGGGAGGAGCACCCCGTCTTGCCTCACAGCTGGGAATAGCAGACGAGCACAAGGCTTACAGCTTTGGTATAGGCTCAATATTTATACTCCTGTTTGTCGGCGTGGTTTTTCTGGTGGCTTCAGTAAGGGTTAAAAATGACACGTAAAAAAGTCAGTATTATTGGTGCCGGAAACATGGGCGGTGCCATTATTAAAGGTTTAATCGACAGCGGCGCTTATAAAGCGGACGATCTGGCTGCCGCCGATCCCCGTGAAGAAACAAGAACGCAGCTGGAAAAGTTATACCCCGGCATTACAGTAGAGGCCTCAAACAAGGAAATTCTCTTCACAGACATCCTTATAGCAGCGGTAAAACCGCAGTTCTGCGGGAAAGTTCTTACAGAAATAAGCCCCTACCTGCGTCATGACACCGTGCTGGTATCCATCGCCGCAGGAATAACCCTGGGGCAGATTGCCGACTGGCTGGATAAACCGGTTAAACTTATCCGGGCCATGCCCAACACACCGTTGCTGGCTGGCGAAGGCATGACAGGCCTGTGCCCCGGAGCGGATGTTTTGGACAAGGACATTGAAAACGTTAAGAAAATTTTTAACGCCGTAGGGGAAACCATGATAATGGCGGAACATCAGATGGATGCCTTTACCGCTTTGGCCGGATCCTCTCCCGCCTGGGTGTTCATGTTCATCGAAGCTCTGGCCGATGGGGCGGTGAAAGAAGGCATACCCCGCGCACCGGCCTACGATGCCGCCGCTCAGGCCGTACTGGGAGCAGCGAAACTCATGCGGGAAAGCGGCATGCATCCGGCAGAACTCAAAGATAGAGTGTGTTCCCCGGGCGGCACAACCATCGCCGGAACGGCAGCCCTCGAAAAAGCAGGTTTCCGTGCGGCTGTTATTCAGGCCGTGGAAGACTGTACCCGGCGAAGCAGGGAACTGGGGACACAATGAAGAAGAAAGAGAAAAAGAATCCCGGCGCGGATATGATATGCTCCGTAAGTGAACTGGTCAATCTCGTCAAACAGGGGCAGGACATCCTCGGAGTTCTCTCTACAATGGTTAGCATTGTGTGTCGGCACACGGAAGCCGATGCCTGTAGCATTTATCTATACAATGAAAAAAAGAAGAAACTCGTTCTTCAGGCCTCCGCCGGACTGAACCCCGAATTAACCGGAAATTTTTCCATGAGTCTGGATGAAGGCCTCATCGGCCTCACCCTTAAAGAGCTGCGCCCGGTATGCGAGAGCAAAGGACAGGATAACCCTGCGTTCAAGCCCATCCCCAACAGCGGCGAAGAACAATACACCTCATTTCTGGCAATTCCCATCGTTCGCGGCAGCCACCGTGTAGGAGTGCTGGCACTTCAGGACAGGGAGCCCGCACAATTCACCGAATCCGATATTCAGCAGCTACAGGCCATTGCCTCCCAGCTCTCCCCCATCCTTGAATCGGCACAGCTTCTCATTGAAATACCGGAAAAATATCAACAGCCCCGCAAAGAACTTAAACCCGTATCCCTTATCCGCGGCACGCCAGTTGTTGAAGGCGTCGCCATAGGCGAAGCCTATTACATTGAAGGACCCGAAGCCGATAGCTCCTTCATTACAGCCTACGACACCGGATACTCGGAAACCATCGAAGGCTTTCACTCCGCCATTGCCAGAACCGAAGAACAGCTGGAAACACTACAGGCCCAGCTCGAAGAAGAACTCACCGACGTGGCTTCTCTTATATTCAGCTCCCACATGCTAATGCTGCGCGATGCAGGCTTCTCCGGAGCCATGGAGAAACTCATTAAAGAGGGAACAGCACCCAGCGAAGCGGTAATAAAAGTCGCCAACGATTATATCAGCATATTCAGTGCCAGCAGCAACCCACGAATGCGCGAAAAAATGCAGGATACAAAAGACCTCGGACACCGTATCCTGAAAAATCTCATACAAAACAGAGCCGATACCGGAAATTATTCCGGCCATATCGTACTCACCAACGAACTCTTGCCCTCCGAACTGCTGAAATTAGCGGCCCAGAAGGTGGAGGGTATTGTGCTCTTCGGCGGCGGAACCACCGCGCATATTAACGTACTGGCCTCATCCCTCCACGTACCGCTTATCTTTACCGAAGACGAAAACCTCTTTAACATACCCTCCGCCGCCAACCTTGCTCTGGATGCCCTTGAAGGTGTGCTTTTTGTTCAGCCCGATCAAGCCGTGCTAAAACGGCTGAAGCAGCTCAAAGCTGGTGCCGAACGGCTTGAACACCAGGAAAATGAAATACAGGAGAAAACATTCACCGCCGATGGCGAGCGCATTTACCTGCGGGCCGCCGTAAACCTTATCTCCGATCTGCAACTCGCTCAGAGATTCAAGGCCGAAGGAATCGGCCTCTACCGCAGCGAATTCCCTTTCCTCATCCGCAGCGACGTCCCCACCGAAGAAGAGCAGTACCGCATTTACCGGATAGTAATACGGGCCCTCGGACACCCGCTGGCGACACTGCGCACCTTAGACGTTGGCGGCGATAAAACACTCAGCTACATCCCCGACACCGAAGAAGCCAACCCCTTCCTCGGCCTGCGGGGCATTCGCTTCCTTCTGAAAAACCGGCTCATACTGGCGGCCCAGTTACGGGCAATGATACGCGCCGGAGGCACCAGAAAACCCCTGCGCATACTGTTCCCCCTCATCTCATCCCTCGATGATTTTCGCGATGCCAAAAATGTCGTGGAGTACAGCCTGAAAAAACTGGAAAAAGAAGGCCATGGCCGCTTCCCCTTCCCCAAACTCGGCGCAATGATAGAGCTTCCCTCCGCCGTGGAAATGGCGCAGGAACTCGCCCAGGAAGCCGACTTCCTCTCCCTCGGCACCAACGACCTTATCCAGTACATGCTCGGCATAGACCGTACCAACGAAAAAGTCGCCTCCCTTTACGACACCTGTCATCCCTCCGTACTGCGGGCCGTGGTACGGGTGGCCGAAGCAGCCCGGGAAGCCCGGTGCCCCCTCTCCGTTTGCGGCACCATGGGCTCCGACCCATGTTCAATCTATTTTATGATGGGATTAGGAATTAAAGAATTTACCATGCCTCCCAGCCGTATACCGGCCATACAGACCCAAGTCGTAAAAATGAAGTACAAACAGGCCCAAAAAGATGCAAAACATATCGCATCCCTGGGAACTCTCACAGAAGTTCGGAAATTCCTTACAGAAAGCGCCATTACATAAACCGCGAATCGTCTATACCATCGGGCACCCCATCGTCAATCCCTGTTCATAGCGGAAAATTCAGGCAAACGCCGGAGGGGCTTGAACATCCGGTGCCATTCCCTTATCATTACCCCAAAAACATAGTCTGAATGATCCGTTTCAAGACTCATTCGGAAAAAGGAGAACAGTAATGGCAAGAAAAATTGCAGCGATTGTGATGATTTTACTGGCAGCGGCCCTGTTTGCCGCAGGGGGAAAAGACGATTCGTCCGCCTCGCCGGGCATGGAGATGACCCCCAGCGATCCCAGGCTTTTTCAGCCGGGAAAACTGACTGTGGCCACCGGGGAACCTGTCTATCCGCCATGGATGCTGGATGACAATCCAGCGGGCGGCGAAGGCTTTGAAAACGGACTGGTATACGCACTGGCCGAAGAACTTGGTTTTGCCCGGGAAGATGTTATCTGGGTTCGTCAAACTTTCGATCAGGGTATAGCACCGGGCGCCAAACCTTACGATTTCAATATTCAGCAGTATTCCGTTAAGGAAGAGCGCCGGGAATTCGTCGATTTTTCCATGGTTTACTACAAGCCCGAAAAGGCACTGGTGGCACTGTCCGACAGCAAAGTTTCCAATGCCACATCCTTTGCCGACCTGCGAAAACTGCGCTGGGGTGCCACAATCGGCACCGTCGATTTAGACTATATAGAAACAATTCTCGGCGTTGAAAACCCTGCTGTCTACAACGATCAGAGCGCGACATTCCAGGCCATGCTTGCCAATCAGATCGATGCCACTCTTATTGGACTGCCAACCGCCCTGTACGTTACCGCCGTTCAGGTGCCCGAAGCCAGTATTGCGGCCATCCTTCCCCACGATCCAAACGATCTCGGCCACGGCCTTGTTTTTGAAAAGGGCAATCCCCTCGTTCCATGGATTAACAAAGGACTCGAAGCCATTATTTCCAAAGGAATAATAGCCGATCTTACGGCCAAATACCTTATTGGCGACGATACCATACCGGAAATTTCCAGGTGAACAAAAAACGGCCTGCCCGCACGGCAGGCCGCAAGTTAACCTTCAAAGACAGATATTTACCGGTAATTCTTAGTGCCGTAACGGTTACAGTTGTCTTTCTGCTGTTGCAAAGAGCCGTAGTTCGTGCGGAACAGTGGCCACGAATCAAGGCGCAGTTCTTCAGTATTGCGGCGATTGCCGAAGTTTTTCCCAGTGTACTCAAAGGCTTCGGCATCAATATGCTGGTGTGGATAACCGCACTGGCCGCCATTGCTGTATGGGCATTAACACTGGCTGTATTCCGCTCGCTTTCAGGCCCATGGTTTGCGCCGCTTAGAGTGTTTGCCATTGTTTATATCGACTTTTTCAGGGGATTACCCTCCCTGCTTCTCGTACTGCTGTTCGGGTTCGGCATTCCGGCCTTACGCTTAAGCGGCCTGCCGAAAAGCAGCCTCTTCTGGGGTGCACTAGCAATCATTGCCAGCTATGCGGCCTATGCTGCGGAAGTGTACCGTTCGGGAATTGATGCCGTACACGAAGACCAGAGAATTGCCGCAAAAGCCCTTGGTCTTAATCAGTGGCAGGTACTGCACTATGCCATACTGCCCCAGGCCATCCGCAACGTTGTACCCTCGCTGCTGAATCTCGCCGTTGCGCTGCAAAAAGACGTAGCCCTGCTCAGCGTTCTGGGTGTCCGCGATGCCGTTCGGGAAGCCCAGATATACACCGCCCGAACCTTCAACTATTCCTCCCTTATCGCGGCCGCCCTGCTCTTCCTTGCCGCAACCATACCCATGGCACGCTTCGCCGATTATGTAACCCAAAAAGACCGGAAACGCCGGCTGCGGATAGCCCCATGAAAAGCAAATTTGAAATAGAAAACCTTACCAAGTACTACGGCAACACACAGGTTCTGGACAATATCAGCCTGAGCGTAGGCGAACACGAAGTCGTCTGCCTTATCGGCGCATCCGGTTCAGGAAAATCCACAGTGCTGCGCTGCGCCAGCGATCTTGTTCCATTCGAACAAGGGTGCATCCGGCTTAACGGCCAGTCCATTCACGATGAAAACTTTCCCCAAGGCGAAATACACAAACAAATCGGAATCGTTTTCCAGTCCTACAACCTCTTTCCCCACATAAAAGTTATAGACAATATAACCCTTGCCCCCCGAAGGGTACACAAAAGAACAAAACGGGAAAGCGAAGAGCACGCACGGGAACTGCTCAGTCTGTTTGAACTTTCCGATTATGCCGACTCCTACCCCGAGCAGTTATCCGGGGGCCAGCAGCAGCGGGTCGCCATAATCCGGGCCATGGCCAACAAACCGGACATCCTGCTCCTCGACGAAATAACCGCCGCGCTGGATCCGGAGCTGATAGGCGGAGTCCTCTCCGTAATAAAAAACCTGCGGAAACAGGGCATGACCATGCTCGTCGTAACCCATGAAATGGGCTTCGCCAGAGACCTCGCCGACCGGGTCTGCTACCTGCACCAGGGAAAAATTGTAGAAGAAGCCACACCCGAAAAACTCTTCGTCCACCCGGAACACCCAAGAACACAGCAGTTTCTGCAAAGCATTATCGAATCAGGAAGGCTCCAACGCCCCTAACGGTTATCCCTTACTTCAGACTGGAGCTTTCAGGTTCGGGGGATGGTTTTTCCTTTTTTCGTTTGGAACCACCTGCCTGCCGAACAGGCAGGCGAATGGATACGAATGGGGAGGGTAACCGCGAAAGGCGCGAAAAGGTTCAAAAGACGATCCTTTTTAAGAAAACCACTCCCCCTCCCCACTCATCACTCCCCATTCATCTTTCATCCTTCATCCCTCATCCCTCATAAGCCCCCTAATAGCTATACTTCCCCCCCAAAGTAACACTGAAACCGTTAAAACTGTAATCGGGCCAGGCCAGAGCCGTGCCCTTAAAAGGCCAGGCCGTGCTCCTGTCCCAGGCAAACAGCGCATCCCTGCCGCCAATATTCGCCGTTACATAGCCCATAAGAGTAAAGCCCTGAAACACCTGCCAGTTTACCCCGGCAGTTAAACGCGCCGAACCATCCACCGGCGAAATAAGCGAACGCAAAGAAACAGTCCACGCTGAGCGGAAATTCCAGCTCACTTCCGGATAAATCATAATACCGTACAAACCAGACCCTGCCGTAAGCTCCGTGAAATTCATCCGGCTCCATTCCTGCCAGGGCATTACAAGAGCTTCAAAGCGCAGTCCCAGAGTTCCATCCAAACCAACCTGAAACTGATGGAATAGCCCCAGACTGAAATTCACCGTGCGGGAAATTTCCTCCCAGGTATCCCGATTATCATCCCCGCTCAGAGTAGAATCATAACCCGCCGCCAGCGAAACCGCCCCATAAACATCCACCCCTACATGGCCATGAAAAGACAAATAGGGCCGGTGTCCCAGCATATCGTACGCAGTTTTCTTATCGCCCTTGTAAATATAGCCGCCCTCAAGACGAAAACCCCCAACAGGGAAGAAAAAGCGCATACCGCCGGAAATCTTGTCAATAGACTGCACCTCATACCGGGAGTTTGCATACACCAGCTCCGGCGGCAGCACAACAGCCTCAAGATAACTGAAACGCCCCAAAGGAACATTAAAAGCCATCAGAAAAGCCGTATCATCCCGGAAAGCAGACTGCGTTAAGTCCAGATTCGGCGACAAACTCCCGAAGAGAACATCTCCCGAATTATAGACAAAGCCATTCCCCCAGGCCACCTTCGTCTTCCCCGCCGTTAAACGCCACGAGGGGAAATTCGCCTTAAACCATAAACGCTTAAGAGAAACCATCGGTGCCGACTCCTCCAACCCTGAAGAAACATCCCGCGGACTGAATTCCAGAGCCGCCTGAGCCTTCATATTTTTATTGCCCGCCGAAACAAAACGCAAATCGGCCAAACCGCTCAACCCGTAATACCAGCCCTCCCCCCTTCCGCGGTAAGCACTATTATAAAGCTCCATGTTCACCTGCGTAACACTCTCCGCCATCGCCGAAACAAGCACAGCCATCCCCAAAACCGTAAAAACCCCCAGCCGGAACATACCCATTCCACCCATCCTAATACAGCGACCGCAGCGAAAACAAATCATCCCGGAGAACCGGCTCTACATTCACCTTGTCAATGCGCATAACAGTACTCGAACCCCGGCGCAGCTCGTCCTGCATCTCCACCTCCGTAAGCATAATGCGCCCCCCGGCAAACATTTCCACCTTCTTCACATCCACCAGCTTCAGCAAACGGCCAGAACGGGCATAGTACTCCGCTGCACGGAGAATATTATCCTGCTTACTCACATAAAGAACCTGCCTGGGATAAGGCACATCCCGGCTTGTCGCCGTCATCTCAATCTTCCAGCAGTCCAAACCCTTAACATCCTCGCTCCCCATCAGCCCCACATCATACTTGTCCAGAGTATTCCTCCCCTCCGTTATATCCTCATAAGACACATCCCCAAACAGCGACTGCTTCAAAGCCGAACCATGCATCGGAATAATATCCTCCGCATCCGGATAAAACAAATACAGCTCATCATCCACCCGCAGCACCTTCTGCCCCCGCTCTTCAACATTCGTAAATTCGATAAGAAAATCCCTTGCCCCCCTCGACCAGGCACGATACGTACTCCTCTTCTCGCCGAACCTGTCCGTACTAATCATCGTCCCTTCCGTATACAGCCTGTCAAAAGTCTGCATCCTGTCCAACTCGCGGACAATATCCTCCGCACTCTGAGCCCCCGCCATTGCCGCGAGCATCAGCAAAGCGAATAAAATCAAATTCCTCATGAACATAGCGTAACTCCTTACAATAAAATCCTTAATTTTTTGGGCGTTGCCTGCCTAAAGGCAGGCCGGGCTTTCCGGGGGTACCGTCCTCCGCCTTTGCCCCGCAAAGGCTTCGGACCGGCTTACGCCGCCCCTCCAATCCCTAACGCGCCTCGTAAAGTGAAAAATGAAAAACATGTTTTTAATACCGCAGAGCCTCCACCGGGGTAACCTTCGCCGCCCGCCGTGCGGGCCACCACGTTGCCAGGCCGGTTACAAGAACCGAGTAAACAAACACCATCACCGTCGATTTGAAATTCAGAACCGGATAGATAACGGATCCCATGCCCATCGTGTCCATCCCTTCCATGGCATCCGAAAAGAGATTCAAACCCGCCCCGCCAAAATAGCCCGCAACAGCCATACCAATGGCAATCCCCGTTAAAGATCCTATAATACCGATAAACAGGGCTTCCAGAAAAAACAGCCTTACCAGCTGAGAACCCTTCATGCCCATGGCAGCCAAAGTGCCAATTTCGTTCATGCGTTCAAAAATTACCATAATCGTGGTATTAATAATAACCGTGCTGGCAAGAAGGAAAAAAATAATTGCAGTAATATCATAAATACTCGCGGCCAAATCCATCATTGCCGCCATGCCGTTCACCTGCTTGTAGTCCCAAACATTCAAGGGCACTTCCGATTTCAGGCCCTTCCCCAGCCGAAGCGCGGCATCCTCAGGAGAATCAACTTGCGGGTCAACCTTAAGCAGAATTTCCCCCACCTGCCCCGGCAGCCATAAAAAGCGCTGAGCCGTATCAAGCGGCACCTGCACCATCAGCGTTTCCAAACCGGCTATCGGCAAATCCAGTATCCCAACAACCGTAAAGGTGTAGGCATTGCTCCCCCGTGAGCCGGATTGAGACAGTACCGTAAATTTGCCTCCGATACCCGCATCCAGCTTAGCCGCCAGCGCCCGGCCAATCAAGGCCTCACGGGTTCCCATCCGGGGCAGGCTCCCTTCGGTCAAAGTTGCCTCATAATCCTGATACTTCGCCTCAAGAGCAAAATCCACCCCTACGCCCATAACGTTAATTTTCTCCGTGCCCTCCCCTACTGGAACCCGTCCGGGGAAGTTAATCCGCGGGCTCACCGCCCGTACAGCCGGATCGGCCATAATGTCCTTCAGCAGGGCATCGTAGCCGGGAATGGCCAGATGAACCGGGTTCAAGCGTTCATACTTGTCGAAATCGCTGTGCCGTACCCGGACAGCACCGGTGAGATAGGTCCACATGTTGGTGCGCATATCGTTGAGCATTCCGGCGAAAAACGCAAAGAGAAATACAATGGCCGCCGCCGCTATGGCAATGGCCGCCGCGGAAAGCCCGCTGCGCCGCTTGTTCCGGCTTATGTTTCTTAGCGCAATTTTGTAAAGTTTCATACATCCCTCCTACTGAAATCTCAAGCTGGCAGTAATATTCAGCCGCAAAATTCTATGGGTAGAAAACATGGCCACCAGCACCGACAGCCCCACCCCCAGCAGAAAGGCAATCGCAATGGAAGAAAAATCCCACACCCCGTACATCTGCCCCTGTATCCTGTAGCCGAAACTGGAATCCCGAAGCAGCGAGGAATAATCCAAACCGAAGCGTACCAGCGGCCAGTTAATCAGCATCCCCATGGCCGTACCCAGAACACTGCCAATCAGGCCAATCCCCGCCGACTCCCACAGGAACAAGCTGCGTATCTGCCTGTCCTTCATGCCCAGAGCCCTCATCATGCCCAGCTCCCGCACCCGTTCATACACCGCCATCAGCATGGTATTGGAAATACCCACCCCGGCAATAATAAGAATTAGCAGAATCACCATGCCCGAACTGCCCGCCTTGGCCTGGGAAATTGCCACAAAATCCGCCCCCAGCACCTGCCAGGGCACCGCCTCCAGCTTCAGGGCCTCCACATCCGCCGCCAAAGCGGCAAATTGCTCGTCGGAAGCCGAAGAATTGCCGAAACTCACATTCATTTCGGTTACCATGCCTCCCATCTCCAGATAGTCGTTGGCCACGGAAAGCGGCAGAAACATCCCCGAACGGGTAATTTCCGGATTCGGGCAGTTCAATATCCCTACAACCTCCAAATCGATAACCTGAGCATAGCCGTCTAAGGTTTGAGTTTCCACCAGCACCGGACTGCCTATTTTCGCGCCAATGTCCTCCGCCAGCCAATGGCCGAGAACCAGGCCCTGCTCACCGTTTTTCAGCCATTGCCCCTCCGTTAGGCTGTTCTTCACCTCAAAAACATCCGCATCCCGTTCCGGGTCTACTGCGGTGAAGCGGCCGGGGATGCTTCCGTCTTCCGGAAACGGGTCCTTGAAAAAAATCAAATCGCCGTTAAAACTTATTCTTGGCGCATAAGCCGCCCCGGCCTCCTCCAGCATCGGCACCGTCAGAGCCGGATCGAAACACTTCTCCAGCGGCATCGTTTCCCTGTTTGCCCAATAGCCTTCAGCCATTATCCGCCCGGCCGCGGTTTCGTAGAGATGAAGATTCTGTATCGACTCCGTATCCACCCCGCTCAGCAGCGAGCGGGTAATAATGTACATGAGCAAACCGTATGAAATAGCCCCGGCGGTAATCATGGTCCGCTTCTTGTAGCGGGCCAAGTTCAGCATTGCCATTTTGGGAATAAAAATCATCCTTATCACCTCCGTGTATCGCTTTCGATAGCCCCATCGTGGAGCCGCACCAGCCGGTCGGCAAAATCCATTACCATCGGATCGTGGGTGGCAAAAATAAAGGTGCTTTGATGACTCTGGTTCAGCCTCTTCATGAGCTCCAGAATTTCCCTGCCGGTATTGGAGTCCAGATTTGCCGTAGGTTCATCGGCCAGCAAAATTTCCGGATTCTTCACAATGGCCCGGGCAATAGCCACCCGCTGCTGCTGTCCCCCCGATAGTCGCCCCGGACGGCGGTTTTCCATGCCTTCCAGGCCCACCTCTTTCAAAATAGCCATTGTCCGTTCCCGAATATCCCCCTCTCCAATCCCCATAAGATTCAGACTGAACGCCACATTTTCAAATGCGGTAAGCACCGGAATAAGATTGTAGCTCTGAAACACAAACCCCAAATTATCCCGCCGAAACATGGCCTGGTCGTTCTTTTTCAGATTCATTACCGACTTCTCGCCAATTTTCACATCCCCGGAATCGGCCCCGTCAATACAACCGATAATATTCAGCAGCGTCGTTTTGCCCGAGCCCGAAGGCCCGGCCAGCGCAATAAATTCCCCCCGGCCAATCTCCAGCGACACCCCGCGCAGTGCCTTCACCTCCAGCTCCCCCGCCGTATAGGTTTTGTGAAGGTTTGTAACCTTAATCATACTTTTCTCCTTTTTTTTATTTTAAATGACCTCTGTGTTATCTCCATTTTCAAAGCTCCCGTCTTTACTAAAAGGTTCATTACCCAAAAATCTGTCAAAACTTCAAACTGCAACCCTGAACCGCACCGCGGGGAACCGTAACAACCGCCCCCCCGCATCAGAAAATTCCTTTCAATTTTCAATTTTCTCCCCCCACAGCCCCCGTTTTCTCGCCGTAAGCCGCCGCCCCCAGCACTGCGCCCAGATTCATGGTTTCCAGTGCCGAAGCCGGTGTTAGAATAAGGCCGCCCTTGCTGCGCATGCTTTCGTAAATCATGTTCATTGCCCGCAGGCGCAGTGCCGTTGGATTATTTTTATAGGCTTCGGCGGCTTTTTCATACAAACGGGCAATCTCCGCCTCGGTATTGCTCAGAATGGTGCGGGCCTTTTTCTCCCTTTCGGCCTGAGCCTCGCGGCTCAGCACATCTTCCAGCTCCTTCGGAACCAGAATTTCCTTGAACTCAACCGAAATAATGGTAATGCCCCAGGGATTGGTTTTTGTATCGACAATGCGCTGAATTTCCTCTCCCAGCCGTTCCCTTTCGCTGAGCAGTGCCGTAAGGG
The DNA here is from genome assembly GCA_002084135.1 of Spirochaeta sp. LUC14_002_19_P3. Lineage (GTDB taxonomy): Bacteria > Spirochaetota > Spirochaetia > DSM-2461 > DSM-2461 > UBA2779. The sequence continues at coordinate 2,405 of MUIB01000072.1, read as the reverse complement.
AATTGGAACCGATAGTGGAGCGCAGAGCCGTTTGCGCACTCAAAGCCACCGCCTCCTCATAGTTTCGCACCTCCAGCACCGCCTTTTCGGCATCCCAGATCATCCAGAAAGCCAAAGCATCGATATGCACTGGCACCGTATCGAGAGTAAGACTCTTCTCCGCGGAAAAATCGGTTACCCGAATGCGGGTATCCACCGTGCCGGCAATCGCATCAATAAAGGGAAAAAGGAAAAACAGTCCGGGGCCCTTTACCTTGTAGAAACGCCCCAGCCGCAGAACCACCACCTTATTCCACTGCGCCGCGATTGTTATTCCCGGGGCAATCATAAATCCCAAAGATGCCATTGCCGGTAAAAACATCAGGTGGTTCCCCAGGGTTACGGATGCCGTCCACACAGCGGCAATGTTAATCAGCATTACCGGCCACCAGGGCAGAAAAAAGGCTATGAGTGCCGCAGCCAGAATACTGGCGATAACCAGCCTGTTTTCCTGTACATCCAGTTCTGCGGAAAGTCCATCCAAAAACAGGCCCAGCAACAAAAACCCAATAACAACCAGTATGCCGATGGCGTTCAGTTGAAAATGCCCCCGTTTGCCACCTCTGTCTTTCATTATCCATCCCGGTAATTTCATGCTATTCACCTCTGTTTCTTGTATTCAATTTTTTAAGATATTCAACAATCTCGTCCAGTTCAAAGCCGTAGGAAGAGGCATTGGACAAAAAAGTGCGGATAAGTGAATCCAGAATATTCGCCCTCTCTTCCTGCGGCAGTTCAATCGTTTTATCACTGATAAAAGTTCCCGTACCTTGCTGGGTATTCACAATGCCGCGAATTTCCAACTCATTGTAGGCGCGGGCAGCCGTATTGGGATTAATCTGCAAGTCAACAGCCAAACTTCGCACCGTTGGGAGCTGCCTGCCCTGTTTCAGCCGACCATCCGCAATGGCCATTTCCACCTGCTTTATTATTTGCCGGTAGTACGGTACCCCGCTGGAATGATCGATGACAAATTGTAATCCATCAATATTTTTTTTCACAACACAAATAACCCTTTATATTCACTACTCTTCCATAAGTAACCCGAAAAACGGACATTGCCAATCCCTATCCCCAACAGCCCATAATGATTCCTTACGTAAAGTACTAATACTTTAATACAACAGTATTATAGAACAATTAAAAAAACTGTCAAGGGCTTAAAATTAATTTTTTGTAATTGAGGGGGGAGTAAGCACAGATGGGGGGAAGGCTGGAGACCGGAGGTCTATCTAACTCCCTTTTTTTTGTCCACCTGCCTGTGCCGAGGCTTCGGCAGGCAGGTGGTTTCAAACCAAAAAAGGAAAAACCATCCCCCGGATCTGAAACCTCCAGCCTAAAGTCTCCAGCCTGATCTAAGCCTCCAGCCTAAACAACACACGGACTTAAAATATTCCTGTTACGGAGAATACGCGCTGAAAGTAACACCAGTGAGTGCACTCCAGTCACTCTCATAAGTGCTAACCGCACTGCTCGGAACCTTAATGGATGTTACACTTGAGGGAAAAACGGTGCCGGATAGAATGGCCGGGGTTGTATCGTTTGTTATGTTCACCGTTGCCAGCGCAGTGGCGATACCAAATATATCTGTTAATGTGTCATGGTCTCCTTCCAGTGTTACTTCCATTATATCATTGTTCCCGCTGAAGAGGGAAGAGCCGAGGCTGGTAACCGAGGCCGGGATAGTCATGGATGTCATCGTAGTGTCCCCAAATGCTACTCTGCCAATAGATTCAAGCCCGTTCGGCAGGCTGGTTAAGGCCAGGTTAGAGCAGGCATAAAATGCCCACTCACCAATAGATTTAAGCCCGTTCGGCAGGCTGGTTAAGGCCAGGTTAGTGCAGTTGTAAAATGCCTTTCCGCCAATGAAGTCAATAAACTTTAGGTTAAACGTGAAAAAGAAATCCCGCCCCTCGTGCTTCCCATAAAGAACAGTTACGACCGCTCCCTCCCAAAAAAGCAAACACCCTCCCCCTGCGCTCCCCAAAGCCTACCTTTCTCAAATTCTATGTTGACTTCCCAGCCCGAATCCATCATACTCTCACCATGGCCAGAGAATTCAAAGACTCCCTATTCCGATTCATTTTTGGTTCAGCTGCGAACTTCGGGAAATTGTACTTCTGGGCAGCAAAAAAGGAGCTCCCAAAAAATAGCAAACCCTACAAAACTACCAAATTCCTCACATCCGTATTCGCCAACGACATAGCCTTTACAACCCCCGATGATCGACTCATCATCTTCTTTGAGCACCAATCCACCAATAATCCCAACATGGCATTGCGCTGCTGCCTCTATTACTTCGATTTTGTTCTGAACCTCATAAAAAGAGACAAAAAGAAAGTCATTAAGCTCTTCAGTTCCTCGCT
>MUIB01000089.1 GCA_002084135.1 Spirochaeta sp. LUC14_002_19_P3 | reverse complement strand
TGAACGGGTTGGAACCACCTGCCTGCGCCGAGGCTTCGGCAGGCGGGCGGATGGACACGGATGGGCGCAGATGCTTTTTGAGCTTGTTCCAGTCAAACAAATTCAAAAAACTTAAAACATTATAGAATAAATGGTTAAGGTCCGTGTAATTCACTGAATTGTCGCTTCTAGTCAAACAACGGTCAAATATTTTCCCCTCCTGCCCAGCCAGGAATATATCTTCGAGCCTTGGCACCAACGCTTTCATCATAAACACGGATGAGTCCACTCTCTAGCGCATCATTAATAATACGAGTGGCCATTGCTCCATTTTTAACCTCAATACCAAAGCGTTCGCGTAAACTGGAGTTTGTCATATATTCACGCTCAATATACTTGAGTGAAGCATGAAAATAGCAAGCCCATACCCGCTCTTGTTTTGTTAAGTGTTTCAACTTACGATGCGAAAACAGGATAACACGAGTCGATTTTTCTGGTATTTCAAATACTGGTGCTGGCAATTGGTTTATCTCTATCTCAAATATAACTTTATCTATTCCAGACCCGCGCTCTTCACATATTCCCAAGCGGCGTAAGAGTGAAGTCAGTTTTTCGTTTCTGGATTTTGGCGGTGTATCCAAAAAACGTTCAACACTGACAAGAGGCACTCCGGGATTGGAAATTTCCAGGCGATTAGCAAACAGCTCAATCATCACGCCACTGCCTGCTTCAAAGAAGTCCTGATGGATTAGTGCATTAACCACTAATTCACGAACAGCCAGTTTAGGAAACATTGTTGTCTCTTTGCGAATAGGTGAGCTCAAGTTTTCTTCTGCTGGCATTAAAGTCATGATATAGTCAATCAGTCCATTGAATCCCAGTGCATAACCTTTAGTGCCTTGTTGCTCCCTGACAGTTTCCAGTTTGTTTTTTCCTTTATACTGAATAACACGAACCGCTTTTCTTTTTAAATTAGGAAAATGCGTTAAATCTTTAGCGAAAAGAATCGCTCCCAGGTTGGTGATATTGTAGAGGCCAGAATCATCCCGTTGAATAATATCTTCCGAAGTTAGGGCTTCTAATATTACCTGATGTCCATCAGGGATTGGCATTTTTACAAGATGAAAGTAATATGAATAATCAAGCAGTTCCAGTACCTCATCTTTGCTAATCCTCTCCAAAGATAACTGATTCTCAAATGGAACCTGATCCAATAAGCGCCAAAGTTCACGCTCTTTTTCCGGAAAATCTTTTAACTTTTTCTTGTAAGAGCCGATGCGCACATATTTTTCATTGGTGAAAGATGAGGGGTGCTTACTGGCGGCGTTGATTTGCAATATCACTACATTTTTGTCATCGATCTCAATGCTCTCAAACTTAAAATTTATCTTGGGATTCAATCGTTGTAATAGCCAATTTTCTAATTCTTCATTGCCAACCCTGGCTCTATCCAATGAGAAATCAGTGCCAATAATGGAGTGTGCCTTGTCGTCAATTCCCCAAACAATATAGGCTTTGTCTTTACCGGATAATAGTGCCGAGTTGGATAAAGCAGAGATGTATTGCCCAATCTCATCCGCATTGGCATGATTATGTTTAAATTCAACCCATTCACACTCCTTTTGAGGTAATCGACAAAGCTCGTGAACTAAACTTTTCAAATAGTCGGTATTGTTCATGTATCTTTCCCCTTAAATGGCCTTCACATCTGTGTGACAGTGAGAATAATATCTTTTAAAGCCGGATTCTTCAAACAGTCTCTTCTGCGTGTATCCCTGTGCACCGGATTTTGTTACTCCAGGGGCAATCCGGTAGCTGAGACCGGCTGCATTGGGTTGGCCCTTAAAACAGTCTGCAACCGATTCAACGGCTTGTGTCTGGTAGGGCTGTTGCTTGAATTTGAGTTTCATGGTGGGTCTCCTTTTTTAACCATGGATGGATACGGATGCTTTTTGAGCTTGTTCCAGTCAAACAACAGTCAAACAAATTCAAAACACTTAAAACATTATAGAGTAAATGGTTAAGGTCCGTGTAATTCACTAAATTGTCGCTTCTAGTCAAACAACGGTCAAACATTTTCCCCTCCTGCCCAGCCAGGAATATACTATTAATTGTTTCGATAACCGTAGGTTTACTATTTTTATCCTGAGTTAGGGATTGTAGGGGCGGCGGCTTCGTCGGCGGTCCGGCTTGCCGGACGGTACCCCCGGAAAGCCCGCCCCCCCTTTATTGTTTCAAGGAAGGGGGGGAATCCCCAAAAAACGATAAAGAGGTATCCAAGAGAATAGTCGGATTATCAAGTGATGGACAATCAAAGGAGTGTGGAAATGTCAAATTTAGAAATATTTCATAAAAATAATGAAATCCAGTATTGACATTTTTATTTTTATGATTTATAGTCTTCCATGTTTTCGGATTGCTCAGCTTTTCTCGTGGGTGTTTAAAGCTTTTCCTTCCGTTTTTAATTCCTTACCCGCCGGTCTTCCGGCGGGTTTCTCATTTAGGGCATAAAAGTTCTATTTTCAAGAGGAGTATCCGAGAGAATAGCCGGATTATCAGATGTTCGGCAATCGAAGAAGGGTAAAAATAGCGAGTTCAGAAATATTTCATAAAAATAATGAAATCCAGTATTGACATTTTTATTTTTATGATTTATAGTCTTCCATGTTTTCGGATTGCTCAGCTTTTCTCGTGGGTGTTTAAAGCTTTTCTTTCCGTTTTTAATTCCTTACCCGCCGGTCTTCCGGCGGGTTTCTCATTTGATGTTCGGATATCCTGAATGCGACACTCCAACTCTTCAAAGTAATCGAAGGGCTGATCCGGATTCTTCAGACGTTCATCATCAAGTAGAAATCCTTTTTTAATAAACTCGGCGAGTTGTTGTGTTGCCCATATCCTGAATCTGGTTGCCAGACGACTTTTTACCCGGTAGCCAACGGAAATAATCATATCCAGATTGTAGTAATCGAGCAGACGCTTAGCTTTGCGCTGTCCTTCCGTTTGAACTCACAAGAATTTCTTGTGAGTTTCTTTTGGAAGCAATTCCTCTTCCTCATAAATATTTAATACATGCTGACTTAGTTGTGTCGTCTGAAACAACTCCGCCATTAGCTACTGAGTGAGTCAGACGGACTTATCTTCAAACCGGACATCAAGGTTGAGTTTGCCGTCTTCAGCCTGATAAATCAAAAACTGTCCTTTGGAGGGTTCCATTTCGTGATTTTCAGAATGACTCATCGGTTAAGCTTTCCTGTTCATCCCAAAATTTTCTTCGTTTGCGATACGTTCCAGCAGTGCAGAAACAAGTTTAAAAAGATTCTTCTCTTTTGAATAATCTGCCTCCGCAACAAATTGTGCACGATTATCCTTTTGAAGATTTTCAGCCAACTGCTTCTTTTCCGCTTCTTCTTTTGTTCTATATTTCCCTTTTGGGGGAGGGTAAACGGCAATGGAATAGCCTCCCTGATAATTCAGCATTTTCATGGTAGGTACATCTGTTTCACCATCCCCCAAATAAATCATTCGTGAAAAAGGTCGGGGGCGCTTGTTCTCCGGCATCACTTTGTTGACATTACTGTCCCAGCTATTCAGTATCCCTTTATTAATGCGAAACAGATACTGTGTTTTTGTTGTATAGTTTATGGATCGTGCAGCAAAAGAAGGAACGCCATTGGCATCATAAACAAATCCAGATGCGAATATACATTTAAATTCTCCCCCAATAGGCGAGCCCTTAATCATATCATCAATACCTGAAGAAATAACATAGTGCTCAAGGTCTAAACCGATTTTCTCACCGAACTCGTTAATTGCGGCAAACCAATCTTTTACTCCCGGAAACAAGGAGACGAATTCCCCATGCTTTGTAAGGCTTTGCTTGTTAAAAGGCTGATTTTTTTCTCCTGCCTTGCGCACCATTAATTTCATATATGCCAGGACTTCGTCCATATCATGCTTTTCTTTCTCCTTTTTAACCTCATCCCAAAAATCATCCTTCTCCACTCCCAATTCGGGGATAAAGCTATTTTCCTGCATGTTCCCGCGTATAAGCGTCCCATCAAAATCATAGCAGATAGCAACTGGAATGGTCTTTTTCTTTGGCATATTACACACCTCCTAAATGGCCTTCACATCCGTGTGCGGGCTCATGAGCTTAAAAATCTGCTCAACGTTAATTTTTACGCTGTCGTTTTTGAAGCCGGAGTCCCTGAACACAACACGCAGCGGCTGCCTTCCAGCGAGCTCTTTACAGAAATCCTCGGTGATCTTTCCATCCTTCTCGAAGCAAGCTACAAGCGCATTTCCATCAACAAAAAACACTTCAAACTCTTCATCCTTCATCCTTCCGCCTTCATCCTTCTTAACTTTGATGATTTCGCGAGAAATCGGCAAAGTTAAATCAACCCCCCAGTCGAGCAGAACCTGAAAAAGCAGGTCTTCGGGGCTGCGGTTGTCTTTAATGTTGTTGCTGAGTAGCTTGAGCTGGTTTTGTTTAACGGCGTCCGGTGTGTAATACACATCGGCCATATTGGAAGAGTCGATTTTGAGTACACGGAAGCCGGTGTCCAGATTGGGAGCCCTTGCGGCATGCTCTTCTTTGATTTTCTTCCCGGCGCGGCGGATTCGTTCTTTGCTGATTTCGGCAATGGTTTTGTAGCCTGCCTTGAAGGCTTCGGTTTTTTCATTACAGGCTTCCGGGAGCTGAACCATGATGAATTTGCGTTTGCCTCCGTCTTCGGCGTTGAGTTGCATGACGGCGTGGGCGGTTGTGGCGGAGCCGGCGAAGAAGTCGAGGATGATGTCATTTGCCTTGCAAACTGATTCGAGAAGTTGTTTGGCAACCAAAACAGGCTTTGGATTATCAAATGGTAACCCGAGTGCATCATCGCTTCCACCAAAATAAAGCAGTGATGGAACATTCTCGTAAAGATTTTCCGATAACAAATACTTCCTTCTAGGCTGGGTAGTGTCATCAATACCAAATACAATTTCCTTTCTTTCTAACAATATATCCATCGTTTCATCAGGAAAACGCCAGCCTTTTGCTGGAACCGAACAAGGATTTTTTGTGACAGGATGAATAAGCGGTCTATGTGATCGCGTTTCAGGTTTATCAGGCGCTGCCATTGATACCGACTGATACACTTTGCCATCATCATCAATTAAACTATAAGCTTTTTCGCCTCCGCTAAAATCTTTTGCCGAAATCCATTTTCTAAAATCCTCTCTAATCGTTTCATTGATACCTTCTGATCGCCTAATCAAATCCGATGCCTTTTTCAGTATCTGTTGGGCATTTTCTTTGGGCCTTTTTAGTTCGCTTAACTCCTTAAAAAAGGTTTTGTTCTTGCTATAAATTGAAAGCAACTCATGCTGCTGTGCAACACCTGCAACCTCTCCTTTTGGGTTTCTTTTATCCCAAACAATTGTTCCCAGATTGTTTTCTTCACCAAAAATCTCACTGAGTATTTTTTCAAGATTTGGATACTCGTTTTCATCAATGTGAATAACAATAACCCCATCATCCTTCAGGAGGTTTCTGGCTAATTTTAACCGCGAATACATCATACTCAGCCAGTCTGAATGAAAGCGGCCATTGGATTCGGTATTGGCTACGAGGCGGTTACCTTCTTTATCGTAATCCCCACTGTCCATTTTCCATTGTCCATTTTCCATTGTAAATTTATCGGCATAAATAAAATCCTTCCCCGTGTTATACGGCGGGTCGATGTAGATTATCTTCACCTTGCCGAGGTAGGTTTCCTGCAGGAGTTTCAGGGCATCGAGATTGTCACCTTCGATAAAAAGATTTTCAGTGGTATCGAAATCCATACTTTCCTCACGGCAGGGGCGCAGTGTCTTGGCAATGGGTGCATTGGCGGCAAGCAGAGCTTTCCGCTTGCCGGGCCAGTTCAGGTGGTAACGCTCCTGCGGCCCTTCCACGATTGAACTTGCCAGCTCCTGCCGCAGCAAATCAAAGTCGATAGCCTGTTTGGGCTTGCCTTCTTCATCGGTCGATTCGGTAACGCAGCCCGGAAAAAGGGCTACCAGCTTTGCAATATTCTCTTCTGCAAAGTTAGGGCTGTGCATTTTGAGTTTTTCCATTGTAAATCTCCTGTTTCTAACCGCGAAAGGCGCGAAAATCGCGAAGGGGTGTATCTACAATTCGTATAATATATCTAAAATCCTTTTGTTTTAACCGCGAAAGGCGCGAAAGACGCGAAAATTGCTAAAGATTAAAGTGCTAGTCCTGTAATCGTTGATTTTGGATAAGTTTCAAAGTTTATGGGCCAGCCGAGCTGCATCCCGCTTCCTCTCCAAAAGACCCTATCCGTGCCCATTCGCCTGCCTGCCGAAGCCTCGGCGCAGGCAGGTGGTTACACCCCCGGTGTGGTTCATACAGCCTCCCCAGGCCTCCCTTCAGATACATAGACGCACCCGCATTTTTAGGGTAAGATACCCCTTGATAACACTCTCAAAGGAGCATTTATGGAAGTGGTTTGCCTGGACCTGGAAGGAGTTCTTGTTCCGGAAATTTGGATTGCGGTTGCTCAAAAAACCAAACTGGACGAACTTAAGCTCACTACCAGGGATATAAGCGATTACGATGAACTCATGAATTACCGGTTGAAGATTCTCGACAGGGAGAAGATTCACCTTGGCGATATTCAGGCCGTTATTGCCGGTCTTGAGCCTCTGGATGGAGCGGCCGAGTTTACCGCGAAGCTGCGGTCAGAAACTCAGCTCATTATACTTTCGGATACTTTTGAACAATTTGCCGCCCCCCTTATGAAGAAGCTGGATTGGCCTACGCTGTTCTGCAACACTCTGGAGGTGGACAACGGTGGCCGTATTGTCGGATACAGGCTGCGTCAGCAGGACGGAAAGCGTAAGGCCGTGGAAAGTTTGCGGGCCATGGGCCTGCAGGTTTTTGCCGCCGGGGATTCTTATAATGATGTTTCCATGCTTAAGGCCGCCCATGCCGGAATGTTTTTTCGGGCACCCGAGGCCATAAGGAAGGAATACCCTCATTTTCCCGTGGCCGACACCCATGAATCGCTGCTTCAGGGCATTCGTGGTTTCATACAATCCGCATAGAAAACGTTTAGGCTGCTTTAGAGGTGCCCTTTACTGCCCGGCAGCCGCATTATCAAGGAAATCTGTAATTTCCTTTCTGGTTTTTCTCCTGGAACTAATGAAGGTGCTGAGGGCTTTCCCCGATTTGAAAATAATGAAACTGGGTATGCCCAGCACATCGTACTCATGGCAAATATCTATAAATTTGTCCCGGTCTACAACCGCAAAGGTGTATTTTCCCCGGTACTCTTCTTCAATTTCCTTGAGTACGGTCTTTATAACCAGGCAGTCCTTACACCAATCCGCAGAAAAAACCGCGCAAAAAGGCATTTCTCCACGGATCAGTGCCTGAAATTCTTCAATGGCTTGAATATTTTTCATTCGTTGATTATAGTAAAAAGGTCATATTAATGATACCTCTGGAGAATGAGGAAGTCTATGTTCGATAATAATTACTGGATTGTGGCCGCCGGAAGCGGTAAGGTTAAGAATCTTACATTGTTCAGCCTTACCACGTGTGTGCACTGTGTTCGAGCCAGAGGATACTTAAGTGCCAGGAAACTCGCGTTTCGCTATCTTGATATGGATACAATTCCAAAAGAAGATAAACTGGCCATTAAAAACGAGTTTAAAGAAAAATTTGGAAAGCCTCCCGCTTATCCAAGCCTGGTACTTAATGATAGCACAATTCTGGTAGGCTTTAATAAACAGCAGTGGGAAAAGGAGATTTACTTTTAATCATGGAAATATCAAGTCAGATTGAACAGATTGCAAAGAAACACAACTGGACAGTACAGCCCTTAAAGGATTTTCGGGAATTGATTGAGACTGGCCTGGAACAGAATCTCGTTATTTATGGTGCTCTTTTTTGTCCCTGCCGCGATACAGATGAGGCAAAAGACAAGGATATTATTTGTCCCTGTGTTTACGCTCATGCCGATATGACGGAATACGGACAATGCTATTGCGGGCTGTTTGTTACAGAGGAAGTGGCCGCTTTGGGAAAAGAGCCGGAAAGCATTCCCGACAGGCAACTTAAGTCTGGCAAGTAAGAAGAATTGGGAAGCTCGGAAAACTCCATTTTTGGAGTTTTCCGATGCAATTCCCCTGGCTCCCTGCGGCTAAAAGGGTGCCGCAAGACGCTAAACATCCCGCATCCAGCCATGCTTGTCGCTAAGGGCACCGAATTGAATGCCTTTTAATTGCTTGAGAAAGCGGTTGGAAACGGAATCCGCTTCAAGGCTGGCAAAGCGTTTTGTTTTTCCTTCGCGGGTAATGGAACTCAGCGGAGTAACACCGGCCGCAGTGCCCGTAACGAAGCATTCAGAAGCATCATCGAATACCTCTTCCAGAGAGAGGTCTCTTTCCTGCGTTTTCATGCCCATGTCCCGGGCCAAAACCATTACGGAATCGCGGGTTATGCCTGGAAGAATGGTGTCGTGCAGCTCGGGAGTTACAACAGTGCCGTCTTTCAATACAGCAAAAAAATTGCAGGATGATCCTTCCTCGATATTTTTTCCTGTTGTGCAGTCAAGAAAAATGGCTTCCATATACCCTTCGTCTAAGGCTTCGGCTTTAGCCAGAGTAGAGGTAACATAGTTGGCGGCGGTTTTAATCCAGCCTGTTCCGCCGGGAGTGGCCCGTATCCTTTTGGATACCACCGCGTTATTTTCACCCAGTCGGAAATAAGCGGATACCGTGGTGCATATTGTAATAACCCAAGGCGTGACAGAAAGGTTCACCCCGATACCCGGCTCGGATATCGCGAAGGGGCGAACATACACAGTTGCGGCATTCTGCCATATATCCTTTTCCCAGGCTGCATCGTACTCTGGAGCGAATCCCAAAACCTTATTGCGGCGAACAATTTCAAATATAGTTTCAAGAAGAAGGTCTTCTGGTATGGGGGGCATACGCAAACCGCGCATGGAAACGGCCATTCTCGCACAGTTTCGTTCCGGCCTGAACAGCTTGAGTGTTCCGTCTTTCTGAGGATAGGCTTTTAATCCCTCGAAACAGCCCAGTCCGTACTGGCTGGTAAAATTCACCATCGGCACACCGGGAATATGATTTCTGCGGGTTAGCAAATCATCCTCTGCGCCAAGCCGCGCCTCTTCCTCCGGCGAACAATGTTCATGCTCTATGAATTCCCCTTTCCATTGATTATCATTGCACCGACAACAATGCACCCAAGGGTAAATTGAAAGCTTAAAAGGCATATTCATTCCTTGTAATAATTAGTAATATGGCAATGATACTCTGATTTGCATGAAATGTTAAGTCTTCAAGCGGGGAGATTTTTAAAATTATGGTTGAAAATGTTATTATTATGGCTGGCGGTGCGGGGAAACGGCTTTGGCCTGCTTCTCTGGGTGCCCGGCCAAAGCAGTTTATGAAGGTAGGCGGTAATCGGAGTTTATTCCGCTTAACCCTAAAGAGAGCATTTGCTTTAGGCATGAAAGGAACTGTCTGTGTTGTAACCCACGAAGATTGTACGGCGGCGATGCTGGACGAATGTCGGGACATGGAAAAAAATCTCAGAGAACGCATTGTTATACTAGCGGAGCCGATGGCACGCAATACCGCCCCCGCCCTGGCTCTGGCCGCGGCCTGGATGGGTTTGGATGGAAAGCGGCAGGAAACAAGCCTGGTTATGGCGGCGGATCATCTTATCTCCCCGATTGAATCTTTTTCGGCTTCCGTGGAAGCCGCATCGATTGAGGCCCGTAAAGGCTTCATTGTTCCTTACGGCATTGTCCCCACCCATCCCGCTTCGGGATACGGCTACATCGAAGTCGGCAATGCCGTGGGCAGCGGTTTTGAAGTGCTTTCCTTCAGGGAAAAACCCGATGAGCAAACCGCCAAGAAATACTTCGATTCAGGCCGGTATTTCTGGAACGCGGGTCTTTTTACCTATGTCAATACGGTCTTCATGGAGGAACTGCGGATATGCAGCCCCGAAGTTGCCGCGGCATTTGAAACTCCGGAACATGCCTGGTTCAAGCGGCGTGAAGAGAGCGGCATACTGCTATTGGAGCCGACTCAGGAACTGCGAACCCGCTATCAGAACTGTCCGTCTCTATCCGTGGACTACACGGTAATGGAAAAAACTTCCAGAATACAGATGGTAAAAGCACAATTCCAGTGGAACGATGTAGGAAGCTGGGATGTTATAGCCGATTTGAATATATCACCGAATGCGCCAGTCTATACCTGTGAGTCCAATGGAAACTTTGTCTATGCTGATCGCCCGGTGGCCTTGTGCGGAGTTGAAAATCTTATCGTTGTCTCTGCTAACGACCGGATACTGATTTGCCGTAGGGGGAAATCCCAGCTTGTAAGGGATGCGGCAGGTAAAGATGAAATGGGCACGGATTGACACGGATGGGGATGTTTGGAACCACCTGCCTGTGCCGAGGCTTCGGCAGGCAGGCGAAAAGCTTCAAGAGACAATCTTTTTTAAGAAGACCACATCCAATCCCCCGTCCCCAATTCTCAATTCTCAATTCTCAATTCTCAATTCTCAAATCTCCCCCCTCCCCAACGGCCAGACTTTCCCGGCTGTACATGTCAATTACAGTAAGCATTCTGATGGTTCTGCCGCAAAATTCTCCCTGAATTCTCATTTATTTGAAAATTTTTCATTTTTTTTTATAATTTTTGAATTTTGAAGCCCTTACTCGCAGTCTATATATATAGACGCTTCCAAAAATTTTTTTTGGAGGTGTTCGCGGGTGCATGGATATGCCCGCATATTCAGGGTAATAAGCCCTGAAATATCATGTAAACGCTTAACAATAGGAGGTAAGCGATGAACAATCTTAATTCCATCATTCTTGAGGGGAATCTCACCAAGGACCCGGAGTTCAAAAAGACTCCCAAAGGAACGGCGGTATGCCATTTCACCGTGGCTTCAAACCGGTACTACAAGTCTGATGACGGACGGCAGGAAGAAGTGGGCTTTTTCGATGTCGAGGTGTGGGCACGGTTGGCGGAAACCTGTCAGGAGTATCTCGCCAAAGGCCGCGGAGTGCGCGTAGTAGGCAGGCTCAAGCAGGATCGCTGGACAAACACGGACGGCTCACCGCGTTCGCGGGTTCATATTGTCGGCGAGCATGTCGAATTTCAAACCCGGCCGCGGGCTGAAGACACATCCGCTTCTGAATCCAGTAGAAATGAAAGAACTGTGAGAAAGGAGGCTGTACCCGCATATTAGTGCTAAAAAAGCAGGAAGCCGGATAATATACAAATTATCCGGCTTCCTGCTTGTCATTGTTTGGAAAAGCGATTATAATGGTTGGTATGTTTGGAAAAGATAGGGGGAAAGGGAAACAGAACTTCGAATGGCCTGAGTACAAAAGATTAGCGGAGGAGCTTACCAAACGCTATCAAGTGTTAACAGCCGACTATGAGCTGGACGCAAAATTTATTGAATCTTTTAACAAGCGGCTTGTTTCAGCGAAATACGGAGGCCGCAACCCGGAAGAGTTTTTTGAAGAAGAATTAAAGGAATGCCACAATCTTGAAAAAATGATTCATCAGAAACATCGGGATAACCAGATGAAGGAAGATGCTCTTCAGCGGTATCGCGATAGGGATACCTTTGCGGACAAGATTATCAATGATATTCAAAGCCGTATTGAGAATTACAAGGCAATAAATCTGCATCCAGAGGCTGACAGGGAAGTTGTCAAACTCTACGGAGCTATGGCCTATTTCGATACGCATTATTGGGATGTGGTTGAAACCTATTTAAGACGCGCCTTTCCTCAGCCGGGTCAGTTAGACCGCATGAGCATTGAACAGCGGTTCTGGCGCTTCGTATCTTCCAGGGATGACAGGCCTCCCAATGCTCTTGAACAGTATAAGCGCATTCTTGAAACGCCGGGTACTTTGAATGGAGAGAAGGCTCAGGAAGTAAGGGAAGCTGTTAAAGTGTTGGCATTTTTTCTGCATGAATTGCTGGAAGTTTGCGAAAAAGCCGCCCAACTGTATGGATCTGATGCACGGGTGGAAGAGGCCGTTCAGTATATAAAGACTATCATTGAAGACTTTAGGCTAAAGCATCTTAAACGACTTAAACCTTAAGGGCACCTCTAAATAACCCATTTAGTTCTTGACTCGAACTTTTCCGCCGCTACTACGTTGTCAAAATGCTCACGTAGCTTAGGCTGGCTTAAGCTTTTGCCGCCCAACAAAAAATTTCTTCGTCAATTTCCTAAAGGGCACCTCTAAAGCTGTTTTTTAGAGGTACCCTGAAGTATGGGTTCCTACGCATCGAGATATTTTTTGAAGATTCTATCATAGTTGCCCGTACCCCGCGCCGCTTCTTTTTTGAGGTCTTTCATTAAGCGGGACAGTTTTTTGCTGTCGAGCTTTTCCATTGCGGCGGCTCCCCATTTTTCCATGGCCTGCTGAAATTTCTTGTCCTGAATTGAGTCGGAGAGCCGTGTCCAAAGCTGTTCCGTGCTGTCGCCTAATTTATCTGCGGTTTTGGTTAATGCTTTTTTCGTGCTTTTATCCACCTTTATGCCAGTGGAGTTTTCAACAACATCAAAGAACTTATCCCGCTTGTTGGGATCGGAAAAAATGGTGTAGGCGATAAATCCTGCGACGAGAACAATCAGCAGTAATTTGAATTTACTCATGGTATAGCCTCCTGCTTCAGGACGGAGCCGTATCTCCGCTGATATTCTGGGTGTCTCTAAAGGGCACCTCTAAAGCTGTTTTTAGAGGTACCCATTCTTATTATCGGCGTTCCAAAGCGGATAGATAATCCATACTGCGCTTCGCGCTGTCTTCCAGTTCTGCTAATTGGGCTTTCTCCCTGTCTATAACGTCTTTTGGGGCACGGGAGGTAAAGTTCTGGTTGGCGAGTTTTTTCTGTTTGGCCTCAATGGTTTTTTTTGTTTTTTCCACTGACTTGCGGAACCTGGCAATGGCAGCATCGATGTCGATGGCGTCCTTTATGTAAATATGGGCGGTGAAGCCTCTGCCAACGGCGGCTATGGCACCTTCATGGCTTTCGCCATGGGCGGCGATGCCCAAATCGTTTGAGCGCACAAGCATGGCCGTGAGTTCTACGGAGTCTTCCAGGGATTTAGCGCTTTCATCGGTAATTTCTACGCGAACTTTTATCTGCTGGGCGGGGGGGATGGTGAATTCGCTCCGTAAGGTGCGAATGGCGCTTACCAGTGCCTGTAAGCCGCTGAAGGCGGTTTCGGCGGCGGCATCGTCCCAAAGCGGGTTCGCTTCGGGGTAGGAGGTGCTTATGAGCTGCTGCGAGCGGGCAGGCAGGCGGCTCCATATTTCTTCGGTTACAAAGGGCAAAAAGGGGTGTACCAGTTTCAATGACTCTTCGAGCATGCAAAGCTGCATGGCGATGCTGCGGCGCTTTTCGGCTTCATCCTTGCCGTACAGCCCCAGCTTGGCGGCTTCGAGATACCAATCGCAGTAGTCGTTCCAGAAGTATTCATACACTGCATGAGCCATGTCATCGAAACGGTACGAATTCATGGCGGTTTCCACTTTTTTCACTGCGGTATTGAATCGGCTGCGGATCCACCTGTCCGCCAGGCTGAGGCCGGAATTCGCCATGTTCGCTTCCGGGAGGAGATTGTCCATATCTTCACAATTCATAAGCACAAAGCGGGCGGCATTCCATATTTTGTTGGCAAATTTTGAACCTAACTTGCAGGTTTCCATGTCGAGGGGAATGTCCTCGCCCTGGGCCGAGAGGTACACGAGGGTGAATTTGAGGGCATCGGCACCGTAGGTGTTCACTACTTCGATGGGGTCTATGCCGTTGTTGAGGCTTTTGGACATTTTGCGCCCCAGCTTGTCGCGAATAAGGCCGGTAATGTAGATGTCGCGGAAGGGAACCTGACCGAGGAATTCCAGTCCGGCCATTATCATTCTGGCCACCCAGAAGAAGATGATGTCGTAGCCGGTTACCAGGGTGGTGGTGGGGTAGAAGCGGGTGAGATCGGGTGTTGTGTTAGGCCAGCCCAAGGTGCTGAAGGGCCAGAGCCAGGAGGAAAACCAGGTATCGAGCACGTCCGGGTCTCGCGTTAATTCCCCGCCGCAGTCCGGGCAGCATTCCGGGTTTTCGCGCAGAACATGGAGCTTGCCGCAGGCGGCGCATGTCCAGGCGGGTATCTGATGTCCCCACCAGATTTGGCGGCTTATGCACCAATCGCGGAGGTTTTCCAGCCAGTGACTGTAGGTGTTTTCCCACTTGCGGGGATAGAATACCACCTTGCCCTCCCGCCAGGCCTCCAGGGCTTTTTCGGCCAGCGGCTTCATGCGTACAAACCACTGCTCAGAGAGAAAGGGCTCCACGACGGCGGAACAGCGGTAGCAGTGTCCTACCTGATGGATATGTTCCTTGTAACTTTTTAAGGCACCAAGACTTTCCAGTTTCTCCACAACCGCTTTGCGGGCCTGTTTTGCCGGCATTCCCTGAATAAATTCTGGTGCGGTGCTGTTCATGGTTCCATCGCTGTTGAGCACATTGATCATTTCCAGTTCATGCCGTCGGCCTATTTCGTAGTCGTTGGTGTCGTGGGCGGGGGTTACCTTTAGGCAGCCAGTGCCGAATTCGCGGTCGACATAGGCATCGGCTATAACCGGGATGGTCCGTTCGGCGATGGGCAGGGTAAGCATTTTCCCGATGAGGTGCTTATAACGCGCATCGCTGGGGTGAACGGCCACGGCGGTGTCGCCAAACATGGTTTCAGGCCGGGTGGTGGCCACGGTAAGCACCCCGCTGCCGTCTGCAAGGGGATAGTCGATTTCCCAAAGCCCGCCCTTTTTCTCTCCATGATCCACTTCATCATCGGCCAGGGCCGTGCCGCAGGAGGGGCACCAGTTTACCAGATACTCGCCCCGGTACAGCAGTCCCCGCTCATGGAGCGACACAAACACTTCGCGCACCGCCCGGGAACAGCCTTCGTCCATGGTGAAGCGTTCGCGGCTCCAGTCGCAGGAGGCTCCAATGGTTTCAAGCTGCCGGGAAATAATGCCGTGATGCTCCTCTTTTACCTTCCATGTTTCCTCCAAAAATTTCTCCCGCCCCAAACTGTGCCTGTTCTGCCCCCGTTCCTTCAAGCGCCGCTCTACAACATTCTGGGTAGCAATTCCCGCATGATCGGTGCCCGGTATCCACAGAGCGGGGCGCCCTTTCATGCGCCAGTAACGAATAAGAAAATCTTGCAGGGTGTTGTTCAAGCCATGCCCCATGTGCAGAATTCCGGTTACATTGGGCGGCGGTATAACAATAACAAAGGGATTTTTCCCCTCTTTCCTGGGCGCGAAACAGCCCCCCTCCTTCCATTCTTTATAAATCCGATCTTCGAATTCTTTGGGATTGTAAGCTGTTGGCATGCTGTTTGTGTTCATAGATATCTCCTGCAATAGTGCTATTGTAACCTAAAAAGGGGAAGTAAAAAAGGGTATCGGGGAAATTATCGGCGATGGGGAAAATGCCCATGGAAAGGCGCAAAGAGCCCCAAAGCATAGCTGGAGTCGGCAAAGCCGACTCCCCTACCCCGCTTTTTTGGGCATTTGCTGATAGAGGCGGTTAGCCTGGAGGGAGAAGGCTTCTATCCTGGCTTCGATAACCTGGGGAAAAGGGTTGCCGTCGGCTTCGATGCTAAGGAAGGGAAGTGTGTGATAGGCCTTAAGCTGATCGGCGTTGTCGAGGTGGGCGATACGGAAGTTGTCTTGCACCCTGGATTCTACGTTGAGTATGGCTTCGCATACCCGCGTAGGGAGGCAGGCGAAGGGGCCAATGGAAATAACGCCGTGAACGTGCCGGGCAACTTCGCGGAAGAAGGAGCCGATTACAAGGATTTCTTCACCTGTCATGCGGGGGTCTATGAATTCCTTTCCGGCTTCAAAAACTTGCTGAATGTCGATTTTTTCAAATTCGTAGAGACCGGATTTAGCGAGGGTGCTTTTTATTCTTTTTTCGATGTGGTGTTCCACGGTGTTTTTTATGAAGGTTTCAAGCCGTTCCCGCAGGGTAAAATGGGTGTGCAAAATGTTTTTGGAAATGTAATCAATGTAGTATGTCCATTCGAGCACGGGGGCACGTTTTACAATGAATCCTTTGGCGGCGAGCCGTTTTATAACTTCCCCGGAGGCGAATTCGTCCTTACGCACGTAAATTTCCCCGGACAGGAGCACTTTTTTCGCTTCGGCGAGGGTGTGGGTAAGTTCAATTTCGGCGAGCTTCGCAGCCACCTCTTCCAGAACGTGGTAAATATCATCGGTGCCGCGTTCCAGGGAAGCGATTATTTTTTCCCACTGGGCCTTAAAAATCTGCTGGGCCTTGTGTTTATCTTTGGGCAGCACCAGAAGGGCGTTCCCAATGTCGTCCATAATGTCAGCAAGGATAATAGAGCGCAGAATATGAATCTGATCGAATCCGCCGAGTCCGGCGTAGTTCTGTTCGGCACTTAGGGTGAGCAGGGCGGTGTTTTTCAGTTTGAGTTTTTTAATAAGCCCCTTAATGTAGACATGGTACTGGGCGAAGCGGCAGTTGCCGCCGGTGGAGGGCATGAAGTAGAGGGAGAGCTCATCGTCGGCCCTTTGCTTAACATGGTTCACGAGGGAGGCTGTTGTCATAATAAGGGGCATACATTCCTTGCAGGAGGAATGGGCGCGGCCTGTCATAAGGGTTTCAAAGGTAGGGCGTTCCACGGCGGCGGCGTTGAAGCCTATGCCCCGGAACGCGGCGGCGGTGAATTCGCTGATGGGACGCCCCATGGAGGGGATGAGCAGTTTTACGCGGCGGCTTTTAAGGGGAACTTGCCTGCCTTCGCTCGTAAGGTAGTAGTGTTTTCCTTTGTTTCGGACAATGCGGGCCGGGCTGAACTCACCCTCGGGGCTGTCCTGGAGTTTGAGACGAATGCTGCGGTTTACGATGTCCAGAAAGGCTTCTATGCGGGTGTTTATACCGGCATCGGCACTGTGGGAATCTAATTCCAGGGTTAGGGAGGGCTTGGTTTTCATAATGTCGCGGAAGTACCCGAGTATGAAGGAATCGGGGCCGCAGCTGAAGTTGGTAATGAATGCTCCGTAGAGCTGGGAATGCCTTTTTACGTAGCGGGAGGCCTGGATAATTTCGTGGCCGAGGGCCCAGTTCATGTTTTCCATGGTAGGCTCATCGGCATAGGGCAGGCAGTCAAAGGGAATAACATAAACGCCGCGAGAGGCAAATTTGCGGGGTATGCCCATGCACCCTTCCCCGGAAAAAGCATTGTAGGGTCGCCCAAAAACAACTACGGCAATGCTGTTGGGTTCCATTTGGAGCTTTTCGAGAATTTCCTTGCCAAGCTGCTTTTTGGCGGTGTAAAAATCGTACTGTTTTTGAACACCATCCGCGTAGGCTGTTTCTGCCGTTTGTTTATCACAGCCGAGCTGCTGGGCTATTTTTATGAATTCCTCTTTCATGGATTCCCATCCGTGGTAAAAATCGAGAACAGGGCTGATAATTTTCGGAATGGATTTATGGAAAGCGCTTTTTATGTAATACGGCTCGCTCTGAGCCAAAACGCAGGTGCAGTTATTGCCTTCGCGGATGGAACCCGTGTTCGGCCTGTACAGCCGGGTAACATGGGGCAGGAATATGAAGTCAGGATTTTTCTTTACAAGGTTCTCAAACATCCCGTGCGCTATCTCCACCGGAAAGCAGAATGAGGAGGAGGTCTTTTTAATGCCTTCTGGGTCTACCGTATCAGAGAGCATAACTTCATAGCCCAAACCTGTGAAAAAATGATAGTAGAGCGGAAAGAGTACGTGCGTGTAGAGGGTTTTGGGCAGCCCGATGGTTTTACCGGAGTCGCAGCGGCTGTGCCGTTCAAACAGCAGCTTCTGACGCCGGGCAATGTAGTCCAACGGCAGGGGATCGATGTTCAGATGATGAAGCTGGTTGTAGTATTTATTGCAGACCCCCCCAAAGGGATATTTTTTTCCGCTTATTTTTATAATGTTAATCGAACAGCCTCTATCGCAGTTCTCTGAGGTTCCGGCACAGATAAAGCTCTTGCCGTACTCCACCTCCTTTTCGCTGAGCTCGCTCAAGTCGAACTGGCCTTTCTTCATCATGCCGCTTTCAAGGCGGTTTTTAATTTCCAGGGCAACCCCGAAAGCCCCCACCAAACCCGGATCGGGCGGCACAATTATCTCTTTTTTTATGAGCTGCGCCATAGCCAGAGGCACCGCCCGGTTGTAGCACACGCCCCCCTGCATAAAAACCTTGTTCCCAACCTTGCGGCTGCCCTTAACCCGGTTGGTGTAGTTCATGCAGATGGAATAAACCAGCCCGGCGACAATGTCCTCGCGGGAAATGTTTTCATGGGAAGCGTTTTTAATGTCCGAGCTGATAAAGGCCGCGCACTGATCGTTAAAATTCGGCGGACTCTGCGCCTTTATGGCTATATCCTGGATATCCAAATAATTAATATTCAGGGATTCCTTGGCCGACTCCTCAAGGAAGGAGCCGGTTCCGGCGGAGCAGGCTTCGTTCATGGCATAATCGCAGGGCACCCCGTTTATAAGGAAGGTGTACTTGGCATCCTGCCCGCCGATTTCGAAAATGGTGTCCACTTCAGGGTCGAAATGGGCCGCACCTGCCGCATGAGCGATAATCTCGTTCACGATACCGTCCGTGGCGGCATGCAGCCCGGCAATCTGCCTCCCGGAGCCGGTTACCCCCAGGCCAACAATTTTATAGCTCTCCGCAACATCCGCGCCCTCCTCCACCGGAAGCTGGGCCAGTATGTCCCGGTAGCAGTTTCGGGATGCCGCTATGGGGTTCCCGTTGGTTCTCAAATAAACAGAAGCGGCGATTGTCTCATCGCGCAGTCGAATCAATACAGCTTTTGTTGTTGTTGACCCCACATCGAGTCCCAGTATGTATTCATCTCCCACAGTGGGCTGTTCACGGATGGAATCCCTGAAATTAACCAGATGCTCGGCACTGTGCAAGGGCGGCAGGCTGCTGAACGAACAGTGATCGGTAGCGAAAATTAACTCTTCGCCCGCCGGTATCTGCTGCTCCAGCGCATAAACTGCGGCACCTAATGCCTCGAATACCGCGGCATGTTCCGGTATAACCAAATTGTCAATGTGTTTTCTTAAGGCACCAACGACATAATCGTTTTTGGTAACCCCGCCTACGATCATAATGTTGTTCTTTTCGATGGACTTGAGTAGCTCAATGGCCTTATCGGCAATCATATTGCCTAGGCCGGCACTTACCCGGCCTTTGGGAATGCCCTTGTTCAAAGCATGGGTGCAGTCGCTTTTACAGAACACACTGCAACGCCCGGACACCGTGTAGGGTTCGGAATCCTTGGCAAGCGCAATGGCCTCTTCGGGAGAAATATCCATGCGGCGGATTTGCTGCAAAAAGAACTCTCCTGTACCCGAAGCGCACTTGTTGCCAGTCTGTACATTGATAATGCTACCCTGATCATTGAGCGCATAGAGAATGAAATTTTCCGCCCCGAGGCTTATAAGCGCCCGGCAGTTCCTGTGCGGCATATAGCGGAGCGCATATTCAGCCGCCACGGGCTCGGTAATAGCGGTAAGATTCAAAAGCTCCTTGAACCTCCGCCCGGTAACTGCCGCATATCGATACTCCTTGAGATTCACATCCTCAAAGATACTCATAAGCGCCTGCTGTGGATGGCAGTCGTGGCTTACAATGCGCGTATCAATAACGCGCCGATTCTCATCTATAACAGCCACCTTAATCATTGAAGCACCGATACAAATTCCCAGAGACTTATCCATATTCCCCACTTTCCAGTTTTTATATGACCAAATACATAACATTTATTTGTATTTTAATCAAGGGTATCTCTGAAAAACAGCTTTAGGAAATTGACGAAAAAATTTTTTGTCGGGCGGCAAAAGCTTAAGCCAGCCTAAGCTACGTGAGCATTTTGACAACTTAAGAGCGGCGGAAAAGTTCGAGTCAAGAACTAAATGGTTTTTTTAGAGCTGCCCTTATCCGATAGAGATAAGAAAATTCCCGGCATGAGGCCCCTTTATAATCTGCCGGTGGGCTTCGCCAGCCTGTTCAAGGGAATACTCCTTTGCGACAGGCGGCTTTACTTTGCCCGTCTTTGCCCCGGCGGCGATGCGCCTGGCATACTGCTTCTTCTCTTCTTTCGTAGCCTGCAAAACCCGCACACCAACAACCATACTTTCGGTTGTCATAAGAAAGCGTGGTTCAATGTCAATTTTACCCCGGCTGCCTACTACCACAACCCTGCCGCCACTGCTCAGCAGAGTTAAATCATCGGCTAAATTGACATCGGCAAGCATCTCTATAATGATGTTCACAGCACCGCCGAAATAGTCCTGAATTTGGGCAATATGCATCGCATCATGGTGATTGAAGCACGCCGCACCGCATGTTTCAACCAGCTTTCTGCCCGAATCGGAGCTGGCTGTACCAGCAGCGCGAACATTGATATCAGCCGCCAACTGCAACGCCGCCAGCCCCACTCCCCCGCTGGCGCCGTGCACCAGCAATGATTCGCCCGCAGAGACATTCCCTTTCGTAAACAAGGCCCTCGCCGCGGTAAAATAGGGAATTCCCAGAGAAGCACCTTCCCGCCAATCCAATTCCTCCGGCAGAAGAAAAACCTGATCCGGCCCGCACAGGCAGTACTCGGCATAGGTGCCGCTGAGGGAACCTGCGGTATAAACCCGTGAACCAACCTGAATGCCCTCCGGCACAGGCGTTTCCGCTCCTATCGCCTCAAGCACACCAGCCCCATCCAGCCCCGGTGTCCAGGGCAGTTTCGGCGCATAACCCTGAGTCCCGTTTCTTAAATATGTATCGACAGGATTAACCCCGGCAGCATAAAGTTTTACAAGAAGTTCACCTTTTTTGGGGTACGGCTTCTCCACGTCTTTAACTCTTAAGACTTCAGGCCCACCGTATTTATCTACAACAACCGCTTTCATAATGTTCCTCCTGAAATATTATAATCAGATACATGATATGTGTAAATAAGCAGCCTCAGGCCTGATACGAACAGTACTCCCTTATCGCGGCTGCCAGGGTTTCGTAAGTGCGGCGGCGTTTTGCGTCATCGGTTTCCAGCAGGGTGCTTCTAAAGCCGGGAAGGCTGCTGCAGAAGCCGCTCAGGGGAACGGTGCAGATGCCGACTGCTCCGAGAAGCCAGTAAACGAAGCGTTTGTCGGGGGGAACATCTTTTACCAGCTCGGTAACATAGCGATAAACCTGATTGTTGGCTATGGGGGGAAGGGGGCCGCTGCTGGGCAGATCGATATTAAAGGTTACAGTGAGAAAGAAGGCTCCGCCCGGTTTTACAACGCTGATTTCCGGCACGCTGCCGAGGATGGCCATGGCTTCATCGGCCCGTTTGGAGAACATTTCCGCCCTTCTTGCAAGGTGTCCGGCAAATTGGGGATGGGACATAACTTTGGGAATGGCCATTTGCGGCAGGGTGGTGGAGCAGACTTCGAGACGCTTGGCATCCAGCAGGCTGGCAATGTAGCGCCGGAATGTGGAATTTTTATCCTGATTGTAAACCTCCATCCAGCCGCAGCGAGCACCGGGCCAGGGGAAGTCTTTGGATATGCTGCGCAGGGATATGCCGGGAACATCGCCTATTACCTGACTCAAAGGAGCCGTGTCGCTGCCGGGATAGACGAGGTTGCGGTAGGTTTCATCGGCCAGCACGAACAGTTTCTCTTCGCGGGCAATTGCAACGATTTCTTCCAGGATGGAGGCAGGATACACAGCTCCAGTGGGGTTATCGGGGTTGATCAGCAAAATGCCGGCCACGGAATCGTTGTAGCGGACTTTTTTCTTAATGTCAGCAAGGTTGGGCTGCCAGCCATTGTCGGGGTCAAGCATGTAGGTGAAGTGCTCATATCCGGAATGGGAGGCTTCGGCGGAGGACAGCGTGGAATAGGCGGGGCTGGGGCCAAGAACTCTTGCTTCGCGGCGCATGTGGGTAAAAAGGGTGGAAACGGCATCGCCCAGCCCATTGAAGAACAAAATATCTTCGGGGCGGATATTGACTCCCCCCTGTTTATTAGCCTGCTCCGCGAGAAAGTCTCTCGTTGCCTTGCTCCCTGCGGAATCGGTGTACTGATAGGCGGCATCTTTGTCTACCAGCTCGTGAACAATGGCCTTAATCCATTCCGGAACCGATTCCCCCTTCTGCACGGGGTCGCCAATGTTTTCCCAGGTAACAGGAACCCCGAGCTTTCTGATTTCATGCGCTCTTTCTACAATTTCCCGTATCTCATAGCGAAGTTGATCCGCTCCAACGTGAACAATATTCCGTCTCATACACTCTCCTTATGCCCTCTGAACAAAAAATAACCGCGGCTGCTGTATTGCCGCGGTTTCAGGATAAATTTACACCGCGACCCAATTAAGGGGCTGCGGCTGCGAAAAAAATAACACTATTCAGAGCAGGGGCATTTCTCATACCGCTTAGTTAAATGGGCTTTACAAAAAATGTCAAGTAAAGCATGGGGAATTTTCGGAATTTTTGATTGCCTGAATTGATAATTAAGGCATAGACACAAATCCTGTCAACAGGTACAGTAAGTTATGGACATTAGTACACAATATATGGGAATCAAACTTCCCAATCCGATTATCGTTTCATCTTCCTCGCTCACCGCCAGTGTTAAAGGGGTGCAGGAAGCATGCAGGGCCGGGGCTGGAGCTGTCGTGCTCAAGTCGCTATTCGAGGAGGATATTGCCAAGGCAAACAGCAGTGACCGGATGGATGAGGGTATGGACCCGGAAGCCTTGCTCTATCTCGAACAGATGAACATGCTGTATGAACCCGATACCTATCTGAATCTGGTAGAGGGCTGTGTGCAGTCTGTTGATATTCCCGTTATTGCCAGTCTGAACTGCAATTCCGTCCGCTGGTGGGTGGATTATGTCGAGCGTATTGCCGGTGTAGGAGCGCATGCCATTGAGCTGAATCTTTCGCCGATAGCACTGGATTATAAAACCTCTGCGCAAAAAATAGAGGATAAGCTGGTGGATATGGTAGTTCAGGCCCGCAATACTGTTAGCATTCCGCTAGCGGTAAAGCTGGGACCGCATTATTCCGCCCTACCGAATCTGGCAATTCGCCTGAGAGATGCCGGTGCCAATGCCCTTACTCTTTTCAACCGCTACTATACAATGGATATTAATATTGACACGATGGAATTAAAATCGGGCAATACACTTTCCGCGGCGGAAGAATTCAGTACAGTTCTGCGCTGGATTGGTATTCTGGCGGAAACTCCGAATCTTGATTTTTCCGCCTCAACCGGCATTTATGATCCATCCAGTCTCATTAAGGTACTTCTGGCTGGCGGCAGTGCGGCCCAGCTTTGCAGTGTGCTCTATCGCAACGGGCTACAGGTTATTCAGCAATTTCTGGATAGCTTAAAAGAATGGATGATCTCCCATAAGTTCCAGTCTCTCAACGATTTTCGCGGTAAATTGAGCATGAAGGACGATCAACGCAACGATTTCTATCAGCGTCTCCAGTATGTGAAAGCAATAAAGGGTTAAGTCCGTATTGCAAGGAAACTGTAGGGTACCTCTAAAAAACCGCTTTAGGAAATTGACGGAAAAATTTTTTGTCGGGCGGCAAAAGCTTAAGCTACGTGAGCATTTTGACAACTTAAGGGCGGCGGAAAAGATCGAGTCCTGTCTGCTACAGGCAGGCAAGAACTAAATGGGTTTTTTAGAGGGCCCCCATACAAAAGCATTACGAGTATGTTTGAAAGGGGATTGACACATTTCAGCTAATAGCTAACAATGGCTGAAATAAGTATCGGCTAAAGCGGGGCTGGAAATATAGAAAATGAGCTGGCCAGCAATTTGGAATGCTGATTACAAGGAGGTATTGTATGCAAAAATATGTTTGTGAGGTATGCGGTTACATTTACGATCCATCGGAAGGCGATGTGGATAACGGTATCAGTGCCGGCACAGCGTTTGCCGACCTGCCGGAAGACTGGGTCTGCCCGCTCTGCGGCGCGGAAAAATCCGAGTTTTCAAAAATGGAAGACTAACCGGCAAATAATTACGCGCATAAATAAAAGCCTGCCTGTATGCGGGCTTTTATTTTTATGTGGGGCGGTGTTCCTGGCGGCAGCTTCGCGGGATTATTTTAATCCTCTCTGGGCGGCTTGAATCAGCCAGGCATCCATCAGTACCAGGGCCGTCATGGCCTCGATAACGGGAACTATGCGCGGACATATAATGGGATCGTGGCGGCCTTCGGTGCGGATTTCCACCGTTTCACCGGCAATGTTGCGGGTGCTTTGGGGCAGGCTTATGGAGCTGGTAGGTTTTACCGCGGCACGGAATACCAGCTCCTGCCCGGTGCTTATGCCGCCGATTACACCGCCGGCATGATTGCTTATGAACCCATCGGCGTTCATGGCATCATTATGCTCACTGCCTTTCATGGCGGTCGCGGCAAACCCGGCGCCTATTTCAAAGCCGCGAATTGCTCCGATAGAGAGAATGGCATGGCCCAGCTCCGCTTCGAGTTTATCAAATACAGGATTGCCCAGCCCCGCGGGCAGGCCGCTTACCCGGCATTGAATAATTCCCCCGGCACTGTCGCCCTGCTCCATAAGGCGGCGAATGCGTTCGGCCATCTTTTCCGCAGCCTTCAAATCACAGGCCCTAAGAGGATTTTTTTCTATAACTTCCGCATCAAAACCCTCGCAGTTTATGCCGGCAGCCATCTGCGTCCAGGCCAGAATATGAACGCCTTTCGCTTTCAGCCATTTTTTCGCTATGGCTCCAGCCGCCACCCGGGCTGCCGTTTCCCGGCCCGAGGCCCTTCCGCTGCCGCGCCAGTCCCGCAGGCCATACTTTGCCTGATAGGTAAAATCCGCGTGCCCCGGCCTGAATTTATCGGCAATATCATTGTAATCGGATGAGCGGATATTGGTGTTGTGCAGCATCATGGCCAAAGGAACGCCGGTAGTTCGCCCTTCAAAAATTCCTGAAAGAATGGCAATTCTGTCCGCTTCGTCCCGGGGTGTTGAAAGCTCAGACTGACCCGGCCTGCGCCGGTTCAGTTCCGTTTGAATATCCGCTTCGGAAATTTCCATCCCCGGCGGCAGGCCGTCAACAATAACCCCAACCGCGGCTCCATGAGATTCCCCGAAGGTGGTAATGCTTAGCAATCGTCCAAAACTATTTCCCGGCATGATAGGCCTCCAATGTCTTCAGCAGGCGCTGAGTATTAATTTCACGGGGGGAGTTGTCTACATCGTGTATAATATCCGCAAATTTCCGATAGAGTTTGTCGCGTTTCTGGTAAAGAACAGAAAAATCTTTTTCAGGAGCATCCTCCGAGAGAAACGGCGGCCTCCCCTTTGCCATGATTCTCTGGAACAGCAGATTGGCCTCCGCCCGAATGTATACCCTTAGTCCCGGCCCGCGCAACCAGTGTAGCGCACCGTCATTCTCAATGCTTCCCCCTCCAAGGGAGAGTATCACACCCCGGCCTTCAAGAGAAGGCAGTGTTAGCCTGATAAAATTCTGCGCCGCGAGTTCTTCCAGCCTGAGGAATTCCTCCCGTCCTGAATTCATCCATAACTCACGGACCGACTTCCACTTATTCGGCGACAAATCAAGAACAAGCTGATCGAGATCGAAAAAGCTGTAATGCAATTCTGAAGCGGCCGCTCTGCCAAGAGAGGTTTTGCCACAATGCTTTAATCCCGTGAAAATATAAAACATCATACCTGCATAATAGTGATGAAGCCAACAAAAGTATACAGGCAGCCCTTCTGTGGTGGCCCCTTTACCAGGGGTTGACATCTTTTCACCAGCGTATTATCCTTATAATCAGAATCAAAAAAATTAACCTGATAAGGCGGATAACATGAGTAAACAGTACGTATTTTATTTCGGCGGCGGCAAGGCCGACGGACGGGCGCAGATGAAGGAAGTTTTAGGAGGCAAGGGAGCCAATCTGGCTGAAATGACCAACCTGGGCATTCCCGTTCCTCCCGGCTTCACAATTTCCACGGAGGCCTGCGATCAGTATTACAAGAACAATAAATCTCACAGCAGCGATGTAAAAAGCCAGGTGGCGGCCACTCTGGAGCGTCTGGAAAAAGAGATGGGCAAAACCCTCGGCGATTCGGAAGACCCGCTTCTGGTATCGGTTCGTTCCGGCGCGGCCATATCCATGCCAGGCATGATGGATACCGTGCTCAACCTGGGCCTTAACGACAAGGCCGTCGAAGGCATAGCCCGCAACACCGGCAATGCCCGCTTTGCCTGGGATTCCTACCGGCGCTTCATTCAAATGTTCGGCGATGTGGTAATGGATGTCCCCCACCACGATTTCGAAGAAGCCCTTAACACCGTTAAGCGGGCCAAGGGCGTAGAAAACGATACCGATCTCGATGCCGAAGATTTGAAGAAAGTTGTCGATGCCTACATGCAAGTGTACAGAAAAGCTGTTGGCTCGGAATTCCCTCAAGACCCCCGTACACAGCTTTGGGGTGCCATTGATGCGGTATTCGGCTCCTGGAACAACGAAAGGGCCATCAAATACCGGGTTATCAATAAAGTAGGTGATCTTTTGGGCACCGCCGTGAACGTTCAATCCATGGTTTACGGCAACTGGTCTGACAAGTCCGGCACCGGGGTATGCTTCAGCCGCGATCCTTCCACTGGCGAAAACTATTTCTACGGCGAGTATTTAATGAACGCTCAGGGCGAAGATGTGGTGGCCGGTATCCGCACCCCGGAACCCTTGAGTGCTCTGGAAAAGGCCAATCCCGCCGTGTATAAAGAGCTCTCCAGCCTGAAAGAGCTTCTCGAAAAGCATTATACCGATATGCAGGACATGGAATTCACCATTCAGGACGGTCGTCTCTTCCTGCTTCAAACCCGCAACGGCAAGCGCACCGGCAAAGCCGCGGTAAAAATTGCCGTCGATTTGGTGCATGAGAAGATGATTACCAGGGAAACCGCCGTTACCCGCGTAACAGGCGATCAGATGGATCAGCTTCTTCATCCCATGATAACACCCGCAGCCAAGAAAGCCCTCAAGGCCCTCGCTGTCGGTTTGAACGCCTCCCCCGGCGCCGCCGTAGGAAAAGTGGTATTCAACGCCGACCACGCCGAGGAATGGGCCGCCCGCGGCGAGAAAGTTATCCTGGTAAGAAGGGAAACCAGCCCCGAAGACATAGGGGGCATGCATGTCGCCGAGGGCATACTCACCTCCACCGGCGGCATGACCAGCCACGCAGCCGTTGTGGCGCGGGGCATGGGCACGCCCTGCGTAGCCGGATGCAAGGCCATACTCATCGACGAGAAGAAGAAAATCTTCTCCGTCGGCGGCACCGATTATCAGGAAGGAGCTATTATCTCCCTCGATGGCAGCGACGGCAGCGTCTATGCTGGTGCCGTAGACCTGGAACAGCCCGAACTCGGCGGCGAACTCAGCGAGCTTCTGGCCTGGGCGGATGAAATTCGCCGCGGTGCCAAGCGCTCCGGCATGGCGGACGGCTTCTTTGTGCGCACAAACGCCGATTTGCCCGAAGATGCCCGCCTGGCGGTGGAATTCGGCGCCGAAGGGATTGGCCTGTGCCGCACCGAGCACATGTTTTTCGATGAGGCCAAACTTGTTCCCTTCCGCCGCATGATTGTCGCCGATAGCAAGGAAGAGCGTCTGGAAGCCCTCAAGCCCATCCTCAAACTCCAAATTGACGACTTCAAGGGCATATTTGAAGCCATGGACGGTCGTCCGGTTACCGTACGCCTCCTCGATCCGCCGTTGCATGAATTTGTTCCGCACAGCGAAAAGGATATCCGGGATTTGGCAAAGGAGCTCAACAAGGATGCAGAGAAACTCATTAAGCGGGTGGAAAGCCTCAAGGAGCTCAATCCCATGCTCGGACACCGCGGCTGCCGTTTGGGCATAACCTATCCCGAAGTGTACGATATGCAGGTGGAAGCCATTATGCGCGCCGCCGCCGCTGTTGCCAAGGCTGGCGTAAAAGTGCACCCGGAAATTATGATTCCACTCGTGGGCACCACCGCCGAGCTGGAAATTCTGCGCGCCAATGCTCAGAAGGTAATCGACAAGGTTCTCGCCGAGCTGAACGTAAAAGTGGAATATCTCATCGGTACAATGATAGAAATTCCCCGTGCGGCGCTCACCGCCAACCTTATCGTACCGCACGCCGACTTCTTCTCTTTCGGCACCAACGATCTTACCCAGATGGCCTTTGGGTACAGCCGCGATGACGTGGGGAGCTTCGTGCCGGAGTATGTTGAAAAGAAGATTCTTAAAACTGACCCCTTCCAGTCTCTGGACATTGTAGGCGTTGGCCAGCTGGTGGAGATGGGCGTGTCGAAAGGCCGATCCGTGAAGAAGGAGCTGAAAACCGGTATCTGCGGCGAGCACGGCGGCGATCCGGATTCCATTCACTTCTGCTACAAAGCGGGTCTGAACTACGTGTCCTGTTCCCCTTACCGGGTGCCCATAGCCCGGCTGGCGGCAGCCCAGGCCGTGGTAATGGCTAAAAACTGATTTATCCGCCTGATTTAATGCCCGGAATGTTTGTATTCAATTCAAATATTCCGGGCTTTTTAGAGGTGCCCTCAGGGATTCCCGCGAGTGTTCCAATAGGATTCAGCGGTTTTTATCATGCCTTCCCGGGATGAAACTTCCGCATTAAACCCCAGCACGGTTCTGGCCTTGGATGTGTCGAAGT
The DNA here is from genome assembly GCA_002084135.1 of Spirochaeta sp. LUC14_002_19_P3. GTDB lineage: Bacteria > Spirochaetota > Spirochaetia > DSM-2461 > DSM-2461 > UBA2779. The sequence continues at coordinate 9,254 of MUIB01000089.1, read as the reverse complement.
TATAATCATTGATAACCATATCCACCCGGTAGGGCGTTAAGGCAGGCCCCTTATTGGCTCTTGCTACCGTCCACAAGCCGTTCATGAGGTGCCCTGCGAGTTTGGCAATCCATTTTGGCAGATTGATAGACGGCTTTCGTACATGCAGTGCCCCGGCTGCAAGCTCCAGGTATTCCCGCCAGCTTATAACCTCACCACTGGTAATATTGAAGGCCTCACCGGCAATATCATCGCGGCTGCCAGCTATAAGCAGGACATTGAGCAAATCATCAATGTAAATGGGGGAAGTTAACGCTCTTCCGCCGTCAATGTAGCCCATAATTCCTTTGCGCATGGCATCAAAAATCTTGAAGGTGGTTGTTGTATCGCCGGGACCATAGACATTTCCGGGTCTTATGACACAGGCCATGGGGGCATTTTTTTCTGAGCGGTTCAAAATATAGTCTTCAGCCATTTTTTTGCTGCTTTGGTAATGCGATACAAGCGGATACCATGGCCCCTCTTCCGTGCTGCCTCTGTGGCGGCCAAAGCCGTGAACCGCGAGGGAGCTAACAAAGATAAAGCGTTTTACACCGGCTTTTTGGGCCGCTTCAAACAAGAGCCGTGTCGCTTCAAAGTTAGTGCGCACAAATGCTTCTTTAGGGCCCCAGTCCGAAACATAAGCGGCGGAATGATAGAGTGTTTCCACGCCTTGAACCAAATTCTCCAGCATGGCCTGATACTGCGGGGTGCTGTTTAACGGCGGGCTTAAATCGGTCTGCACCAATTCCGCCCCCCTGTGTTCCAGCTGCTTCAATGTATTGTTGCCGCGCCGATACTGGCAGCGCAGCGGAATGGAATTTTCCAGCAGGCGGCTGCTGAGAGCTCCGCCGACAAAGCCCGAAGCACCTGTAACCAGGACTTTTGCGCTTTTCACAGCATTGTCCTGAGCACAATAGCGGCATCAAGTGCCAATCCGGTGCAGCCGTGTACGATAAATGCTGGCCAGATAGACTTATAGTGAAGTGTTAAGCCTGCTGAAACGATACCGAACAGCACCGCGCTCAGAGATTCGCTTAGAGGGTGCCCAAAATGCAGCAGCGCGGAAGGTATGGATTGCAGGGAGGCGAACACCAGCACGGAAAGTTTCCAGGGATTGCGGCTCCAGTCTTCGCCAAAGAATAGGGGCAGCAGCCCCAGCAGGAGTATCCCCCGGAATAGCAGTTCCCATGGAATGTAGTAAAACACAAGATAGCACAAGGCATGGAGCAGGAAACTGATTTTGTTCGCTGAATGAACTGTAAGAGCTTTGGAATAGGGATAAAAGCTGGAGAGCCCGGGATCGAAAGCTCCAAGAGCACCCATAAGAATTGATACTGTAAGAATAACGGCAAAGTATGGCTGTGAGAACAATTTTTCCGATGGGCGGCACAGTCCTACCTGTCTTGCCGTGCCTTTGAAGCCTGCGCGTCCTGGCCGCAGGACGATGAAACTCAAAAAAGGTAGCAGCCCCAAAAACAGAAATGATGCAGCAAAGCGCTGAAAATACCCCAAAAGGTCTTCGGATAATGCCCTGAACGGCGCCAATCCGCTCAGATACAATTCAGCTCCCCCTTCAGGAGCAAAATAGGCATAGAGAATGGTTCCTGTCGCCGCAGCCGCGGGAATTCCCAGTCCTTTTATACTATCGGGCACCTCTAAAAACCCCCATTTAGTTCTTGACTCAATCTTTTCCGCCGCTACTGGGATGGGGAGGCGGTTCGCCCTGCCCGGCAAAATTACTGACTGATGAAGCGGGGGCACCGCACAAGGCAGGTGCTTTCCCCGTCCCCTGGCTTACGGTACGCTAATCATCCCGCAATGCCCGGCCTCCACCTGCTGGCGGAGGAAACGGGCATTGGGCTAAATATCTTTGGTCACTTCGGCCTTACGGGCTGCCGCACGCAGTTTCCTTGAACTCTGCAACATTTTGAACATCCAGCGATTGAGCGTTTTCATAAATCCCGGAAGATCCTTATCGCGCAGAATATCCAAAAACAGCACAGCACGCCGCTCACTGGTTTTATTCCAAACCTCATGCCTGTAGGTGTCGTCAAACAGGACATGATCCCCTTCAGACCATGAATACTTTTCTCCGTCTACAACAATGTAGCACTCGCCTGCCGGTATCATCAAGCCAAGATGATAGCGCAACACGCTCTTAAAGAAGCCGTAATGCGGTGGAATATGCTTTCCCCCGTCAATAATGGAAAACATGGCTAAAGACACCCGTGGTATCTTTTCCAGCAATTTGGTTGTTTCGGGCACCTTTTCCGCATTTGCGGGAATCCATTTGTCAAAGCCTTTGATAATAAAGGTTCGCCATGCCACCCCATCTTTAGCTGAAATACCCTTCTGTAGTCCATCCACCTCATGAAATTTTGGAATACTGTCAATGTTTTCCAGCTGCTTGTCCAGCTCCTGACGAATAGTTTTCCAATTCTCCTTCAGGATTTTTCCTTCAGGAAACTCGTCTTCCACATTTACATAGGGTTTATTTTTTGTAAAAAGACTGATGATGCCTGAAAACAACAGCGCATAAATAAACGGCTCAATAAAATAAATGAGCACCGCCAGCAACACGAGTGAACCCAGCACAATAAGAAATACGGTCATTTAAGACCTCCTTGATTTGTTTACTTTCGGTATTGAAAAACCGATCTATATACTTACCTCTATCACAGCATCCAAAAAATGTATAGTGGGCGTTCTGACATTCTTGCACCTGTGCCGAGGAATTTTTTTATAACTGGCGCACCCCACTCCCTCCCAGCCACTCATGTGCCGCGGCGGCGGCTAAACGGCCATGATTAAGAGCCCTCACCACCAATGAGGCACCGGACATGGCATCGCCGGCAGCAAATATGCCTTCCACACTGGTATGATAGTTTTGGGTAAGGATGTTGCCCCGTTCGTCTAAGGCCAGTTGCGGAGTGCTTACGGCGCGGCCATGCTCCACGTGGACAAAGCCCATGGCCAGAAGAACAAGGTCTACTTTGAGGGTGAATTCGCTGCCCTTTACGGGCACAATGGAGGGGCGGGCACCTTTTTCGCCGGGCTGCCATTCGATGCGGCGGAATTGGCCCGCGCCGAGTTTGCCCTCGCTGCCTTCAAAGGCGAGGGTTTCGATGTTCCATTCCCGCTCGGCACCTTCCTTGTGACTGGACGAGGTGCGCAGAATGGAGGGCCATTGGGGCCAAACCGGGTTCCAGGGCTTGTCCCACTCCATGGGCTTGGGCATAATTTCGTACTGATACACCTCTTTGGCTCCCTGACGGCGGGCCGTGCCGACACAGTCCGCTCCGGTGTCGCCGCCGCCGATAACCAGCACCCGTTTTCCCTTGGCGATAATGTCTTTCTGCTGATAGTCTTCGCCACTTACCCGGCGGTTGGACTGGCCCAGAAAGTCCATGGCAAAGTGAACGCCGTTTAGCTCACGGCCCGGTACAGGCAGATCGCGGGGGCTTCCGGCACCCATGGCAAACAGCAGGGCGTTGAATTTCTCCCTCAGGTAGCGCACGGAAATGTCTTCGCCCACTGTTACACCGGTTTCAAACATTATGCCCTCAGCGGCAAGCTGTTCCAGCCGCCGGTCGATGATGCTCTTGTCGAGTTTAAAGTCGGGGATGCCGTAACGGAGCAGGCCGCCCAATTTGCGGTTCTTCTCGAAGAGGGTTACTTTATGCCCGGCGCGGCGCAGCTGCTGGGCGGCCGCCATTCCAGCAGGCCCGGAGCCAATAACCGCCACGGAGCGGCCCGATTCCCTTTTCGGCGGACGGGGTACTACCCAGCCTTCCGCGAATGCCTTTTCGATAATAGCCCGCTCATTCTGCTTAATCGTTACCGGGGCATCATTTATGGAGAGGGTACAGGATGTTTCGCAGGGTGCGGGACACACCCGTCCGGTGAACTCCGGGAAGTTGTTGGTAATCTCCAGCCGCTCATAGGCCTCCTTCCACTGCCCCCGCCACAGGGCATCGTTCCACTCGGGGATAAGGTTTACAACCGGGCAGCCCAGAGTATGACAAAAGGGGGTACCGCAGTCCATGCAGCGTCCGCCCTGCTGGACAAGCTCTTCCACTGTTTTGTCCAGGGTAACCTCCCTGTAATCCCCCAGGCGTTCCTTTATGTCCCGGTAGGCAATTTCTGTGCGGTCGAACTGCAAAAAGCCGTTAATTTTGCCCATTATACAAATACCTCCTCGGTAAGTGCCGTGTTTTCCGTGTTCTTGGTTTCGCGGTTCCGAATGTTTTCCAGTGCCAGACGGTACTCAATGGGCATAACCTTGACAAAGCGCGGCAGGGATTCATCCCAGGATTCCATAATCCGCCGGGCAACGATGCTGTTGGTGTAGTGAATATGCCGCGTAATGAGTTTATGAAGCGTTTTCGCGTCTTCCTTCGTTAAGGGTTCTATATCCACCATTTCCAGGTTGCAGCGGGTGTCGAAAAGCTGGTTTTCATCGTAGACATAGGCCACACCGCCAGACATTCCCGCGGCGAAGTTTACGCCCGTTGTCCCTAACACCGCCACAATGCCGCCGGTCATGTATTCACAGCCATGATCACCCACTCCTTCCACCACCGCCGTAGCACCGGAATTGCGCACGCAGAAACGTTCCCCGGCCATACCGTTAATATAGGCTTCCCCGGCGGAGGCACCGAACAAGTTCACATTGCCGGTAATAATGTTGCGGAAACCGGAAAACCCTGCTCCTTTGGGCGGGCGAATAGAAAGACAGCCGCCGGAAAGCCCCTTCCCGAAGTAGTCGTTGGCATCTCCAACCAGATTGAAGGTAATCCCCCGTGTTAAAAAGGCCCCGAAACTCTGGCCCGCCGATCCGCTGAAATTCACCGTAATCGTTTCATCGGGCAGCCCCGCGGAACCGTGGGCTTTGGTTACGTGATAGCTCAAAGTCGCCCCAACCGTGCGGTTGCAGTTGCGGATTTTCCGTTCCAGAACCACTTTCTTTTTGGAGGCAATGGCCTCGGTGCATTCTTCTACAAGCAGGGGATCCAGGGAACGGGAGAAATCGCGGGTTTGGAAGGAGGTGCAGTGCAGCGGCTCATTGTCCGTGCGCAGCGGCGGTGTAAGGATGCCGGAGAAGTCCAGCCCTTTGGCTTTGTAGTGATCCACAGCCTCGCCCACTTCCAGCATGTCGATGCGTCCAATCATGTCGTCCAATGTTTTGAAGCCCAAACTGGCCATAATTTCCCGTAGCTCTTCGGCAATGAAGAGCATGAAATTCTGAAGATGCTCCGGTTTTCCGGTAAAGCGTTTGCGCAAATCGGCATTCTGGGTGGCAATGCCCACCGGACAGGCGTTGGTATGGCAGGCGCGCATCATAACACAGCCGAGAGACACCAGCGAGGCAGTACCGAAACCGAATTCATCGGCCCCCAGCAGCGCGGCAATGGCCACATCCCGTCCGGTTTTTAACTGACCATCGGTTTGCACCCGGATGCGGCTGCGCAGTTTGTTCATTACCAGCACCTGCTGGGTTTCGGCCAGCCCCACTTCCCACCAGGTACCGGCATACTTGATGGAGCTTAAGGGGCTGGCACCGGTGCCGCCATCGCAGCCGGAAATAAGCACCATATCGGCCTTGCCCTTGGCCACCCCGGCGGCCACCGTTCCCACTCCCATCGTGGATACCAGCTTTACGGATATGCGGGCTTCCGGGTTGGCATTCTTCAGATCGAAAATAAGCTGGGACAAATCTTCAATGGAGTAAATATCGTGGTGGGGCGGCGGGCTTATCAGCATTACTCCCGGAGTGGTAAAGCGCACTTTGGCTATCTCTTCGTTCACCTTGTGCCCCGGAAGCTGCCCCCCTTCGCCGGGTTTGGCTCCCTGAGCCATTTTAATTTGTAGCTCGCTACAGTTGGCCAGATAGGCGGCATTAACCCCGAAGCGTCCGGAGGCGATTTGTTTGGTATGACTTTTTCGGTCAGTGCCATCGGGGCCGGGGGTGTAGCGGGCCTCGTCTTCGCCGCCTTCCCCGGAGTTACTTCGGGCACCCAGCCCGTTCATGGCAATGGCCATGGTTTCATGGGCCTCACGGCTAATGGACCCGAAGGACATGGCTCCGGTGGTGAAGCGCTTCACAATTTCCGCGGCACTTTCCACCTTGGCGAGGGGTATGGACTTGCCCTTGCAAAATTGAAACAGGCTGCGCAGAGTGTTCAGGCCGCGGGCCTTGTCATTTATAATGGATGAATACTCCTTGAAGGCGGCATAGTCCTTGCCGCGTACCGCCTTGTGCAGGGCCACAATGGCCTCGGCATTGAACAGATGCCTGTCTCCGCTTGTCCGTGAGGAATATGCGCTTCCGGGAAGCAATATATCGGTATGGGCATCGTCCTCGGCCCAGGCGGCTTTATGGCGGGCGCAAACATCCTTCTCCAGGCCGGCCATGTCCAGCCCGCCAAGGCGGGATACTGTGCCTGGAAAGTATTTATCTATAATAGCCTGACCTATTCCGACAGCTTCAAAATTCTGCGCACCACGGTAGCTGCGGAGGGTGGAAATGCCCATCTTCGACATAACCTTCAACAGTCCCTTCTTTACCGCGGTAATATAGTGTTCCATGGCGTTTTCCAGGGAAATGTTCTCCGGCAATAGCCCCCGGTGCCAGAGCTCTGAAAGGGTTTCAAATACCAGGTAGGGATTGATGCCGCTGCATCCAAAGCCAACAAGAACGGCAAAGTGATGCACTTCCCTCACCTCGCCAGATTCCAGGATGAGCCCCGCCAGATGGCGTTTTCCAACGCGGACAAGATAGTGGTGGACGGTGGAAATGGCCAAAAGCGCGGGTATGGCGGCAAACTCCCGGTCCACTCCCCGGTCGGAAATGATAAGCAGCGAGGCCCCCCTGTCTATTTCAGACTCCACCTCTGTGCATAAATCCTTTAACCGGTTTTCCATGCCGCCCTCAACCGTATTGGCGGGCGAAAGCAGGCTTACCGAGGCAACGGAAAAATTGCTCAGTTTCATTTTCCGCAGATATTTTATGTCATCGTTGGTAAGCACCGGATGGGCAAGTGTAAGCTGACGGCAATGGGCCGGGGTTTCCCCGAGAAGATTGCGCTCCCGGCCTACAAAGCTCATGAGCGACATAACCAGATTTTCCCGGTAGGGATCGATGGGCGGGTTGGTTACCTGCGCGAAGTGCTGACGGAAAAAGTCATATAATAACACCGGCCTTTCCGAGAGCACTGGCAGCGGCGAATCATTGCCCATGGAGCCCACCGGCTCCTGACCATTCACCGCCATGGGAATGATGATTTTGCGTATATCTTCATAGCTATAGGAAAAAGCGCGGAGGATGCCGCTCAAATTCTGCGGGTTGTATCGGGCGCGGCGCGGTGCCTGGAGCAGCCCGGAAAGCTCAATTTTCTCCTCGCTGAGCCAGCGGCGGTAGGGACTTCTGCGACTTACCCGGCTTTTTACCTCGCTATCGCGCACCAAACGGCCTTTCTCCACGTCTACCACGAACAGCTTGCCCGGTGCCAGGCGTCCCTGTTCCACTATCTGACTGGCTTCAAAGTCGAGAACACCGGTTTCCGAGGCCATTACCACCAAGCCGTCTTTGGTAACGGTGTAGCGTCCGGGCCGCAGGCCATTGCGGTCGAGGGTGGCACCGATGCGTCTGCCATCGGTAAAGGCCACAACGGCCGGGCCGTCCCAGGGTTCCATTATCGCGGCATGATACTCATAGAAGGCCCGCTTGTCCTCGGATATATGATACCGTGCGCCAAAGGCTTCGGGAATCATCATCATTAAGGCATGTTCCGGTTCGCGTCCGGCCTGCACAAGAAGCTCGAATACATTATCGAATACCATGGAATCGCTGCCGGAGGATACGGCGATGGGATAGAGTTTTTCCAGCTCGTCTCCAAATAAATCCGAAGAGAGACTGGCCTGACGGGCGTGCATGGTGTTCAAATTACGCTTGATGGTGTTGAATTCCCCGTTGTGGGCAATGTAGCGGTAAGGATGGGCCAGAGGCCAGGAGGGAAAGGTGTTCGTGCTGTAGCGCTGGTGCACAAGAGCCAGAGCACTTTCCATGTCCTTATCGGTAAGATCGGGATAGAAGGATAAAAACTGACGGGCGACAAACATGCCCTTGTATACCATAGTACGCCCCGAAAGCGAGGGAATATAATACTCCTCTATGGTGTATTTGGCCTGGTTCCCCGCACGGATGAGGCATTTGCGCAAAATATAGAGGGCGCGTTCCAGTAAATCTCCGCTAAGGCCGGATTTCCTTACAAAAAACTGACGAATGCCAGGCATTTCCCGAAGGGCGAATTCCCCGAGGCAGTCGGGATTCACCGGCACCTCCCGCCAGCCAAGGAATTTCCACCCTTCTTCGGCACAGATTTTTTCAGTTAGGGCAATGGCCTCCGCGCACTTTTTTTCCTCCTGAGGGAGGAAGATGATTCCAGCCCCATATTCTCCCGCCCCAGGCAGGGGGAAGGAGGTATTTTTGTCGAGAAAGCGGTGAGGAAGCTGAATGAGCATCCCGGCACCGTCTCCCGTTTTCAAATCGCCGCCAACCGCACCGCGGTGTTCGAGATTGCAGAGTATCTCCACGCCTTTTTCCACAATATCGTGGGACTTCTCGCCGTTAATTCTGGCAATGAACCCGACACCACAGGCATCGTGTTCCTGATCGGGATTATAGAGCCCGTGGGCTTGCAGCATATATTTCTCCAAATTTGACTTGAACTGTATAGGTAATGGATTTTTCTCTATGTGTCAATGACAAAATAACGCAATTGTCTCTTTTTATGATAAAAAATTAAGCACAATGGAAACGAATTATTTAATCCGCAATTTTTAGTGAATTTTTTGATAAATTCATCAAAAATTCAGGTGGAAATTTTGGGATAATGCAGGGGGGATTTGAGATTTGAGGCTGGAGATAGCTCTTCGGGGGAGGGAGGGGCCACGAAAGGGGCGAAAGAATGCTTTGTTGATGATGAATGCTTGAGATAATTGATAATAGAAGGATGGAATGTGGTCTTCTTAAAAAAGATTGTCTCTTGAAGCCTTTCGCCTACCTGCCGAAGCCTCGGCGCAGGCTGGTGGTTCCAAACCAAAAAAGGAAAACCCATCCCCCGAATCTGAAACCTCCAGCCTAAAGTCTCCAGCCTGAAAAAGGTGTCAGCAGCAACTATTCCTGATTAAATACATTAAACACCGCCAGGGCATCATCTTCAGATCCCGCC